>CAIWHR010000145.1 GCA_903912485.1 uncultured beta proteobacterium | reverse complement strand
TTCACCATCGGCGGCGCGCATCTGATCTCGCAGGCGATGGAAGCCTGCGGCGGCGCCAACGTGTTCGCGGCGCTGGCGCTGCCGGCGCCCACCGTCGGCGTCGAGGCGGTGCTGGCGGCGAAGCCCGAGGCGATCATCGCCGCCGCCGACGACGGCCTGCGTCCCGAGTGGCTCGACGAGTGGCGGCGCTGGCCGGCGCTGCCCGCGGTCGCGCAGGGCAACCTCCTCGTCGTCGACGGCAACCTGCTGCACCGACCGGGGCCGCGCTTCCTGGACGGCGTCGACCAGCTGTGCGCGCTGCTCGACGCGGCGCGGCAGCGCGGCGGTCCGCCGCGCCCGTAACGCGCATCGGCAGCCCGGAGCCGCAGTCCGGTCGGGGGATGGCCGGGCTGTGCGGCTACGCGGGAACGAAAGTGCGCGCGCTGCCTTCGCCCAGCGCCAGCAGCGGGTGCCCGAACAGCCGCGACAGCGCGTCGGCGGTGAGGACGGCGTCGGCGGGACCTGCGGTGGCGCTGCCGCCGCCGAGCGCGATGGCGTGATCGGCGTAGCGCAGCGCCAGGTGCAGGTCGTGCAGCACCATCACGATCGACTTGCCGCGTTCGCGCCTGAGCCGCGCGAGGATGTCGAGCGCCGCGATCTGGTGCACGAGATCGAGATGCGACGACGGCTCGTCGAGCAGGATGAGATCGGGGTCCTGCGCCAGCACCGCGGCCAGCGCGACGCGGCGGCGCTCGCCGCCGGACAGCGAGCCCGCCTGCCGCGCGTCGAAGCCGCCGAGGCCGACGTCGGCCAGCGCGCGCCGTGCGCGCCCGACGTCGGCTGCGGTCTCCCACTGCCAGCGGGCGAGGTGCGGATGGCGTCCGACCAGCACGGTTTCCAGCACCGTCGCCGGAAAGTAGTCGACGCTGTCCTGCGGCAGCCAGCCGCGGCGGCGCGCGCGCTCGCGCGGGGACAGCGCCGGCAGCGGCGCGCCGTCGTAGCGGATCTCGCCGGCGGCAGGCGGGCGCAGCCCCGCCAGCGCCGACAGCAGCGTCGTCTTGCCCGCGCCGTTGGGGCCGACGATCGCCCAGCATTCGCCGGGAAGGACGTCGAAGTCGAGTCCCGTGCACAGCGCGCGCCCCGGCACGGCCAGCGCCACGCCGCGAGCGGACAGGCGCGGGGTGGAGCCTGACCTCATGCTCGCCCCCGTCCGAGCAGGTAGAGGAACACGGGCACGCCGATCAGCGCGGTGACCACGCCGACCGGAAGCTGGATCGGCGCGACGACGCTGCGCGCCAGCGTATCGGCGAGCAGGAGCAGCGTTCCTCCGGCCAGCGCCGACGCCGGCAGCAGCAGGCGCTGGTCGTTGCCCAGCACCAGCCGCAGCGCATGCGGCACGACCAGCCCGACGAAGCCGACGCTGCCCGCGGTCGTGACGGCGGCGGCGGTGGTCAGCGCCGCGAGCGCGTAGAAGAGCAGCGTCACCCGCGGCACGGCGACGCCCAGCGCCGCGGCGCTGTCCTCGCCGCGGGCGAGCACGTTGAGGTCGCGCGCGAACGGCAGCGCGGCGGCGACGGCGGCGCCGAGCGTCAAGAGCGCCGGCCAGATCCGCGCCGCGGCCGACAGGTCGCCGATCAGCCAGAACAGCATGCCCTTGACCTGCGCGTCGGGTGCCAGCGTCAGCATCAGCGCGATCAGCGCGCCCCACCCCGCCGCGACGACGACGCCCGTCAGCAGCAGCCGCGTGGCCGTCCACGCCGCACGGTCGCCGCCGCGCCGCGCCAGGCCGAAAACGATCCACGTCGAGATGAGCGCGCCCGCGAAGGCCGCCGGCGCCACCGCCGCGGCGAAGCCGGCGAGCATCGCCGCCAGCGCGCCGACGGCGGCTCCACCGGAGATGCCCAGCACGTAGGGGTCGGCCAGCGGATTGCGCAGCAGCACCTGCATGATCGCGCCGGCGAGCGCCAGCAGGCCGCCGGCGGCAAACGCGGCGAGCGCGCGCGGCAGTCGCAGGTCGCGGACGATCGCCGCCCCGGTGTCGGCGCCGCCGGTGAGACCGCGCAGTATCGCGCCGGCGTCGACGGCGACGCTGCCGACCGCGAGCGCAAGCGCGAGCGCGAGCGCCGCGACCAGCGCGAGGCCAAGCAGTATCGCCAGCGACCTGCCGGCAGTGGGCAGGGCCGAGTCACCGGGAGTCATCAATGGAGCATGGAAGGACAGCGGGCGGCAGGACGATGGGAGAGTCGATTATAGTGGCGGGCGTGCGCGGACGGCGTTGCGTCGCCTATAATCCGCCTCCCGCGCGTGGAATGTCTCGAGGGCGATGCGGCAGCGAACATGAGCAAGGCATTCACCAGGGAAGGCGACGGGCCGGAAGACGACGACGAGCAGGAACCCGCGTCGCCGTTGCCCGCCGGCACGCGCAACTACATGACGCCGGGCGGATTCGCGCGCCTGTCCGCCGAGCTCGAGCGCCTCGTCAAGAAGGAGCGGCCCGAACTGGTCGCGGTCGTGTCCTGGGCCGCGTCGAACGGCGACCGTTCGGAGAACGGCGACTACATCTACGGCAAGAAGCGCCTGCGCGAGATCGACCGCCGCGTGCGCTTCCTGATCCGGCGGCTCGACGTGGCCGAGGTCGTCGATCCGCTGGCGCGCCGCGACGGCGCCGGCGCCGACCAGGTGTTCTTCGGCGCCACGGTCACCGTCTGCGACCGGAGCGGCGACGAGCGCACGGTGAGCATCGTCGGCGTCGACGAGATCGACACCGCGCGCGGCTACATCAGCTGGGTGTCGCCGATGGCGCGCGCGCTGATCAAGGCGCGCGAGGGCGACACGGTGACGCTGCAGACGCCGGGCGGGCCGGAAGAACTCGAAATCGCCGCGGTGCGCTACGTTCCGCTGGCGACGGCGTCCGCCTCC
>CAIWHR010000144.1 GCA_903912485.1 uncultured beta proteobacterium | reverse complement strand
GCGGCGATCAGGCCGTGGTCATCCGCATAGGTCGCGACGTCGATGCCGTCGCCCTCGACCGGGCTGCCCGGACGCACGCCGGCGGCCGCATCGACGAGCCGGCCGATGCGCTGCAGGATGTCCCGCGGCGTCCGGTAGTTGACGTCCGCCCGCAGGATCGTCCACCCGGGCAGCACGATGGTGGGCTTCCCGTAGAGGTTCTGCAGGGGATCCTCGAGCCACCAGGCGCTGCCGCCGGGCTTCAGCCGCCTTAGCAGGGCGTCGGCCCACGGTTGCTCGAAGTCCTGGCCCTCGTCGACGATCAGGACGTCGACGAGCTCGTCCGGCGAGGGCTCGGCCGCGATCAGGGCGCCCGCGAGATGATCGAACACGCCGGCCTCGCCGAAATGCGCGGGCGCCCCCTGTGCCCGCAGCAACTGGTCGCCGAGCATGTGGAACGTCGCTGCGCGCGTGCCGGGCGGGGCGAGCCGCGCCACGTGATCGGCCAGCGGCCGGTTGAAGCAGACGTACAGCGCCCGCCGCCCTGCTGCCGATGCATCCGCGAGCACGCGCAGCGCGAGCTGGGTCTTGCCGGAGCCGGCAGTGCCGATCACCCGCAGCCGGAATGGTTCGAACTCAATCCGGCGCGCCCACGTCGCCAGGCCGCCCGAGAGGCGGGTGACCATCGCCCTCGCCTGCCCAACCAATGCGTTGGGGTCCGGAGCGAGTTCCAGCTGGTCGGAGAGGAATGCGTTCACGACCTCGGTGGTCACCGTGGCGATCGGCGGGGTGGCCCCGACGACGGCCTTGACCCGGCCCGCGAGCTCGCCCGCGCGCGTCGCATCGACGATCCGCTCGGCGGCGATGCCAGCCGTCTCCGGGCTCACGACCCGGTGTTCAGGGCAATAGAGGAGGTAATCGAGCGGCATGCCGACGCCGGCGTGCCCGTGCCTGAACTGCGACTGCAGCGAATCGATCGAGCGCTGCATCTGGACCAGCACGTTCTTGCGCTTGGTCGGGTAGACCTTGACGAGTCCCTCCGCGGTCTCCTCCAGCGCTCCGCTCTTCTGCTCGATCACCACGACCTGGCCGCGCGGGCCGACAACGATGAAGTCGATCTCGCCGTACACCGAGTACCCGCGGTCGAGCCGCGTCCAGTGGATGCCGTGGAAGACGCGGTAGTCGTCCGGCAGGTCCGCCGCAAGGCGCCGCAGCGTCGTGATCTCGAACGAGATGGCGCCATTCGCTTCCAGCGCTTCCCAGCCGTCGGGGACGATACGAGCCACTTGGTATCCGCTCTCGGGTGAACTGCATAGAGCGTACCACCGGCGCCGGGTACTGCGGCCCGGCGTGCTACCCCGTCTGCCCTGCCCTCCACGCCCTGATGTACTCGAACTGCTCGTGAGTCTCTGGGGTTCGGGCGTGACGGTTGCGCTTGTCCACGACACGCCACTTGCCGGCCAGGATGGCGATGGCTTCATCCGCGGTGAAGCCCGCCTCGACCAGCAGGCAGCCGGCGACGGTCCCCGTACGCCCGACGCCGCCCCAGCAGTGCACGTACGTCACGCCGTGCGCGTTCGCGGCGATGGCATCAAGGATGATTCGCATGGTCGCCGGCCGGGGCACGGAGAGGTCGCGGATCGGATGGCGCGCGTGCTCCGCCGCCGCTCCCAGCGTCGCAGCCTCCGAGCGCAGAAGGTCGGCATAGGGCTCGAGCTCGTGCGCCTCGGCCAGGTCGATGAACCGCGTGACGCCGGCGGCAAGGATCGACCGGAGCTTCAGCCGCGAGCTTGCTGCATCGTAGTTGCGCGGATATTCGCCGGCGATGATGCGGCCCGGCAGCAGCCAGTAGCTGTTGCCGTGCGGGCGCGGCAGCGCATCGCCGGGTTGCTGGTAGGACAGGCGTTCGGTGGAATCGAGAGGGATCATGAATCAAGGATATCCCACCCGCGCGACGTTCGACGTCGCGTCGCCGCGACCCATTCTGTCGCAGCAAGGTCGTATGCTCATCGGTAGGGGAGAGGGTGACGTGTCTGCCGCACCGCGCTGGAGCAGCGCCCATGCGCCGACGTCCCGACTCTGGACACAACCAAGGACAACAAGAATGGATTGGTTCAAAAAACTGACCGGCTTCACGGAAGGCGCCTACCCTCAGGTCCGCGCGAAACTCGAAGTCGACGGCAATCACCTGCGCTCCAGAGTGAACGAACGGTCGTGGGTCGTCGGCACGCTCGAGACGCCCACCCTTGCGGAGCTGCGCGAACGCGCGCGGAAGGCGGCCGGCGACCTCTCGGGCCAGCTCAAGGTCAGCATTGTCTCGGGCGACGTTCGCGAGCTCCACCGCAGCAGCGCCAGCGCCAGCGCGCTGTTCCAGGTGGCGTCCCAGTTCAACCTGCTCGAGATGACCGGGCCGGAGGTTAGCCCGGAGCGCGGCGTCACAATCTACGAGTACGACCCGACTCAGGGCCCGGCCTGCGCGATCGCCGCAGGCGCCGCGACGATCTACCGCAACTACTTCGCGCCCGTCGCCGGCCAGGCCGGCCAGACGCGGGACCGGCAGATCGATTGCCTGAGGGACATCGGGGTCGCGCTCGGGAACGAAAGCGAGTCGCTGTGGGCGATGCGCAACGGTTACGCGCTCTGCACGGCAACCGGCCTCGAGGAAATCGACCGCAAGCTGCACGCGCTCGGGCCGGACGGAGTCGGCGACCTGCGCGACCGCCTGCGAATCGGCCTGCACTGGCAGGTCGAAGTCACCGACACGGTCGCACCGGGTCACCTCGTGTCGCAGGCTTTCTGCTCGGCGCTTCCCGTGCGGTACACCCGCGTCCCGCCGCAGCACTGGCGGTCGTTTGCGACGCTCGTGCTCGAAGGCGCCTACGAGGCTACGCTCTGGGCGGCCGTCCTGAACGATCACCACCACGCGTCCCGCACCGTTTACCTGACCCGGGTCGGCGGCGGGGCGTTCGGCAACGACGCCGCCTGGATCGACGCGGCGATGCGCCGCGCGCTGCAGAGGGTCGACGGCATCGGTCTCGACGTGCGGATCGTCAGCCGGCATGCGCCCGACGCCGGGCTGGTCCGGCTGGCAGCCGAATTCACCTAAGCCACACAGCGGTCCCACCACGCCGTCAACATTCGACCGATCCGTGTCCGGAAAAGGCGGCGGTCAGTAGCTCCCTGGCCGCGCTGCATTCTCGAACCGGGTGTATTCCCCGAGAAACGTCAGCCGCACCGTGTCCTGCGGCCCGTTGCGCTGCTTGCCGATGATGATCTCAGCGGTTCCCTTGTCCTGCGAGTCCGGGTGGTATACCTCGTCGCGGTAGATGAACAGGATCAGATCGGCGTCCTGCTCAATCGCGCCCGACTCCCGCAGGTCGGACATCACCGGCCGCTTGTTCTGCCGCTGCTCGAGCGAGCGGTTGAGTTGCGATAGCGCCAGCACCGGCACCGCGAGTTCTTTCGCCAGCGCCTTGAGACCCCGGGAGATCTCCGAGATTTCGCCGGTCCTGTTATCCGACCGGCCACTACCCTGCATCAGTTGCAGGTAGTCGACGACCACGAGGCCAAGCTTGCCGTACTGCTTCAGCAGGCGCCGGGCCCGCGAGCGGACGTCGACCGCACGCAGCGCGGGCGTCTCGTCGATGTAAATCGGCGCCTCGTGTAGTGCACCGAGCGCGTGCGAGATCTTCGGCCAGTCGTCCGGCCCTAGCCGCCCGGTGCGCATCTTCTGCTGATCTAGCCGTCCGACCGAGGCGACCATCCGCATCCCCAGCTGCGTCGAGGCCATCTCCATCGAGAACACGGCGACGGGCAGCTTCGACACCAGAGCGACGTGCTCGGCGACGTTCAGCGCGAAGCTAGTCTTGCCCATCGCCGGGCGACCGGCCACGATGACGAGGTCGCCGGGCTGCAGGCCGGCGGTCAACTCATCGAGGTCGACGTAACCGGTCGGCACGCCGGTGACCGCCGACGGGTCGTCGCGCGTGTAGAGCTCCTCGATGCGCTCGACGACGCGCGTTAGCAGCCTGCCGATCGGCTCAAACGCCTGCCGCCCGCGGGCGGACTGCTCGGCAATCCGCATGACATCCGCCTCGACCTCGTCGAGCACCTCGGGTGCCGTGCGGCCGAGCGGGTTGAGCGCCGCATCGACAACGCGCCGGCCGGTTGCCGCGACCTGGCGCAGGATCGAGCGATCGCGGACGATCCCCGCGTAGTGTGCGATGTTGGCGGCGGTCGGGACGTTTTCGACCAGCGCCCCGAGATAGGCGATGCCGCCGACGTAATCGAGCCGCTGCACCGAACCAAGGCGCTCGGCCAGCGTGACCACGTCGGCCGCCTGTCCTGCCTCCAGCAAGGCCATCACGTGCCGGTAGATGTGGCGGTGGACATCGGCGTGGAAGTCCTCTTCGGTGAGCAGGTCCAGGATGCGATCTGCCGCGTCGTTGTCGAGGAGAAGGCCGCCCAGCACCGCCTGCTCGGCCTCGAGCGAGTGGGGCGAACGGTGGGTGCCGTGCAGTTCAGGGTCGTCGGGTTCGGGCATGCAAGCATTCAACTAGGGTAGTGCGACATCGGGCGTCGCGCCGGTCGAGACGGCGGTTGTGCGAGGCAGTCGATCAAGCGCGGCAATGCCTGGGGACGGCTCTTCGCGCGAGCGGAACCGACAACTCTTCTCCATAGAACGAGGAGTAAGCGACAACGCGTTTCAGCTCACCCTCCATCTCGCGTACGTTCCGCGGCCGGCGCCGAACGAGATAGCGGGCAACGTCGTCGGGCAAGTCGATGCCGTAAGCGCGGGACTTAAGGTTCAGGATTTTCCGCCGCGTCTTGGCGTCCGGGGCTCCGACAGTGACGGTCCGGCCGCATCGCAGTACCGACGCCAGGCAATCCGAAAGGCCATCGCACTTGCCCGGCGGGGCGGAGGTGGTCACCACCACCGTTCTTCCGGCATCGAGCAACTCTTCGATGACCGCAGCCATTTCTTGCTGCGTCCGGTCCTTATCGCACAGGAACTGAAGATCATCCAGAACGAGAAGGTCGAGCGGACGGTATTCGCTGCGAAACCGCTCGAAGTTTCGCTGGCGGTAGGCTCGCACGACCTCGTCTACAAACTCCGCAGCGTGGCAGAACCTGGCGCGCACGAATCGCCGGCGCCGAGTACCTTCGTTTTCGATTGCCCGCGCGAGGTGGGTCTTCCCCATTCCGATGTCGGAGGCAATGCACAGTAGATTGATGTCAGGCGTACCCGTGGCGATGCGGAGCGCGGCGGCGATAGCTTCTTCGCTGTTGGGTCCGGGCACGAAGGTTTGGAACGTGAGCGACGGCGCGCTTTGCGATTCCGGAATTGCATTTGACTGGGGCGGCTTTCCCAATTGCGCGACCACGTCGTCCGTCGCTATAGGTGCCACCCGCGGCGTTGCGCCGATGCCGCCGATCGTTGCGGGAGCGATCACCGCTGCGCCCGCGCACAAAGCCCCAAAGAAATGCCGTCGATTCATCGTCTCCCCTCGGATGATTGTGGGATAGCAAACTGCGGTGATTCTCGCGTGTGAACGCGACGAATCCTGTCGAGGTCAGAACCCGATCGCCCGCCGCCCTTCGCCCGGCTTCAGCGCGTTCTCGTCGGCGAGCGCTGAGAGGAACTCCACCGGCGATGGGCGCTGGTCCAGCAGGTCCCAGCGCGCGGCAGCACTCGCGAAGTCGCCGGGGGTGAGCCGCGGCAACGCAGCAAGGCCCGACTCGACCACAAGTCGATCCACCGCGGCAGATTCCTGCGAACACAAGCGCTCGCACCACGCGTCGAACAGCGAGCGTGCCTGCTCGCAGCGCAGCGGGCGGAACTCCAGCTTGAGCCCAAACCGGCGCAGCGCTGCGGGATCCACGCGGTCTAGGAAGTTGGTCGCGCAGATGAAGAGTCCGGTGAAGCCTTCCATCTGCGTCAGGACCTCGTTGACCTCGGTCACCTCCCACTGCGCCCGGGCCAAGCCACGGTCCTGCAGGAAGCTGTCGGCCTCGTCGAGCAGCAGTACCGCTTCGTCATCGGCTGCTTCCTTGAACATCGCCGCGAGATTCCTCTCGGTCTCGCCGACCCACTTCGACACGAGGTCGGACGCCCGCCGCACGAGAAGCGGGCGGTCCATTGCCTGCGCGAGGTGGTGCGCAAGGGCGGTCTTGCCCGTGCCCGGCGGGCCGTGAAATAGCAGCCGACCGCGCGGCCGGCGCTGCAGCGACTCGACGAGCCGCGGCACATCGGCATCGACGTTCAGCCACTCCGGCCGGTAGTCCTCGATCGGCGGGTACCCGGTCCGATCCACGGGGGCGCCGCAGGCCGCTTTGAACTGCCGCGCCAGGGACTCGTAGGTCGCCTCGACCTCGGCCGGCTCAGTGTGGCCAATCGTACGCAGCACCCGTGCCACGCGGGCCGTCGTCGCCGGAGGAATGGCCGCGTCGCCCGACTGACGCTCGACCCACGCGTCCCTCACCGGCAGTCCCGCAAGGCTCTGCTGCAGGATCGCCTTGCGCACCGAGCGCGGCGGCGCCTTAACCTCGAGCACGAAGTCGAACCGGCGCACGTAGGCCGGATCGATCCGGCCGATGTCGTTGGCGATCCAGAACGCGGGCAGCGGATTGGTCTCAAGCACCTCATTCAGCCACGCCTTGATGCTGTCTTTGGGCCTGCCGAAATGCGCGCCCCTAGGGAACGCGTTCTCGATCTCGTCCATGATCACAACGGCCCCGCCGACCGCGCCCAGCAGCGCTTGCGTCATCCGATAGGAGCCGAGCCGCGCATCGAGTTCGGCGCCCTCCCCGTTCGACGCCTCGACCGCGATCTCGAAGGACCGCAGCCCCAACGCCTGAGGCAGCGCTCGCGCAATTTCGGTCTTCCCGACACCCGGCCGGCCGTGCAGCAGCACGTTGACGCCGGTGAGGCGCTCGCGACTGGCGGCGGCGAGGAAGCGCGCCAGCACGTCAAGCTCGGTAGCGAGGTGCGGAAAATCGGCACGGTCAAGTGCCGCGCGCGGGCCTTCACGGACCGCGAAGCGCAACAGGTCGACGACGTCCGCCGCCGGCCGGTGCAGTGCGTTGGACAGGCCGAACTTGATCTCGAGCTTGCCGAGGAAGCCGTTGTTGGTGGCCTCGGAAAGCCGGAGCAGGCCCGCCCTGTAGAGGGAACAGTTGCGGTCGAGCAACGGCCAGGTCTCCGCTTCGTCGCAGTCGAAGGCCACGGCCAGCACCGATGCAAGCTTCTGGTCAGTCCACTGGCCGTCGAGCACCTCGCGGAACAGTTCGGTGAGCAACGGTTGCGTCCACATTTGCGCCCGCAGCTCGAGCAGCTCGCACTCGGCAACGGAGAGCCCAAGCGCCGTTGCCAGCAGCGCGATGTTCCGCTGTAGCGTGCCCGTCGGATCGGACGCCGCCGCCTCTGCCGACTCGATCTGGCGCACAACCAGTGCCCGGAGTGCCTCGGGGTCGAGCGGTCCGCGCACACCTTGGAGAGCGAGCAGCGCGTCGATACCCTCCTGCCTCCGGTTACGGTCACCGTAGAGCGTGAGCGCCTCAGTACGGGCAAGGACCCGCAACACCCAGCGCTGGACAAGGTTCGGGACCTTTTCACGCACGACCGGGCGCGTGCGGAAGCCGGGCAGGCAGAGCTGCTGCGGCGCCGGCCCCTCGTCGTCGCGGTCCTGCGGTTGCGACCAATGCGAGCGGCCGGCGCACGCCCGCGCCAGTTCGATCAGCCCATCCGTCACGTATTCGAAGTCCGCCATGCGCGGTTCTCTCCCAGTGCGAGTTTCGAGACCCCAGTTATGCTCCCGGATCGCGACAGCTTGCGTCGCGTGGCAATCGCTCGAAGCGTTGTGACATCCGCTGTCGCAATGGCAGAGGAGCGCGGCCGAAGATCATCTCGGCGACAACCTCCCGTCTCGGGACATACCCCCTCGAATTGCAGTTCAATGGCCCGGCAACGTGGACTGGCGGTCTGCACCGGAATGGCGAAGCGATGGCGGCTTTCGGCAAGCCTCGCGACGAACGCCCGACGTATTTCAGCTTGATCGATTCCACCTACCCGAGGGTCCAGCGGCGACGAGTCATTGTCTTGAGGCGCCTCATTCGGCCTCGCCAAAGCCCTGATCTCTGCCAACTTCTACGCGTTGGCACGTTGGGTGCCGTTGTCGATGATGCGCACCAGGACCATCGACAGGTTGTCGGGCGCGCCTGCGGCCAAGACTGCCTTGCGCCATTGCTTGACCTGCACGACAGTTGATGCGGACGGCTCGGTCAGGCGCTCTAACTCGCCGGCGCTCAAACTCCCGTACACGCCGTCCGTACAGAGCAGAAACTGGTCGCCGACCTGTGCCGGTACCTCAAAGCGGTGCACGGCAAAATCGGTTTCTTCATCATCGGCAACCAGGCACGAGTCGAGACAGTCGTAGATGCTCGCGTATTGCTGCTCCGCGCGCGCCTCGCCGCGCTCGATCATCACATTGAGCAGCGTGTGATCCCGGGAGAGTTGCTGCCAGTCACCACCAGCGGTGATGCGGTAGACCCGACTGTCACCGACGTTCAACACGGCGCACGATTGCGCTGTGAACTGAGCCGCTGCCAACGTGGTGGCCGCACCGCGGGTCTTGCCTTTGCCCAGCGCATCGCAAAGTTGACCATGGATGCGCCGAACTGTTCCGATGTCGAAGGTGGCACCGAACGCGATCTCGCCCGCAAGCCAATCTAGGACGCGTCGGCTCGCCTGCTCTGGCGACGGGCTGATGCTTACGCCGTCAGCGACGGCAACCGTGATCACGGCCTTGTCGGCGGTGTAACCAGCGCTAGCGACGTTGTTCGCTTGCAGTACCTGGCGCCCGTGCCAAAGGGCATCCTGCTGCCCGCGGTGCCTCAAGTTCTTGCCGACGTGCTGGGTATACGCGACTTCGATTCGCATACTTCGACCTCGAGCGTACGGTTGGGGGCGATGTTCCTCGCAACAATGCGCCTCGGTCACGTCACAATGCGTCGCGGGCAATCGCGAAACCGGGGGCCGCCATCCAGGCGTAGTGCAATCCCGCTTCAGTGACTCGGCATGCGCTGATTCGGCTGTTCTCGGGGCTCATGCGACACATGCCGACGCACCGATTCGGCAATCTCCCGTTACCAACTTGCCCCAGAGGCCCGTCGAAACGGTGCCTTCGCCCCCCATTGGAATCCTCGGCCCTGCTCGGGCAGGCACCACCTACTGCACGATCCTTAGTCTCCATCGCTTCACACCCGAACCAATATTCCCATGCGCCTCGTCTTTGTCGACACCGAAACCACGGGCCTAGATCCGCGGCAGGGTCACCGCTTGATTGAAGTTGCCGGCGTCGAGCTGCTCGACGGCCGCCTGACAGGCCGCGAGTTCCACGCCCGCATCAATCCGCAACGCAGTGTTCCGCCCGAGGCAGTGGCAATCCACGGCGTAGACGACACCATGCTGCGGGACCAACCCCTGTTCGCCGAAGTTGCCCCGCACTTGCTTCGTTTCGTCGGCATCGACCAGACGGTCATGCACAACCTGCCATTCGATGCCGCATTCTTCGCAGCCGAATTCGGGCGCCTCGGTGTCGCCGCTCCGACGCTGACCTCCGCGGCGCGCAATATCGACACACTGCCACGCTTCCGGCAACGGCATCTTGGCGCCCGGTGCTCGCTGGCGGCGCTGTGCGACCGCTACCAGCTCGAGCCCGGCGCCGACGAGGGCTGGCACGGCGAATTGACCGACGCGCGGATGCTGGCGCGGCTTTGGGTAGCCGCGGGATTGCAGCCCTGAGCGGCTGCGACTGGTGGCCAGCCTTGTTCGCTAACCGTCGATCGGTCCACCGGGCATCTCGACGCGACGCGTACTGACGCAAGCTCAGGAGATCATCGACTCGTCGCCTCAGCCATGCCCGTGACGTTCAGGTGATGCCTCCATCCGAAATCGGCACACATGTCCACTTTGGAGTTTCCATGTTCGATTTGCCGTCGCCTGCGTCACCATACACCATGGCGCCTATCGGCTCTGCCATCAGCCGTGAAGTCTTCGGATTCAAGAACCTGATCCTCGAGCGACGCATGGCGGCTGCGCTGCAGCATACGGCCGCCAGCGACTGCTACCCGATCTTCCGCGAGTTTTCCTGCGCGGCCAGGATCAACCTCGAAGCTGCATTCGACGCACTGGCGCTCGATCCGCGCTGGACTGCACAGCGGACGAACGCCTCGGCCATGCTTCTCGACCAGGCCGGCGCACTGATCTCGGCCCGCGGCCAACGGAAGGCAACATACTGCTCGTGCACGTTCGAGATCTGGGCCGTCGGCGTCGACGAAGCCGAGCAGGCACGGGCTGCCATCCTCGCGCACTTCGGTCCCTATCTGATCACCGAGCCGATGATCGCGGTCGACTGGTGCTTCGTCACCAAACATGATTCCTTCGAGTCGGTCCGCGTCGAGGAGGTGGCCGATGCGCCCCTCCTCGACGAGGCTTATCCGTACCTCGCCGGCGGCGTGGATGGTTTCATTCGCCGCTATCTCGACGCCGACGATTGCGTCCTCGTTCTGCAGGGACCTCCCGGCACCGGCAAGACCCGCCTGATCCGTAGCATTCTCGCCGCAATGACCCGTCGCAAGGGCGGGACCGCCTGCGCGGTCTACACGACCGACACCAAGGCCCTGGAGACCGACGAGATCTTCATCCGCTTTGTCACCGATGGGGCCGACGCCTTCGTGATGGAGGACGCCGATCACCTGCTCGGGCCGCGCTCGTCGGGCAACGACAACCTCCACCGGTTCCTTGCCATTGCCGATGGCATCATCCGCGCGCAGGGCCGCAAGATCATCTTCTCCACAAACCTGCCCAACGTCGGCGATCTCGACGACGCCTTGGTGCGGCCGGGTCGGTGCTTCGCCCGGATCGAGGCGCGTCGCCTAAAGGTACGGGAAGCGCTGACCCTCGTGCAGGCGCTGGCCAGGCGCGACGCGACGATCACCGACGCGGCCGAGGCTGCCGCTATCATCGAACGTTCAGCTGGCAGCTTGTCGCTCGCCGAGGTCTTCCAGCTGCTGCGCAAGTCCGACTCGGCGTGCGATCCTACAACGTGATCGTCACGCCGCCGCCTTCCACCGGCATTCCTGCGCGAGGCGCCGCAGGAAGTCCTCCGGTGTCAACGTCTCGCCGAGCAGGTCGCGCTGCCGGCAGACGTTGGCGAAGTCACCAGCCGTCAGATCGTCGAGTCTGACCAGCACGTCGCGCATCTTGGCCGGGAGCGTCGCAGCGAGCGCGAGGTCGCCGAGCGCCTCGCGGGCGAACAGCGCCAGCCGCTGCGCCGCGTTCAACGGCCGGAATTGCAGCTTGAAGTCAAAGCGGCGCAGCGCGGCCGGGTCGAGCCCGCTCATCAGGTTGGTCGCGGCGATGAAGATGCCCTGGAAGCTCTCCATCTGCTGCAGCAGCTCGTTGACCTGGCTCACCTCCCAGCTTCGTTGTGCGTCGCTGCGGTCGCGCAGGAAGCTGTCGACCTCGTCGATCAGCAGCACCGACCGCTCGGCGTCGACCGAGCGGAACAGCGCGGCGATGTTCTGCTCGGTCTCGCCGACGTACTTCGACACGAGGTCGGACGCCTGCTTGGCGACGAGCTCGCGCTGCAGGTGCGTGGCGAGCGCGTGGGCGAACTCGGTCTTGCCGGTGCCGGGCGGCCCGTAGAAGCACAGGCGGCCGCGGCCGAGGCGCGCCAGGGCTCCCATCAGCCCCTCGGCGGAGATCCCACCGCCGATATTGAGGAACGCGGCGTCGAACACCGTTGGCGAGCGACGGACGAGCGGCAACCCGCTGCCGTGCAGCAGCCGGCGCATGGCGGCGACGCCGTCGCGGACGAACGGCTCAGCCGCTTCCGAACGGATCTCTCCGCCGTGCAGCTCGAGCAGCCGGCGCGCGGCGCCAAACTGGGCCGGGGCGAGCCGGTCGTCGCCGGCGAGCGTATCGAGCAGGCGGTCGGGCAACCCGAACTCGCCAAGGTGCGTGTCGGCGATCCGGCGGCGCACGCTGCGCGGAGGGATCGGGAACTCCACCGGCAGCAGGAACCGCCGCAGGAACGCGGCGTCCATGGTCTCGACGTCGTTAGTTGCCCAGATCGCCGGCACGACGTTGTCTTCGAGTAGGCGGTTGGTCCAGCCCTTCTCGCGGCCGGTCCGCCGCCCGCCGCCGAGCAGCCGCGCCAAGGTCCCACCCTCTTCGCCGAAGGCGTCCTCGGCCTCGTCGAACAGGATCAGCGCGTCGCTCCGTGCCGCCAGCACGCGCTGTGCGATCAGGTAGGCGGTGAAGCGGCCCGAGCGGGAGAGCCCGTCACCGTCGTCATCGGCGGTACGTACGCGGTACAGGGTGAGGCCGGCGGCGCGGGCCAGCGCGTGCGCGAACTCGGTCTTGCCTGTGCCCGGTGGCCCGTAAAGCAGCGCATTGACGCCGCTCGCGCGGGTGCGTGCCGCTTCGCGGAACACGCGGACGAGCCGGTCGGCAGGTGCCGCTTGGTGCGGGAAGTCGGCGAGAGCGAGCGCCGCTTCCGGGGTCGGCTCGATCAGCAGCTCGGTCAGCTCGGCCACAGTTCGGGGCGCCGCGATCAGGATCTCCGCAAGGCCGTCGCCCTGCGGCAGGAAGTCCTCGAGATCGCTCTGGCCGGTGCGCGCGTGCCGCGTGGACTCGATCAGCTGCGTCTGGCGCAGCGTGCACTTCGGCGCCAGCGCGGTGCGCAGCGCGCGCCCATCGATGTTCAGCGCGACGCCCACCCGGGCGAAGTTGTCGAGCGCTTCGGCGTGACCACAGTGGCGCATGAATTCGAGGAAGCCCGCAACCGTATGGCGCTTCTCCAGGAAGTCGAGGATCGCCGCTTCTGCCGCGTCGAGGCCGAGCAGTTCGGCAAGCACCGCCACCGACGGGTGCGTCGGAGCGCCGCCGTCGGCGCGTGCGAGCCGGGTGAGGAGAGTGCGCGGCACTCGGCGCAGGATTCGGACCCGCCGAATGTGGCGAGCCATCTCTTCGTCGTCGTCGTCGACCGCCTCGGTGGCAGCAATCGCCTCCGGGCTCGCAAGCGGCGCGACGATCTTCCACGCCGCAAGTGTGCGATCAGAGCTGCGCAGGATCGTCTTTCGGGTTTCGCTATCCCCGTGCAGCAGGCGCAGCGCAATCGCCGCGGCGCGACGTTCGGTCGCGGGTATCTCGTCGAGGTCCGTGCGCCACGCGGCGGCCGGGAGATGGTCGATGTCGTCGTCGACCGGAAGATCGGCAGCGAGGTGCAGCGCACGGCGGGAACGGTTCGCCATCGGTCAGCCCTCCTCGCCCGGCCAAGGCTGGAACCGCTCCGAGCACGCGTGGAACGCGAGGAAGTCACCGCGGTGATCGCCGTCCTCGACGAACAGGCCAACGATCATGTCGAGCGGCTCGCGGAAGTACGTCGAGCCCGGCTCGCCGTTGTCGAGCACCGGCGCCGGCAGCATCTCGAGCACGATGCACGGCTTGGCGTAGCTCGGCCAGCGCCGGTTCTGGAGCCCCGGCTTCCAGCCGACCACCATCCCGGCGCGCAGCGTGTGCCGCTCGAGCTTGAGCGAGCGGTAGCGCTCCTGCAGCAGCGGCACGAGGTCGCCCTGCAGACCGTCCAGGTCCTCGTCGAGCAGGACCGACGACAGGTCCGGCAGGTCCGTCGACAAGCCGATCTTCTCCAGCAGTTCCTTCGACGACAACCCCTTCCTATCCTTGCGGCTCATTGCCTTCTCCTAGCGTCTTTCGATGGTGCCATTTGAACATTGTCATGCGACAGATTGCGTCGCGCCAACGCTTTCGTCCGGCCCGCGCGTCGCTGCCGCACCGCCTTGGCGGTCACCCGCGCTCAACCTGCCCCGCACTCTGCAGCTCGCCCGTCGGAGCCTGCGGAGCGGACGCAGCGCTCCGGGCGTCCTGTAGCCGTTTCTTCAGCTCGAACGTGTGCCGCGACAGCCGCTGCATGAGGATCACCTTGCTGTCGTACAGATCCGGCAGATGGGCCTTGGTGATGTCAATGAACTTCGCCATCCCGTCGAGCCAGAGGATGAAGCTCGAGATGTCGTCCGGTTTAAGGGCGATCATGAGACTGGCACACTCGGGCACTCCAACTGCCTCCGCCGGGCCGTTCGGCGCGATACTTGTCGACATCGCGGCGGTATTGGTCGATTCGTTCGAGTGGACTTGCATGGTGCGCCTCCGTGGCGATGAAGAATGAGGTCATGCTGGCGCAGTTGCGCGTCGAAACAGGTCGCACGCGGCACGACCCGGCGCGGCCACGGCGCGCAGGTCACGACGCATTTCGACGCACTCCGGTTTACGATGAGAGCATCCGACGCCAAGCCAGCCGTCCGTAGACCCCACCCACCGCCACGACCGAGACCATGCCCGCGAACACGTCCCGCAACACGATCCTCCGCCAGTGGGAACTCCTGAAGCTGCTGCCTTCGCGCGGCCCTGGCAAGACCGCCACCCAGCTCGCCGAGGCGTTGGCCGAGGCCGGATACAAGGTCAGCAAGCGCCAAGTCGAGCGTGACCTGGGCGAACTGCTGGAGGCGTTCGAGTACGCGCTCAATTGCAACAACGCCGGCGTCCCCTACGGCTGGCACTGGGTTCCGGGCGCATCCGTCGACCTGCCCGGCCTGAGCCTAGCCGAAGCGCTGTCGCTCAACGTCATCGAAGGAACGCTGAAGCCGCTGTTGCCTAAGTCGGTCCTCGAGTCGCTCGCGCCACGGTTCAAGCAGGCGCAGGCCCGCCTCGACATGCTCCAGCCGACGAACCGCACGGCCCGCTGGGTGCGCAAGGTCCGAACGGTGACGCCGACGCTACCGCTGCTGCCGCCGAAGGTCGATCCCGCAGCACTCACCGAGCTGCAAGAGGCGCTGCTCGCCGACGAGCAGGTGCGGGTCCGCTACCGGTCGGCCGGCGAGCGCAACCCACGTGAGCTCATGCTGCACCCGCTCGCCCTCGTCCAGCGCGGGCCGGTGACTTACCTGGTCGCCACGGCCTTCTCCTACCAGGACATCCGCCTCTACGCCGCGCACCGCTTCACGAAGGCAGAGCGGACCGGCGATCCGGTGCAGCGGCCGCCGGGCTTCGACATCGACCGCTACCTCGCCTCGGGCGCGCTGCAGTTTGGCTCGGGCGGCTTGATCCAGCTCGAGATGGAGGTGTCAGCAGGACTCGCCGGCATCTTGGCCGAGACGCCGCTCGCGGCCGACCAGAAGATCACCGAGACCGAGGCCCCCGCTTCTGCAGGCGCCGAGGGCGACGTTGCCGACGGGCACATTCGCTTGAGCGCCACGCTGCCCGATTCACAGCAGCTGCGGCAATGGCTTCTCGGCCAAGGCACGGCGGTCAAGGTGCTGGGGCCAGGTGCCCTGCGCGACGACCTGCGCGCTACCCTCCAGGCAGCGGTTGCGCAATACGCCACGCCATAGTCGTCGCTGACCCGACGCATTTCGTCGCGATCACGATCAATACTGAGGCAGTTCTTACCCCGTATGAAGCTCATGCGTTCGCTCTCCAAGTCCAAACTCCTCGCCTACCGCCAGTGTCCGAAGCGGCTTTGGCTCGAGGTTCATCGTCCTGATCTGCGCGCGGATTCCGCCGCGACGCAGGCGTCCTTCGCCGTGGGTCACGACGTTGGTGCGCTCGCCCGCGAGCTCTACGACCCCGAGCGCACGGGAACGCTGATCGACGTGGACAAGGAGGGCTTCCGCGGGGCGCTCGATCGCACGCGGCGCCTCGTCGCGTCGAGCACCACGCCGATTTTCGAGGCGGGGTTCGCCGCCGGCGGGGCGCTCGCCTTCGCCGACATTCTGCTGCCTGACGCGACCCAAGGCCATCGTGGTTGGCGGATGGTCGAGATCAAGGCGTCGGGCAGCGTAAAGCCGTACCACCACGATGACGCGGCAATCCAGCACTTCGTGGCCACCCAAGCCGGCGCGCCGTTAACGCGGGTCGCCATTGGCCACATCGACACGACTTGGGTCTACCCGGGCGACGGTCGCTACGCCGGCATTTTCGTCGAGGAGGACCTGACCGAAGAGGCCCGGTCGCGGGCGCCCGAAGTCCGGCGTTGGATCACCGACGCCCAGGCGATCGCCGCGCAGCTGACCTGCCCGGTTCGGGGAACGGGCCCGCACTGCACCGATCCGTTCGAGTGCGGGTTCCTGGGCCACTGCAGCGAGCCCGAGCCGACAGTGGCGCACCCGGTGAGGTGGCTGCCGCGAATGCAGTCGGCCGCGCTGCTGGAATACCTGGCCCAGCCGGAGGTACAGTCGCTGGATCAGGTTCCCGACGCGTTATTGACCGAGCGGCAACTGCGCGTCAAGGAGCATACGCTGGCCGGAACAGTCTACTTCGATACCGCCGCCGCAGCCGCGGCACTTGCGCGGGCGCCGCTGCCGGCACTGTTCCTCGACTTCGAGACGATCGCCTTCGCGGTGCCAATCTGGGCCGGCACGCGACCCTATCAGCAGGTCCCGTTCCAGTATTCGCTGCACCGGCAGGCGGCCGACGGCTCGCTCGGACATCACAGCTTCCTCGACCTGACCGGCGACGATCCGTCGCGGACGATCGCTGAGGATCTAGTGCGGGAGTGTGGCGGCGATGAACGCGTCGTCGCCTACAACGTGTCATTCGAGCGGCGCTGTTTGGAATACCTCGCCGAGCGCTTCGACGATCTGCGCGAACCGCTGCTGCGGATTGCGGCGCGGCTCTTCGACCTGCTCCCGGTCGTACGCGACCAATACTATCATCCGATGCAAGAGGGAAGCTGGGGGCTCAAGTCGGTACTGCCGGCGCTAGTGCCGGACTTGTCCTACGCCAAACTCGAAGGCGTGCGCGATGGCGGGGCCGCTCCTGAGGCGTACGCCGAGGCGATCCATCCCGACACCTTGGCCGATCGCAAGGCCGAACTGGAAAGGCAGCTCCTTGCCTACTGCGAGCTCGACACGCTTGCAATGGTGCGACTGCGGGAAGCATTGCTGTCGCCCGCAAGCGATGTCCTCATCCAGGCGCAAACATCGAGATCGCGATCAACCAGCACGCCCTGAACCCGCTCGGTCAGTGATCGCCCGACAATGACCTTATCCCCCAATCAGTTTCGACAACTGAATGCCTCGGGTAGATCCTTCGATCTCTGTGGCGGCGATACCCACCTGACCCACACCAACGGGCGTCCACGAACCCGGCGTGAACCCGCGGTCCGGCATGCGCGTTGCAACCCAACGCCTCGCCGCCGGTCTTCTCCAAGGCGTCCTAGAACGTGGCAATTGAATTGCCGGCCGTAATCGCCGTAATCGCTACTTGACAGCGGCCGCTCGCAACGCAATGAGTTCCGGTGACAACTCCAGACCCAAACTTGCTTCATCCAATCTCGCACTGAGGGTCTCGACTTGTTCCGGCCCCCCTGCGAAGGTGGAACCATACCAAATGTGACGTTCGCAATCCGCCAGTGTAGCTAGAAAGTCGCGCAGCACAACGAGAAATTCACGGAGGCTCGGCTCACAGATGTAGTAATTCTCGCGCGATCGGTCGAAAAGAAGGCCGATGATATTGAAATCGTAGAAGACTGCTGATTTCGTTACAAATGGAATGTTACTTTCAAGTATTGATTGTCCGAACCCGCAAACCGCCCTGCAGTAGTGTTTAGCAGAAAGGTCAGTATCCCTTCTCACTTCGTGTGTTACCAGTGCTCGAATGGTCGGTTCGACCCCAAAAAGGCCAGTCAGGATCTCATAATTCAATTCGACATTTAGTACCCATTGCTCACAATCTTGCCCGAATAACTTCGGATCTTGCGTCTGGTGACCCAGAACACCAGCAAGGTTCCTGCCATGCAAGATGATCGCGGCCGCAAGCCTTCTTGCTGAATCGATATTTTGAATGACCTTCTCGTCCGCCTGCGCCTTTGGTGCTTTCATACTGCCGTCTCCAAATCAAACGTCTTGTTGGCCACGACCATATTGGCATTTCAGATTGTGGTGCTAATCCAACCCGGCGCAGCTTCGCCCTATGTGCTGCTCCCTACTGCCCTCTTGATCTAGGTACATACGCCATCGTGCACTACCGCAATGTCGGGGAAGCACCGCTCATTGGCGCGTCGGCCATTGAACAGTTACCTGAATAGCCGCCCAAAGATAGAAGGCGCGACCTAAACATCTCCGGGGCCTCGAGCGCTCAGATCGTGCCAGCGCCTGCTCGTCCACCGCACGGTCGCAAATGCCGCCGAGACCGGCTCGCCGGCTTGGCCAACCTACACCTATCCGCGCAATGAGCAGCATGGGTTGGCTCCGATGCAGCAGCCCATCGTGGTGCCGTCGGCGCGAGACCGTCACGCGACTCCTCCGCATTGCAAGGTAGCCTTAGAGCGGAGCCTCAACGTTCCAATCGCGATGCGAATGCGCGACCCTCCTGCCAAAAGCTTTAACGTAACGCAATCGTCTCGAGCGTCTTCTGTGGCGCACCCGCCACTTGCAACAGAGACCATTTCCCCCAGACGTGAGTCACGCAACGGGGCCCGATACTGGGGCCACCACCGAATCGACCGTAACGGCCTTCTGCGAGTTGGCCCAGTGGGAGGTCAAAGGGTACGCTGCCGCGGGGCAAGTCTCATACCTCCACGGGAGCCTACACAATATCGCTACGATGCAATCCCCTGCCATCAGTTGGTCTTGACCTAGATCAACGCCCCCGAAGTCCACAAGGCGGACGCTACTCTGTCAATGCAGCCCGGCTCGATCGCCCGCTACACCAGAAACGACGATCGCGCGCCCGGCCGCATGCTGTGTCTCTCCAAGCTCGGACGTCAGCTGCCACACTGAACCAAGAGGTCTTGAAAGATGTTCAAGTCGATCCTTGTGCTTGAAGCCCCATGGGATGCAGCCACCGTAAAGTCGACCTCCGTTTGGCCATTCGTGAGCGAGTTCTCCCGTGTAGTGGGCTTAGGGGCGTATTACCAGACCTTTCACGGCCGATCCTCGTTTGAACATTGGATTGAGCAGTTTAACAAAGATGACGTTGCTTCCCCGCGACTTCTTTACGTCGCGGCGCATGGTAGTTCGGGGCGGATTCAAGGCCTTCAGCGCGAGATCAACGGCGCTACAATCAACGAGGCTTTACGCAAAGCAAAGAAGATTTCGTATGTTCATTTCGGCTCATGCCTCTTCGGCAGCCAAGAAAATCTGGACACCCTCCTCGACACTGCGAAGCACTTAAGGTGGGCGGCGGGTTACGACCAAGCCGTCGATTGGATTGACTCAATGGCTCTCGACCTCATGTTTTGGTCCCGAATCGGACCGAGAGACAAGGACGATAAGGCAAAAAAATACTTGAAGACGCATACCTTGGCCAAGGGACTGATTGCAGAAGTTCCAGGATTGGCGAGAAATCTGGGCTTTCACCTATCCTACCGGTGGGGAAAGGGTAGAGCCTGCTTGACGTCGCCAAGTATGGCGTTAAGTGCCGGTTAGACCAACGCAGGCTAACAATATCCAGAGGCTCGCTTGTGCAGGTACTTGTCATCACCGTGATTGAGCCTACCTCGCTGTGTTGATATGCGCGAAAGGCGCAGTCTACCCCCCCACTATTGGTGAGCTTCGACCTTTGACTAGGTCTCAAGCCGGCCACCGTTTGTACCACGCGCGGCGTACAAGATCTCGACCGCCAAGCGCAATCACGCCAGCAGCCAACTTCAGTACGCTCTCCGCAGAGTCATTGATTACGATCCACCGCAGGACACCCGCAAGTCCCTTGCTTGTCCACATCAAAGGTTACGGGAGGGTTGGGCGTGCCTGAAGGGAACTTCGCTATCAACCCGATGGTTGAGTATCTAAGTTCGCTGCGCACACAGCAGCAGGACTCGAATGCGA
Source organism: uncultured beta proteobacterium (assembly GCA_903912485.1). Classification (GTDB taxonomy): domain Bacteria; phylum Pseudomonadota; class Gammaproteobacteria; order Burkholderiales; family Casimicrobiaceae; genus CAIWHR01. The sequence continues at coordinate 2,688 of CAIWHR010000144.1, read as the reverse complement.
CGTACATACATGAGGCAAAGAGTGAATTCGTGCGGAGTCTTCGTGAGAAGGCGAGATGGTTCCCTGATGATTCTTCCCTCCATGCACCGACAAAGCTCGATCAGTTAGCGTGTGATCTAGCGACGGGCCGCCTAAAGCTTCGAATTCTGTTTCTGACCGGCGATGCTGGCGACGGCAAGACAGCGTTCTGCGCCCAGCTAGCGCGTGAACTTCAATACGCCGATGAGCTGATGCCTGAGACGTCGATTGGCGGATTCATCGTTATCAAGGACGCGTCGGAGCTGGACGAATGCCGCCTCTGCGAGCGCATTCTTTGCCAAATGACCTCCGAACCAGCCTGTACGCTCGTAGTCGCAATCAACGAGGGGCGCTTGAGGCGCGTTTTTCGCGCCCTTCGCGAAACGGTAGCCTATCCGTTGTGGAGCCACATTGTAGAACCAGCGCTTGAGAGTTGGGCTAATCGAGACCGGGTTGAGCAAATCGATACAGCGATGCGCGAATGGCGCGTCATGGTAATCAACTTTCGATACCGCTTCCACGTTCGCACGGTTGCTCCGGCGCTTCTGCAGCGTTGGACCGACCAAGCGCAGTGGGAAGGCTCCCCTGCCTGCAGTTTATGTCCAAAGCAGACCAACTGCCCGATACTTGCAAATGCGACTGACATGCGTCGCCCACAGGTACAGCAAGTCGTGTCGGACGTCCTGGCTTGGTCCCATTTCTCTGGGCAACGACTACCCTTCCGACGCCTTCAAGCTGTGGTGGCAATAGCAATAACAGGTGGACTCGTCTGTCAAGATCTTCTTACTGGCGCGGTACAGCATGAATCGCCACTCCGGCTCCTTAGCTACCGCTATTACCACGCATTATTCTTCCGTGCCGAGGTACGGAATCCAGTTCATATCGTACCGGAACCCGTCGCACTGACGTTTACGGGTGCCGATCCGAGTCGTCTTGTTGATCCTGAAGGCGATGAGCGCATAAATCGCCGGCTTGGCCTAACTGTTGAACGCGACTCCATCAATCGCGCCACAGGTGACAAGGCCACCCTCGAAGCACGCGCCATTGAGGAGTTGAACGCCCTCCTCGATCCATCTGCTGGATTCGATGGCGCTACAGTTCGAGGCCAGCTTGCCACAGCGGTCCGCCTTTTTCGCCAGTTATCGCTATTTGAGGATAGCGGAACTCATAGACCGACCTGGCGTCGGGCCCTTGAGCTTCTTGAGACGTACGCATTGGGCGATGATTCGGAGTCACGGTTACAACGCACTGTGGTGGAAGCTCTCAATCGCCTTCACCGCGTTGAGGAGCTAAAGCGGGACACGATCGCTGCAACTCAGATCGATCCCGCAGGATTGCGAATCCCTTCTCGACAAGTACTTGAGCTTAACCTTGGTACTGATTTTCGCGTAAGCGTGGAATGTGGTCCGCTAATGCCGGCGTTCATTCAGCCTTATGTGGAAACGATACCTAGTGAGATTCACCTCAAGGCCATGCCTTCTGGAAGCAAGGGCACTTCGAATGCCCTTCTTCATCTCGATGCACGCCTAGTCAACATCCTGCTCGGTGTTCTTGAAGGCTATACCGCGTGGCAGGCCCTCGGACCATTTCGTCGCGATCTTGCGCGCTTTCATGGTCGCCTTATGGCCCTCGCGATTGCAGAGGGATGCAAACCAGCGGTTACTATCCGGGTGGGCGAGCACCGCTATGGAGTGGCCACCGAGGAGCACGGTGGTCTCTCTCGGCTCCGCTTCGAGGGACAGGGGTAGCCCATGCCAGTTACGATGGACAACGTAAGCGTACGTTTGCAGCGATACCTTGGTCTCCAGCAAGCGCAGACGATACAGGCAGAGGACTTGTCTGCCGACGCAATCGCTAGGCTGACGGGTCGACGTGGCGATTTGTCAAACGTATTGGCGCTATGGGATCGAAGCCGGTGGAAGGACCTAGTGTTCGACTACCGACCCGATAGACACGACGGCGTGCTCGAGGAGTTACTTCGCGTCCTCGATGCCACCATGGTGGTGCAGCGCGAGCGTGGCAACGGTCGGCCAAAGACATTTCTGCCGATGTTTCCGGAAATCGTTTCTGCCCAAAGAGTCAGCACCTTATATCGCGAGCTCGGGCAAACCGTCATGGACGGTCTGTGGCGTCCCAGCGACCGGCAGCACCCTGGACTTCTTGATGCATTACGGATGCTAATTGCGAAGTGGCCCGACCAGCATCCCCTCGCACGGCTGCTTCGGCCGCACTGTAAGGGAGTCGATGCGCCAAGCCCGGAGGGCGACGGCAACTTCGCACGGGCCGTTCGAAGTGATCCAGCACTGCATAGGTGGGTGGAGAAGGTCGTCACCGAGGACTGGACCGCATATCTCGAGGTTGCTCCAATACTCTCAAGCGATGAGCAGCTTGAGATGATGAATGCTCTGATTGGATTGCACCTCCACGTTGCGCTGCTGTACCGTCTTCGCGGGCCTGATAGCGCCGCGCTTCGTCCGGTCTTCTTTGTTGCCGCCACACGAACGGCAGATGACGATCGAACTTGTGACCGGGTGTTGTCTCTCTCTTTTCTTCGTGATCCACCGGCCTCTTTCTCGCGGAATGTCTCACCGCGCAGTGAGGCGACGCGGCAAGGCAATGCGAGGTGATGCGGTGGGGGATCTTCCGCCGCCGGCGGAGCGGACGTAAGCT
>CAIWHR010000143.1 GCA_903912485.1 uncultured beta proteobacterium | reverse complement strand
GCCGGCATCGCGCAGCGCGGCCTGCGCGACGTCGTAGATGGCCTCCTCGAGCGAGCGCCGCGCGCGGTCTCGCGGGGCGTGAATCGCGCTTCCTACGACGGCGACCGGGGGAGACGGTGGCATGTGCGGCATTCCTTCAGGTTCCCTGCGCTCGATTGCGGCCGGCGGCGCTGGTCACGGCGGCCTTGCTTCCGCCCGGTGTCCGGGACCTGCGGCGTCGCGACGATGGCGTGATTCCCGGTCTCGACAGAAAAGGCATACTCATGAGTAGCATATTATGCCAGTACGTACGCAATAGCAAGCCCCGTCGCGGGATATCGCTCAGCGCTGCTTCGGCGCGGTCCGCGCCCGATCGGGCGCACGGGCGTCGTCGCAGCGGACCACGTTGAAGATGAGGTTGGTGATGCGCGTGGCGAGCGTGTCGGGCGCGAGCCGCCCCCTTGGCCGATACCATACGGACGCCCAGCTCACCATGCCTCCGATCGCCAGCGTCGCGAGCTCGCGGTCCTCGATCCGAAAGACGCCCCTGGCGACGCCTTCGTCGAGCAGGACGTTGAGCTTGCGGTCGAACTCACGGCGCATCCGGCCGATGCGTTGGACGTCCTCCGGCTCGAGGTTCTTCTCTTCCCGGTTATAGATCGCGAGTTGCTTCTGGCTGCCGATGACGGCGAGGACGAAGCCCTCGCCGAAGAGGCGGAGCTTCTGTTCCGGGCCGACGCTGCTCGGCAGGACCTTGTTGATTTCCGCCAGCGAGCAGGCGATCCCGAGTTCGCAGATGTCCGCGAGCAGGCGGGCCTTGGACGAGTAGTGGGAATAGATGAACGGCTTGGTGACTTTCAGGCGGTCGGCCACCTCCTCGAGCGTCGTGTTCTCGTAGCCGCTGTCGTAGAACAGGTCCGTCGCGACCTCGAGGATCCGCCGGCGCTTCAGAGCGGCGACCTCGGCCTTCAAGCTCGTCGATACCTTGGTTGCGCGCACGTTGCCTCCCGTGAACTGCGTGCCTCGACGCAGAGGCGTGTTCGGAATCTACCTGTTCGGAATCTACCTGCCAGTATATGTGTACGCGAAGATCGCTGCAAACCAGCAGTATCATTTGCATTACTGGAAGTGTTAGGAGATACTCATCGGTAGCCATTGCCGACCGATGGGTCCGGCCGGTCGCCGGACACCTCGGCGGCGCCGTGAACGCGACAATCTTCAGGACGGGGACCGTATGCTGCAGGCTCTCTTGAGCGGGATTCTGGTGGGAGGCGTCTACGGGCTCTTCTCGATGGGATTCAGTATTGCCTTCGGCGTCATGCGCATCGTGAACTTCGCGCACGGAGAATTGGTGATGATCGGCATGTTCGCCGCGTTCTTCGCCTACAGCGCGGCCGGCGTCGACCCGCTCGTGGCGATACCGCTGGCGTTCGTGGTCGTCGCCGCGCTGAGCGCGGTCCTGTACCTTCTTGTCTACCGCCGGTTCGTCGGCCGGGCAACGCTGCAGCAGCTGCTGGCGGCCATCGCCGTTGCGCTCATCCTGCAGACGTCGGCCACGCTGATCTTCGGCCCGAGTGCGCATGCGGTCCGCTCGAACTGGGGGTCGCAGTACCTGCTGATCGGTCCGATCTTCCTCTCGTACGCACAGCTCGCTGCGTTCGCCATTTCGGTCGCGTGCGTCCTGACGGTCGAAGCCGTGCTCCGGAAGACCTCGTGGGGCAAGGCGATCCGCGCGGTGGCCGACGATCCGGAAGCAGCACAGCTGGTGGGCCTCAACTCGCAGGTGATCAACATCACCGCGTTCGCCTGTTCGGGGGCGCTGGCGGGCATCGCTGGCGCCGTGCTCGTCTCCTATTATCCGGTCAGCCCACACGTCGGCTTCCTGTTGATGCCCATCGCGCTGATCGCGACGGTGCTGGGAGGGCTCGGCAGCATCGGCGGGGCGTTCGTCGGCGGAATCATCTGCGGCGTCATCCAGCAGATGACGAGCGTGCTGTGGACGTCGGCGTTGCAGGATGTCCCGCTGTACGGCGTCCTGCTGCTGCTGCTGGCGTTCCGGCCGTATGGCCTGTTCGGACGCGTGTCGGCGCACTGACCATGGCCGGAACGATCGATTCGGGCGCGCCGGTCCCGGCAGGTCTGCCGGGCCGGGCAGAATTCCGCCAGCTCGGCTACGGCGTCGCCCTCGTGGCGCTGGTCGCCTGCCTTCCGCTGTTGCCCTTCGCGAACTCGTACCTGATCGGCATCGTGGTGCGGGCGCTGATCTTCATCGCGCTCGGACAGGCATGGAACGTGATTGCCGGCATCGGCGGGCAGCTGTCGCTGGGCCACGGCGTGTTCTTCGGCCTGGGCGCCTACGGCACCGGGCTGCTGTTCAACGATTTCGGCATCACGCCATGGGTCGGCGCGTGGCTCGCGGCGGCGCTTGCCGGGGCGGTGGCGGTCGTCATCGGTGCGATCACGTTTCGCCTGCGCGGGATCTATTTCGCCCTCGCCACCGTCGTCATTTCGCTCGCGTTCGAAAAGCTGGCCCGCTTCTACTTCGCGCTGACCGGAGGCGACACCGGGCTGGCGGTGAACTTCCGCGGCACCGCGCCGGCCGTCATGCAATGGCGCGAGCCGGAAGCGTTTCTCTGGATCTCGCTTGCCGTCGTCCTGGCGTTCTACGCCGTCACTCGCTGGCTGCTGCGTGGCAACTTCGGCCTCGCATTGCAGGCGGTCCGCGACGACGAGGAAGCGGCCACCAGTGCCGGCGTGAACGTCTACCGGACCAAGCTGCTCGCGCTCCTGCTGAGCGCCGCCATGACGGCTCTCGCCGGCACACTTCACTTGCAGTTCTATCTGTCGATCGATCCCGGGACGGCATTCGGCCTCTCGCAGGCGATCCAGATCCAGCTCCCGGCGCTGATCGGGGGTCTCGGCACCGCGGGCGGTCCGATCATCGGCGGCGCGATCATGATCCTGCTCTCCGAAGGCACCAACGTCGCCTCGTCGCGCCTCGGTCTGGACGGTGTCGACGTGCTCGCGTACGGCATCGTCCTGCTGCTGATCGTCCTGAAGGCGCCGGTGGGCATTCTCGGCTACATCAAGTCGAAGCGCCTGCAGCGGTCGGGGCGCGCGGCGCCGGCCGGCGGCGGCGATTGACGATCATGGCGCGCAATCCCGCGGTCCTCGAGGTCACGTCGGTCCACCGGAAATTCGGCGGGCTTCAGGCGTTGAGCGACGTCTCGTTTGCCGTCGAGCAGCAGGAAGTCGTCGGCCTGATCGGACCCAACGGCGCCGGGAAGTCGACGCTGTTCGAAGTCATCAGCGGCAACATCCCGCCGAGCAGCGGCGCGATCGCCTTCCACGGCGACGACGTGACGCGGATGGCCGCCTTCCGGCGACGCAGGAGCGGACTTTGCCGCACGTTCCAGAAGATCAGGCTGTTCGGCGCGCTCACCGTGGCGCAGAACGTCGCCGTCGCCGCCCAGCAGTGCGTCGTCGACGGCAACTGGCGCGACGAGGTGGCGAGTGCGCTCGCCAAGCTGCGGCTCACCGCGCAGGCCGATCGTTACCCGAGCGAGATCACGCTTCCCGACCGCAAGAAGGTCGAGATCGCGCGCGCCATCGTCGGCCGGTGCCGCGTTCTCATGCTCGACGAGTGTCTCTCGGGCCTGACCCGCGACGAGGCGGACGAAGTGGTCCAGGAGATCCTGGGGCTCAATCGCCAGGGTCTGACGATCATCGTGGTCGAGCACGTGATGCCGGTCGTGATGGCGATGGCGCAGCGGCTCGTCGTCCTGCAGCACGGCTGTGTCATCGCCGACGGCCCCCCCAAAGAGGTCGCGGCGAACCCGGTCGTCATCGAAGCCTATCTCGGTGCCAGGCACCGCCCCGCGCCATGACGCTGCTCGCCGTCGAAAGCCTCCGGGTCGCGTACGGCGACCTCACCGCGGTCCACGACATCTCGTTCTCCGTCGAGCCCGGCGAGATCTTCGTCCTGCTCGGCGCGAACGGTGCCGGCAAGACGAGCGTGTTGCGCGCGATCTCGGGCTTGCTGAAGCCGACGCGAGGGACGCTGAACTCGGAAGGCGTCTCGCTGCTGGGACTGCGGCCCGATCAGGTGGCGCATCTCGGCATCGCGCACGTTCCCGAAGGCCGGCGGATCTTTCCCAACCTGACGGCGGAGGAGAACCTCGATGTCAGCTTCATCCGGCAGCGCTCGAAGGAAACGCTGGCGCAGCTGCGCGACCGGGTCTACGGGATCTTTCCACGCCTGGCGAGTCGCCGCCGGCAGACGGCGAACACGATGAGCGGCGGTGAGCAGCAGATGCTCGCCATCGGCCGCGCGCTGATGAACACGCCCAAGCTGCTGATGCTGGACGAGCCCTCGCTGGGTCTGTCGCCGCTGATGACGGAGCTCATGTTCGAACAGCTGGCGAGGATTCGCGACCAGGGCGCGTCGATTCTGCTCGTCGAGCAGAACGCGTCCTGCATCGACATGGCGACGCGGGGGCTGCTCCTCGCCAATGGACACACGATGCTCAGCGGCGATCACGCCAAGCTGCGGGACTCGGATTTCGTACGGCGCGCCTACCTTGGTGTGTGAAACCGCAGGAAGCCTGCTACCGAGTCGTAACACCATTGCCAACCCACGAAGGAGGATCACATGGTTCTGAAGTCGAGATGGACAGTCCTGGCCGCCGCGCTCTCGCTCGGCGTGCTCGCGGCCCCGGCCGGCGCACAGGTGAAGGAGATCGTCATCGGCGCGCCCAATTCGTTGAGCGGCGGCTATGCTGAGGGCGGCCGCCAGGTCGTCGCCGGCCTGCGCATCGCGGTCGACGAGATCAATGCCAAGGGCGGCATCAAGTCGCTTGGCGGCGCAAAGCTGAAGCTGGTGAGCGCCGACACGTCGAGCGACAACCCGACGCAGGCGTCCACCGTCACTCGCCGCGTCATCACGCAGGACAAGGCCGTGATGCTCATGGGGGCGCACGTCAGCACGATGACGCTGTCGGCGCAGATCGAGGCGGAGCGGGCGGAGGTCCCGATCATCACGACGTCGTACGCCGACGCGATCGTCAGCAAGGGCTTCAAATATACGTTCAAGCTGCCGCCGATGTCGTCGGCGTTCTCGGCCGCGAGCTTCGACTACGTCAATGCGCTGTACGCCGAGGTCAAGAACACGCGGCCGAAGAAGGTGGCGATCTTCTACGGCTCGGATGCGAACAGCCAGGCCCTGGGCGCCGGGCTGCTGGCCAACGCGAAGAAGAACAACATCGAGGTCGTCGCGACGGCGGCGCTGCCGTCCGGCATCACCGATCCGACGCCGGTCATCGGCCCGGTGCTGGCGGGCAAGCCCGAGATCATCTTCCTCAACCTCTACACCGACGACACGATCCTGATCACCAAGGCGCTGCGCAACCTCGGCGTCACGGCGCCGATCGTCGGCAGCGGCTCCGGAATTGCCGTCAAGACCATCTCGGAGGCGCTGGGCAAGCAGGCAGACAACCTGATGGGAACGATCGCGTGGAACGGCGACCTGCCGATCAAGGGCGTCGCCGAATTTGCGGCGAAGTGGAAGGCCGCCTTCCCGGACGAGAAGCTGCTGCCGCAGGAAGCCGCCGGCGAAGGGTACGCGATCGGCCTCTTGATGGCCGACGTGCTGGAGAAGGCCAAATCGGCCGACCCCAAGGTGCTGCGCGACACGCTGGCCGGCATGGACGTCCCTTCGATCTACCCGGGCGAGCGCGTCAAGTTCGACGCCACCGGCATGAACATCTACGCGATGCCGATCCTCGTCACGTGGTCCGACGGCAAGCTGTACACGATCTGGCCGAAGAAGTACCAGACCATCAAGCCGCAGCTGCCGTAGAGACATGGCCGCCGGTCGGTTGCAGGGCAAGACGGCGGTGGTGACGGCGGCGGGCCAGGGCATCGGCCGCGCCATCGCTGAAATCTTCGCGCGTGAAGGCGCGCAGGTATGGGCCACCGACGTCGACGTCGCGAAGCTCGACGGGCTGACCGGAACGAGCCGCCGCAAGCTCGACGTGCGTTCGGAGGGCGACGTCGCGACGCTGCAGCACGAAGTCGGAACGGCGGACGTGCTCGTCAATTGCGCGGGCTACGTCACGCACGGCACGGTCCTCGACTGCGACGAGTCGACGTGGGACGCCTCGTTCGACATCAACGTGCGCGGCATGCACCGGGCGATCCGGGCGTTCCTTCCGGGGATGCTCGAGCGCCGGGCGGGCTCGATCGTCAACATCGCGTCGTGCGCGTCATCGGTGAAGGGCATCCGGAACCGCTACGTGTACGGCACGACCAAGGGCGCCGTCATCGCGCTGACCAAGTCGGTGGCGATCGACTTCGTGGCGCGGGGCGTGCGCGTCAATGCGATCTGTCCCGGGGCGATCGATTCGCCGTCGATCAACGAGCGGATGCGCGCGACCGCGGCCGCGACCGGGCAGACCTACGAGGCAGTGCGCAAGACCTACGTCGACGCGCAACTCAACGGCCGGCTGGGCACCTGCGAGGAGGTCGCCTGGCTCGCCGTCTACCTCGCTTCGGACGAGGCGCTCAACACGACCGGGCACGTCCACTTCGCCGACGGCGGGCTCGCGCTCTAGCCCGGAGCCGGGCGCGCGGGGACCGGACCTACGCGCCCGGTGCGGGCGGCCGGACCAGGATCCGGCCGCAGACGTCGCCGCGCTCCACCCGCGCCTGCACCGCGGCGACGTCCTCGAGCCTCTCGACGCCGGCGATCACCGGCGTGACGACGCCGCGCGCGATCAGCTGCAGCGTATCCTCGAGTTGCACCCGCGTCGTGCTGTGCACCGACAGCATCGATTGATTGCGCAGGAACAGCTGCGCCGGGTTGAACGGCACAAAACCGTCGGTCACCTGGCCCACGAGGATCCAGCGACCGTTGACGGCGAGGCTGCGGCGCATCGGCTCGAACAGCGGCGTGCCGACATTGTCGATGATCACGTCTGCGCCCGCGCCGGCGGTGAGCGCGCGGACCTGCGGGGAGAAGTCCTCGCCGCGCGCGTGCACGACGACCGCGTCGGCGTAGTGCGCGAGCGCCTGCGCCTTTTGCTGCGACGTCGTCTGCGCGATCACGAACGCGCCGGACGCGCGCGCGATCTGCAGCGCGTGGATGCCGACCCCGCCCGCCGCGCCGGTGACCAGCACGCGCTCGCCCAGCCGGACTCGGCCGGTGTCGCGGACGGCGTTCAAGCCGGTGCCGATCGCGCAGCCGGCAATCGCGGCCTGCTCGGTAGAGACGCCGTCGGGGACCAGCGCGAGGTTGTCGTCCTCGACTGCTGCGTATTGGGCGTACCCGCCAACCATCCGCTGCTGGCCGAGGAAGCGACGCTCTTCGCACAGGGTCTCCCCGCCGCTGCGACAGTGACGGCAGGATCCGCAGATATGCGAACGCTGAGTGGTTGCCACCCGGTCGCCGACGCGGAAGCGGCGCACCTCGGAGCCCACTTGAACGATGCGGCCGGCGATCTCGTGCCCGGGAATCAGCGGGAGCTCAACGTTCCTGCGATAGGTGCCGTTGCGGGTGACGACGTCCAGCGAGCAAACGCCGCACGCCCCCACCTCGATGAGGGCCTCGCGCGGACCCGGCACCGGATCCGGTACCGTTTCCAGTCGCAGGGCTTCGGGTCCTCCGGTCTGGCGTACGACGATTGCTTTCATGTTTTCGGGCGATGCGGTGGCAGGTGATGGCCGGCGGGATGCAGACCGATCGTGCGTGTGGCCTGCCAGAGGGGCGCCGGTCGCGTCCATTGTCCCCTGCGGACTGTAGCACCTCGGCTTCGGCCGCAGGCGGGAGGATGCCTCCCCGGCACCGTCACGCTCCTGCTGCGTCCTGCTCGCCGGCCTCGCCCCGCTCCGTCACCGTCAGGCCGGAAAACGAACGTACCCGGTCGGGCAGGGCGATTTCAATGCGCGTTGCGGGGACGGTTACGTCGGGATGGAACCGGCCAGGTACTGCATCTCCGTCAACCAACCGCAGTACTCCCGGTGGTAGGTCGAAAGGTCGGGGGAACCCGCCGTGCTCTCACGCAGCGCGGTCAGCACCGGCACCTGCTGTTGCGCAATCCTGGCCTTGTCGGAATTTCGCGTTGCGGTCAGGAAGGACGAAAGGCTGGTCACGACCCTCCCGTTCCGATCGCGCACCGCGGCATCCAGGTATTCGATCACCCAGGGCATGTATTTCACGACGTACGCAGTGTAGGTTCGCATCGTGGGAGCTTCGGCGAGGAGAGCGGCTCGCTCGCGATCGAAATCGTCGCGTTCGACGATCGCATGGTCGCGATAGACGACGGGTGCAGCCGCCGAGGTGTCGCACTCCCAGCCCTCCCGTGGTTCCAGAAGGTCGTCCTGGTCCCGCTCTTCCCGGTAGGGATAGAACGGCATCGTCCTGCAGCGTGCGGGCTTGATGGCGTGAATGCCGCAGCTGCCATCGCCGGCCAGTTCCGGACACGGAAAGGACGGCGGCAGGTACGCGGTAGGCGCGATCAGCACGGCCACCTTCCCCCGTTGCGGAAGCCGAATCGGCGTTCCGAGTCGTGCGACCAGCGAGTACACGCGGGCGCTCTGCGGCACGGCAGTCCAGACGAAGGCGAGCGGAAAGCGGTGCGCGTGCCGCAGCGCATCGCCGAGCGTCAGCGGCAGCGAACCGCAACAGCACTTTCCGCAAGCGGTGCAGCGGAAGCGACGCTCGACGCGGCGCATCGCTTCAGACGCCGCAGCACTTCTTGTACTTCTTCCCCGAGCTGCAGGGACAGGGCTCGTTGCGACCGATCTTCAGGACCTGGCGGGGAGGGGGGTTGGCGCTTACCTTGCCGCCGGCATACAGCCAGCAGCCGTCGATTCGCTCGAAACTCGCAAGTTCATACTGCTGCAGGTCCTGGCCGCTGCGGCGAAACAGGATGGAGAACGCGACCGTCCCCGCGTCGCCCTCTTCGCTGGCTTCGTGGATCGTCAGCCCGCGCCACTCGGTTTCCGCCGCGGTGCGCTCGGCCTCTGCCCGATTGAAGTCCTGACGGATCGAGGGTGCATGGCTGCGGTCCACGTGATCGAGCTTGTGCAACACGAACGCGGCGTAACGCGACCGCATCAGCGCCTCCGGCGTCGGCGCCGGTGCACCTGCGATGACAGGGCCGCAGCATTCGTCCAGTTCCCTCCCGGAGCCGCACGGGCAAGTCGTCATCCTATGATCCCCTCAGGCAGTGACCGCGTCTGTCCCGACCGGCACGCGCAGCATGGCCGGCGCCGCAATGGTATCAACCCTAGCACGTGTCGCGGCCTCGCCGCCGGATCGCCCTCGCTGCACCGAGTCCAGGAGTGATACCTTTGCCTCTCGCAAGGGATGCCGACGACCGGGTGAACGATGCGCTCGGGGGCATCCACTGTCAGGATTCCCGCCATCTTGCCCAATGGAGTCGCCATGGAACACACCACCGTCAGCGTGGACGGCCACGTCCTCGTCATCACCCTCAACCGGCCGGCGAAATACAACGCTCTGTCGCTCACCATGTATGCCGAGATCGGGCGGGCTCTCGCACGGCTGAACAACGATCCGGAGCTGCGTGTCGCGGTCCTTTGCGCCGAGGGCAAGCACTTCACGGCTGGCGTGGACCTGGACCAGTGGGCGCCGGTCTTCGGCTCGGGCAAGGGCATGCCGGAGGTCGCCGACGGCATCGATCCCTTCGGCATGCGCGGCGAACGCCACGCCAAGCCGCTGGTCATCGCGGTTCAGGGCTATTGCTTCACCTGGGGCGTGGAAATCCTGCTCAATACCGAGATCCGCATCGCTGCCAGCGACACCCAGTTCCAGATGCTGGAGGTGCAGCGCGGCCTCTACCCCTGCGGCGGCGCCACCTTCCGCCTGCCGCGCGAGATCGGCTGGGGCAATGCGCACAAGCTGCTGCTGACCGGCGAGCGCTGGAGCGCCGACGACGCGTTGCGCTGGGGCATGGTGCAGGAGGTGGTCGCGCCGGGCGAGCAGGTCGCCCGCGCCATGGACTATGCGCGCAGGATTGCCGATTGCGCTCCGCTGGGCGTGCAGGGTGTGCTGCGCTCGACGCGCACGGCGCAGGCCGAGGACCACGAGACGGCGGTCGCCGAGATGTACCGGCATCTGGTGCCGGTCATGGCCAGCGCGGACGCCGCCGAGGGTGTGCGCTCGTTCATCGAGCGGCGCAAGGCGGTCTTTACCGGCCGCTGAACGGATCGAGGGCGCACACGGCGCGGCAGTTGCTCGACGATGTGCCGACGCTCGACGGTGTGACGCTGAACCCGAACGCGATGGACGAGATCCATGAAGATCGAATTCGTATCCGACATTGCCTGCCCATGGTGTGCCGTGGGTCTGTACTCGCTCGAGCGGGCGCTCGCCGCGCTCGGCAGCGAGATCACGGTCGAGCTAAGCTTCCAGCCGTTCGAACTCAACCCCGACATGCCGCCCGAGGGTGCCGACATGGTGCAACATCTGTCGGCCAAGTACGGCACCGACGCGGCGCAGATCCGCCGCAACCAGCAGGTCATCCGCGAGCGCGGTGCCGCGGTGGGTTTCACGTTCGGCGAACGGGCGCGGGTGTGGAACACTTTCGACGCGCACCGCCTGTTGCACTGGGCCGCGCACGAAGGCAGGCAGCGCGAGCTCAAGCGCGCGTTGCTGCAGGCCTACCTCGGCGAGGGCCGCAACCCCGGAAGCCGCGACGTGCTGCTCGATCTGGCCTCCCGGTGCGGCCTCGACGCCGAACGCGCGGCGCGGATTCTGGACAGCGACGAGTACGCGGCCGAGGTGCGCGCCGACGAGCAGCGGTGGCTGCGCTCGGGCATCAACTCGGTGCCCTCGGTGGTGGTCGACGGGCGCTACCTGATTCAGGGTGCGCAGTCGCCCGAGGAGTTCGAGCAGGCGTTGCGGCAGATCGCAGCCCGGGGATGACCCGCCCAAACGCCGCTCGACGCCGCGACACCCGGTGTTGATTGATCCGGGTCAACGATTCCTCGCGGCGGGCGCTTCATCCGGCGAGGCTGCTGTGACAATGGCGACAGCGACCGAAGCGCGATCCGGGCGCGCGTGCGGTTACCGGGGAGGAATGGCATGACCAGCGATCTGTTCCAGTGGTCCGATTCGTACAGCATCGGGCTGCAGGAAGTCGACGAGCAGCACCGGGTGCTGGTCGGCCTGCTCAACGAGTTGCACAGCGCGATCCGGCTCCACCACGGTACGACGAAGAGCCGCGAGGTGCTCGACCGGCTCGCCGAGTACACGCGGGTGCACTTCACCACCGAGGAAAGCCTCATGCGCCTGCTCAACTATCCCGGGTTCGGGGTGCACAAGAAGCAGCACGAGGATCTCATAGAGCAGGTGGTGGACCTGCAGCACAAGCTCGACGGCGGGCAGGCCTCGATTACCTTCGAGCTGCTCCACTTTCTCAAGTTGTGGCTGGTCAAGCACATCAGCGAGAGCGACAAGCGCTTCGGCGAGTTCGCCATATCGCGGGGCATGGAGCCGGTGTGGAACTCCCACGTCGAGAAGACGATGAAGAAGAGGTGGCGCTGGAAGTTCTGGTGACGGCCGCCGCATCTGCATTTGCTGTCGAAGTGCGAACCCGCCCCGTCGTGACGCGGAGCGATTTCGACGCGGCGGTCGCCGGTGCGCCGCGGGGTCGGTTCTCTCGGTGCGCGGACGAGGTGATTCAGCGGCCGAACGTCCCGGGTTGGTGGGGCAGCGGCTGGCGCAGCCTCAGCGCTTCCTCTTGAGCGGCAATGCCAGCGCGGTGGCGCGAACAATCCGGCACAGCGTCGGTGCGTCTTCCCACGCGTCGGCATCGAGCAGCAGATGTGGCTTGGCGCCGGGGTAGGGTGCGCCCTCGCACGGCTCCGACAGCAGGGCCCGTCCCGCATCGGTTGGCTTGAGGTAGAGCTGGTCGTCACAAACCAGACCCACGGGCGATCCCGCGTAGTACAGGCAGTACTCGCCAAACATCTTGCGGGTGGTCACGGGGCCCGCATTGCGCAACTGGTCGAGCAGGAATTCGATGGTGGAGGCGGAAGTCGGCATGCCCTCCACTGTAAACCCGGCACGGCGCGCCGGGGAAGCTCCCGGGTGGCAACAACCTCGCCTGCTCGGAGCCGCGCCTAGGGCCGCTCCGAACGCCATACGACCCGGCCGCCGACGTCGATGTACGCCGACTGCTTCCCGTCGACGACCGCGGCGAGCGGCCCCGTGAACGGCCGCGCGAAGTTCCAGGTCGCCGGAATCGCGACCTTGCCGGACTTGTCGATGTAGCCGTAGCGGTTGCCGCTCTTGAACACCGCGCGCCCGCTGCTGAACGGGTAGACGCGGTCGAACTCGTGACGCAGCACGACCTTTCCCGTCGCATCGATGAAGACCGTCCCGGCGTCCGGCCCCTCCTCGCGGACCAGCGCGAGCCCGTCGGAGAACGCCTCGGCCGTCGCGAAGCGCGGCGCGATGACCATCTTCCCGGACTTGTCGATGTATCCGAAGCGCCCCCCTCCCGGAGCGGACTGAAAGACTCGCGCCAGGCCCTCGCTGAATTCGGCGGACTGGTCGAAGCGCGGGGGGATCACCAGCTTGCCCGCGGCATCGATGAATCCTTCCTTGCGGGCGCTCCATACCCGGATCATGCCCTCGGCCTGGACGCCGATGAAGTCGATGCCTTCCGGTGTCACGTCGCGTCCGGTCCTGTCGACGACGCGCGTGGGGTCGCGTGACGGGCCGACGCGGCCGAGGCCGCCGGAGAACGGGAAGGTCTTTTCGTACTTCGCGGGTACGACGAGCTTGCCGCTCCGGTCGATGTACCCGCGCTTGACCACGCCCCACTCGTCGGCCACCGCCACCTCGGCCATGCCTTCCGAGAATGGCCCGACGTCGCGGAAGTCGCCGCGGATCGCCGGCTTGAGATCGTGGTCGACGTAGCCGAGCGCGGGCTTGCCCATGGCGTCGGCAACCACCGCCGGAGCGAGACCGTCGGAGAACGGGCCGCGGGTCTGCTCCTGGGGCCGGATGATCATCCTGCCCGTCGCATCGAAGAAGGCGGTCCGGGTGCCCTTCGTCGCCATGATCAGCCCGTCGGACAACTGCAGCGGCTGCGAGTACTCGGCGGGCAGGATCACCTTGCCGTCGCGATCGACCAGGCCGTGCAGGTCGCCATCGCGAATCGGGAAGACGAGCGCTGTGCCCGCAGCCTGCGCTACCGACGCGAACGCGAACCAGGCGGTCAGGATGAGCGGCGCCGTGATTCGCGTCAGTCGCGGTGCTTCGGAAATCGTCGTGGCGACAGTTCGGGCAGCGTGCATGGGTTGGTCTCCGACAGTCGAATGGGGCGCTGCGGTGGTCGGGCGACTGAATTATAGGTGCTGACCGCCCCGGCTGCGCGCAGGAAAGGCCTTCGCTCCGCACACCCCGAGGCTCTTCCACGAAGACTTGGCGCAGGTCAAGACTCGTGTCGGTGATATGCGCAAGAATGCACAGGCGTTGCGCTTGCAGTAGGGCAACCAGCCAGCCGCCTCCCCTTTCCGTCGAGGCGTTCACGGCGCGCGCGCCATCTCTGGACCCGATCTTTCGATGAAGAAAGCCATCATCTTCTACCGCGATGGTTTCCGCCGGATGACTGTGGGCAGGACGCTGTGGAAGATCATCCTGATCAAGGTTGCGTTCATCTTTCTCGTATTGAAGCTGTTCTTTTTCCCGGATTTTCTCAAGACCCAGTTTTCTGACGACCATCAGCGTGCGGATCACGTGTTTGAGCGGATGCGCGACGCGGCTGCGCTGAAGTAGAAAAGGAGAGCGAGTATGGAAGGTGTGGATCTCAGCATGGTGAACTGGGCACGTTACCAGTTCGCGCTGACCGCGATGTATCACTGGCTGTTCGTGCCCATCACGCTGGGCCTGTCGTTGCTGTGCGCGTTCTTCGAGTCCATCTACGTACGCACGGGAAACGAGGAGTGGAAGCGGATAACCCGGTTCTGGATGACGCTGTTCGGCATCAATTTCGCGATCGGCGTCGCCACCGGCATCATCATGGAGTTCGAGTTCGGCACCAACTGGAGCAACTATTCCTGGATGGTCGGCGACATCTTCGGCGCTCCGCTGGCGATCGAGGGGATCGTCGCCTTCTTCCTCGAAGCCACTTTCTTCGCCGTGATGTTCTTTGGCTGGGATCGGGTCTCCAAAGGCTTCCACCTGTTCTCCACCTGGATGGTCGCCATCGGTTCGAACCTGTCGGCGCTGTGGATCCTGGTGGCCAACGGCTGGATGCAATACCCGGTCGGAATGGCGTTCAACCCGGATACCGTGCGGTTCGAAATGCAGAACTTCTGGGAGGTGCTGTTTTCGCCGGTGGCGATGGCGAAATTCACGCATACGACCAGCACCAGCTTCATGGTCGGATCGCTGTTCGTGATCGCCGTCGCCTCGTGGTACCTGCTGCGCGGCCGGCACGAGGAGATGGCAAGGAAATCGATCATCGTCGCATCGGCGTTCGGCTTGCTCTCCACGTTCTACGTGGCCATTACCGGCGACGAGTCGGCCTACGTCAACGCCAGCAAGCAGCCGATGAAGCTCGCCGCGTACGAGGGGCTGTACAAGGGGCAGATAGACGCGCCGATGACCGTCTTCGGAATCGTCAACGGCGACAAGAAGCCGGGCGACAATCAGTCCCCGTTCCTGATGGACGTCAAGATTCCCGGCGTGCTGGGATTGCTTTCGACCCGCAGCTTCGGCAATTTCCTGCCCGGAATCGATGATCTGGTCTACGGCAACAAGGAGCAGAACATCATGTCGGGCGCCGAGAAGATCCGTCTCGGCAAGGAGGCGCTGCGCGACCTGACGGCGTACAAGAAGGCGAAGAAGGCCGGTGACGCCGGCGCTGCCGAAACGAGCCTCGCCGCCTTCAAGGTGAATCAGCAGCACCTGGGCTACGGTTTCCTGCAGAAGCCCGAAGACCTCGTGCCTCCGGTGGGGTTGAGCTTCTATTCGTTCCACCTGATGGTCGCGCTGTTTGGCTTCTTCGGTGTCGTGTTCCTGCTCTTTCTGCTTGCCGCCCGGAACGGCACGCTGCTCGCCAGGCGCGGACTGCTCAGGATAGGCGTCCTGTCCTTCGCGTTGGGGATGATCGGCTCGCAGGCCGGGTGGATAGTCGCGGAGGTCGGGCGGCAGCCCTGGGCGATCCAGGGCATGTTGCCGGTCAGCGCCGCGACGACCAACATCGGCGCCGGGAGCGTGCAGGCGACGTTCTTCCTGTTCTTGGCCGTGTTCACGCTGCTGCTCATCGCGGAGATCAAGATCATGGCCAAGCAGATCAACATCGGGCCGGAGGGTGCCTAACATGATCGGTAGTCTCAGCACTGCGCTGTTGCAGCAAATCTGGTGGATCCTCGCGTCGATCGTGGGATCGCTGTTTCTGGCACTCACCTTCGTCCAGGGCGGGCAGACGCTGCTCTGGCAGGTGGCGCGCACCGACATCGAGAAGAGGCTCGTCATCAACTCGCTCGGGCGGAAATGGGAGCTCACGTTCACCACGCTGGTGCTCTTTGGCGGAGCGCTGTTCGCCGCCTTTCCCAAGTTCTACTCGACGAGCTTCGGCGGCGCCTACTGGGTGTGGATACTCATCCTGTTCACCTTTGTCGTTCAGGCGGTCAGTTACGAATACCGCGCGAAGCCGGACAACCTGCTGGGTGCAGGCACCTACGAGGCCTTCCTGTTCCTCAACGGCTCGGTGGGCATCCTGCTGATCGGAGCCGCGGTCGGCACCTTCTTCACCGGGTCGAACTTCACGCTCAACGACTTCAATCAGGTCACCTGGACGCATCCGCTCCGGGGCGTCGAAGCCGCATTCTCGGTCTTCAACGTGTCGCTCGGGCTGTTCCTGGTCTTCAACGCGCGCGTGCTGGGGTCGATGTATCTGGTCAACAATCTCGACTTCCAGGGAATCGGCGAGTTCGAGCAGCGGTTGCGCAAGGCGTGCCTGATGAATCTCGTCTATGCGCTGCCGTTCCTCCTGATCGTTCTGGTCAGCCTGCTGACGATGGACGGATTCGGCATCGACCCGGCCGGCAAGGTGAGCATCGTTCCCGCCAAGTACCTCGGCAACCTGCTGGCGATGCCCGTCGTGCTTCTGCTCCTGCTCGCCGGGCTGGTGCTGGTCATCTGGGGCGTGGTGCTGACCGGCCTGAAGAAGAGCACCGCGGGCATCTGGTTCGGCGGGCTGGGCACGGTGCTGGTGGGACTCGCCGTCTTCTTCACCGCGGGATTCAACAACACGCCGTTCTATCCGTCGAAGGTCGACCTGCAGTCGAGCCTGTCGATCTACAACGCCTCGTCGAGCCACTTCACGCTGACGGCGATGAGCTACGTCGCGCTGACGATTCCGCTGGTGCTTGCTTACATCGCGTACGTGTGGTGGCTGATGGATGCGCGCAAGCTCACGTCGGCGGAAATCGTCGCCGACAGCAAGTCCTATTGACGGAAGCGCGGGCGGCATCGGCAGGACGGTGCCGCCGCGCACGAACCAGGTTCGTTTCATTCGACGGGAGACATCTGATGACGGCAGTGCTTTTGATCGGCTGGGTCGTGCTCATCTTCGCATCGTACAAACTGGGAACGACGCTGCTGGCGAAAAGCGGGTTGTTGTAGCGCGAGGTCGAATCGCCTTGCGCGCAGCCGGGTGATCCGGCCCCTACCTGCCGCCGCCCGGCACGACCGGCGCGCGGTTGCGCACCATGGTGTCGATCGAATCCTGCGACGCGGCGTTGGTGTTGACGCCGACCGGCTCGCGTGCCGGGATGTGGCTGCCGGTGCGATAGACCTTGTCCTCGGGCGGATCGCCGGATGCCTGTCCGGCCGGCGTGGCGCATGCGCATAGAAAGGCTGTCGCAGCCAGGGTGACGCCAAGGACCCATCGGTTCATTTGCAGTGCTCCTGTGGGATGCGCGGCTGCCGCCGCGCTCGCTCCCCCTGGGCGCCTTCGCTGCCGGGGGCTGCTCAATCTTCCTGCGCTGGGCGAGGAATTCTTCCCGATCCTCGCGTGGCACCGACACAGCGCTCACCGTCGGGATGCTACCTACAATCGCGCGCATAGCCTAGAGCATGCTTCGCCGACTGCATGCTTCGCCGACGCAAGTGACCTGGCCGAGCGCGCCGAAGCATGAATATCCGGACGGGATGACGGCGCAAGGCGGCATGAATCGATTCGTCCGGTTTGACCTGCATCAATGCCACTTGCAGCGTCGCAGCGAACGACGTGGCGGAAGCGCAGCATACGCAGATGCCCGAGATTGGCCCTTCGCCAACGTCGTTCCTCAGCCGGCCGCGGGAGCGCGGCGCATGCCGGCGGTCGACCACCCGAGGGCTGCGGTGAGCGCGCTCAAACCGTTCAGGACGCGACCCTGGTCGTTGCTGCGAAGCGCGTCGGGCATCTCGTACGCGGCCACGGTGCTCGTCGTCGGCGGCCTGCTGGCGTACTTTCTTGTCCAGACCTACCGGCAGACCAGCGAGGCTGCCGAAGCGGAGGTGCTGAGCGATGCGACGGTCCTCGCCACCCGGGTCGAAACCACGCTGCGCCGCATCCAGGCTTCGACCGACCTGATCGCCGCCGAACTTGCCGCCGGCGAGTGGTCGCCCCCGCGGGTGACCGACGGGATGCTTCAACCCGGACCACGATTCGTCGGGCTTGCCAAGGCCTTTCCCGAGATTGCCGCCATCGCGGTTTTCGACGCGCAGGGGACGGTGCGGTTCACCAGCGAACCGCGTGCGGTCGGATTCAACCTGGCCGACCGCCCCTTCTACAAGGACGTCCGCGGGTCCGGCCAGACCGGGATTCGGTTCACCGCGACGCTGTTCTCGGAGACGGTCGGTCGTTCGGTCGTGGTCGGCTACCAGCGCATCTCCGCTCCCGACGGAAGTTTTCGCGGTGTGGTCGCGATCCCGTTGAATCTCGACTTCTTTTCCAGGCTGTTCCGCGACACGGCTGCCAACGGCGACGAGGTCGTCGCCATCCGGCGCACCGACGACGGCTCGCTGGTGCTGCGGTGGCCTCCCGCTCCCGGGGCAATCAACGTCCCGCAGCCCGACGCTCCCTTCGTGGACAAGATGCGGAACGGCGCGAACAGCGGCGTCGCCCGGTTCGCAAGCACCGTCGACGGCAGCGACCGCATCGCGGGCTACCGGCGAGTCGACGGATTTCCCTTCGTCGTGGCCACCGCCCGTTCCGCCACGGCGGTGTTCCGGTCGTGGCGGAGCATGGCCGCGCAGTCGGCCGCTTTCGTCACTCTCGCCATGATCGCCGTGGGCATCTTCGTGTGGCGCAACCGGAGGCTCGGCCGGTCCAGGGCGCAAAGCGACGCGCGCTATCGCGCGGTCGTCGAGGTCCAGGACGACGCGATCTGCAGGTATCTGCCCGACACCACGGTGACGTTCGCGAATTCGACCTATCGCCGCCTGTTCGAGCGGCCGGGAACCGACGTGGTCGGCCGAAGGTGGCTCGACCGGATTCCCTCGGACATCAAGGCCGCGGCGGCGGAAATGGTTGCGAAGCAGATGCAAACCGGGGAGCGGATGACGCTGGAAGCATGGGAGCGATGCCAGGACGGAACCCGGCGTTGCATCCAGTGGGCGGGTACGCCGCTGTTCGACGAGGACGGCGATCTCGTGGAACTCCAGGTCGTCGGTCGCGACATCACCGAGACCAAGAGCGCGGCCGACGAACTGGAGATGCATCGTTCCCATCTCGAGGTCCTGGTCCGGGCGAGGACCGAGCAGCTCGCCGCCGCCAAGGAAATGGCCGAAGCGGCCAACGTTGCCAAGAGCGCCTTCCTGGCCAACATGAGCCACGAGTTGCGCACCCCCCTCAACGCCATCACCGGGATGACCTATCTCCTCAAGCGCGCCGGACTGACTCCCGCGCAGACGGCGCGGCTGGACAAGATCGATTACGCCGGAAAGCACCTGCTCTCGATCATCAACGCGGTGCTCGAGCTGTCGAAGATCGACGCGGGAAAGCTCGAGCTGCACGAAATGCCGATCGCGCCCGGCAGCCTCGTCGGCGAGGTCGTCGCGATGGTTCAGGACCGGGCGGGCGGCAAAGGACTCGAGTTGCTTGCGGTCGAGCCCGCCTTGCGCGACCGTTTCGCCGGCGACGCCACGCTGCTGCGCCAGGCGCTGCTGAACTACGTCACCAACGCCATCACTTTCACCGAGGCGGGCAGCGTGACCATTCGCGTCGCCGTGGACGAGGAGACTGCGGACAGCGCGCTGCTGCGCTTCGAAGTCCGGGACACCGGCATCGGCATCGACGCGGACGACCTGCCGAGGCTCTTCTCGGCTTTCGAGCAGGTCGACAACTCGAGCACGCGCAGCTACGGCGGCACCGGGCTCGGCCTGGCAATCACCCGACGGCTGGCACGGCTGATGGGCGGCGACGCCGGAGCCGAGAGCACGTTGGGCGAGGGGAGCACTTTCTGGTTCACGGCCCGGCTCCGAAAGACGGTGGCGACGCATGCGGCGGACGGCGACGCGGGTCTCGAGGACGCCGAGGCGGCGTTGCGCACCCGCCATGCCGGCAAACGCGTGCTGATGGTCGAGGATGACGCCGTCAGCCGCGAGGTGTTCTGCACGTTGCTGGAGGAGGCCGGGCTGGCGGTCGACACCGCCG
Source organism: uncultured beta proteobacterium (assembly GCA_903912485.1). Lineage (GTDB taxonomy): Bacteria > Pseudomonadota > Gammaproteobacteria > Burkholderiales > Casimicrobiaceae > CAIWHR01. The sequence goes on along the minus strand of CAIWHR010000143.1, from coordinate 28,076 downwards.
AGAATGGCGTCGACGCGGTCGAGCAGGCGTCCGGGCAGCCGTTCGACATCATCCTGATGGATCTTCAGCTGCCCGGCATCGGCGGCCTGGAAGCCACGCAGCGCATCCGCAAGCTCACCGGTTACGCCGAAGTCCCGATACTCGCGCTGACGGCGAATGCGTTCGCGGAGGACCGGAGGCGCTGCCTGGCCGCCGGGATGAACGACTTCGTCGCCAAACCGGTCGAGCCCGAATCCTTGCTCCGCACGCTGCTGCGCTGGCTGGAAAAGCCGGAACGCTGACGGAAGGTCGGCTACCGGCGCGTGGCGGCATCGCCGCGATCGCGAGCCGCCATTTTGCGCCGCGGCGCTGCGTGCAAGGCCCCTGCAGGAATTGCTGCGCGCGGAGTTGGCGAACCGGCCCCGCGTTTCCGCCTGCCTCACCGCCTGCCTCACCGTTGACCGCGCCGTGTCGACCGGTGATACTCCGATCAGCGGGCGTGGCGGGCTCGGGGCGCCGCCGCCGATCCGACGCCTTTGCCGCGCCGCCGCTCGTCGCCGGTCCGGCCGCGGCGAATCGGCATTCGCGCAACGCAGGTCGCCAGCCGGGAACGACGTCAAGCGCCCGCTTCTGCGCACGACGCGCCGACAGAACAGAGTCTGAGCGAGGACGACGGAAATGCGGTACGGAGAAACAGGCTTCGACCTGGAAATCGATCTCTCCCGAGGCGGCATCGACCGGGTGGCAAGCGATCCCGAATTGACCCGGCTGTTCCTCGGAGGGCTCGGGACCAACGCCAAGATCCTGTGGGACAGGGTTCCTCCCGAAACCGAACCTTTCTCCGAAGACAACCTGCTGATTTTCGGCACCGGTCTGCTGTGCGGCACGCCGGCGCCCGGCTGCAACCGGACCGTCGTTTCGACGATATCGCCGCAGACCCGGCTGATGGCGTATTCGATGATGGGCGGCTTCTGGGCGCCGGAGCTGAAGTATGCGGGCTTCGACCGGGTAATCATCCGCGGCAGGTCGCCCGAACTCGTCTATCTGTGGATTCACAACGACAAGGTCGAGATTCGCGATGCCTCGCATCTGCGCGGCCTGGGCGCGATCGAATCGGCCGAGCGCCTGCGCAAGGAACTGAAGGAGCCGAACGCGCAGGTGGCGTCGATCGGCATGGCCGGCGAGAACCGCGTCTTCTACGCCTCCATCGAGCAGGGCCGGTCGAGCGCCAGCCGCGGGGGCATCGGCGCCGTCATGGGCGACAAGGGGCTCAAGGCGATCGTCGTGCGCGGCACCCGGGACCTCAACGTCGCCAGGCCCGCCGAATTCCTGGACCTGTGCGACGGCGTGCTGAAGTACATCAAGCACCGCGAAGAGAACCCGATTCAGGGCGTCCCGCCGATCCTGGCCGGGCTGGGGTCGCCGCAGGAGATGAGGATCGTCGACGAGCAGTGGCACACGACGAGCTTCATGTGGGGCAATTCGCGCACGCGGCGCAAGGACTTCTGGACCCACGAGATTGAGGAAAAGTGGAGGGAGACCCAGGAGAACGTCAGGACCCGGCTGATCAGTTGCTACAACTGCCCGATGAAGTGCGGCGCCACGATTTCCGTCCCGGGGCTGCCCACGTACATGATGAAGTGCTACTCGAAGCTGACGTACACGATGGCGGCGTTTTCCGACCTGGACTTCGGCTTCAGGATCGCGCAGCGCGCGACCGAGTACGGCGTCGACGGCTTCTCCGCGCCGCAGGTGATGGCCTTCGCGCTCGAGCTCCTCGAGGCCGGAATCCTGACCGACGAGGATTTTCCCGGGATGCCGCCCGACGTCGAGGGGCGGTTCTTCTGGCTGCTCGACCGGATCGTCCGCCGCGAAGGGATCGGCGACGCGCTCGCCGACGGGACCTACTGGGCGGCGCGGCGGATCGGCAAGGGCGCCGAGGCCTACGACCACAACACGATCAAAAAGCACGAGCAGCTGCCGCTGAAGCTGGGGATGCTCAATCCCGTCTACTACCTGATGTACTCGACCGGCGAGAAGATCAACATCACGCAGATCGAGGGGCAGTTCCCGCAGGAGCCCTTTGCCACCCGCGAGGCGCGCGAGGAATTCGTCAAGGACTGGATCCAGGTCCCCGACGACAAGTTCAAGAAGTACTACGTCGACTGGGAGCCGCGCGGCGAGATGTCGAATCCCTACTATCCGACGGTCGAGGCGAGCTGCGACATCGTCGACTGGATGGAGAAGATGCACTACGTCGACGACGCGCTGGGCATGTGCGCCGGACTGTCGTCGTTTCCGCTGAAGCCGCCGTACCACATCCACAACTACCCGGACTTCATCTCGGCGGCGACCGGCATGGACTTCGACAAGGACGCGCTGTGGCAGTCGGCGACCCGGACCCGGACGCTGATCCGGGCGTTCAACGTCCGCCGCGGCATGCGCCGCAGCGACGACAGGCCGCCGGACGACCACTGGAAGAAGCGCTTCCCCGACCTGGAAGCGCAGCTGCTCGACGGGTACTACAAGCTGAAGGGGTTCAACCGCGACGGCATTCCGACGCTGGAATCGCTGCACGCGCTGGGCCTTGACGACGTTGCCGAGGACCTCGAGCAAAGGGGAATCTACCGCCATGGCCAAAGCTAGGAAGATCGTCAAGTCGGTCACCATCGTCGCCGACAAGTGCAACGGCTGCCGGGCCTGCGAAGTGATCTGTTCCGCCTTCCACGCCGCGCCCAGGTACAGCAGCAACAATCCGGCGCGCTCGCGCATCCGCATCGTGCGCGAGCCGCTGCGCGACATCTATCTCCCCGTGTACGCCGGCGAGTACACGCAGTCGGAATGCACCGGCAGGGACAAGTACATCATCGACGGCAAGGAGTACAGCGAGTGCGATTTCTGCCGCGCCTCGTGCCCGTCGCGCGACCTGTTCAAGGAGCCCGATTCGGGCCTGCCGCTCAAGTGCGACATGTGCGAGGACACGCCGCCGCTCGCCAAGCCGAAGTGCGTCGAGTGGTGTCTGAACGACGCGCTGATCTACGAAGAGCGTGAAGAGGAAGTCGACGTGGAGGAAGTGCGCCTGGGCGACGTCGAGATCGGCATCGAATCGCTGATCGACAAGTACGGCCTGCAACAGGTGCTCGACACCGTGGCCAGAAGGGTGAAACCGTAACACCACGGCCGAAACCCGGTTGCACCGACTCCCAGGACAGAACAGCGCGACGACAGGCCAGCAAAGCATGGAGACCGTAGCTCCCCAGAAGGAGATCATCGACGCCATCAAGGCGAGCGGCGGCGATGCTTTCAAGTCCTGCTACCAGTGCGGGATGTGCGACACCGTCTGTCCCTGGAACCGCGTCAGGAACTTCAGCATGCGCCGGCTCGTCCGCGAGGCCACTTTCGGGCTGACCGAAATCGACAGCGAGGACATCTGGCGCTGCACGACCTGCGGCAAGTGCCCGCAGGTCTGTCCGCGCGACGTCAGGCAGATCGAATCCGGCGTGGCGCTGCGCCGCATCGCCACCGAGTACGACGTCTTCGCGGGCGGCGCCCGGTCGATCCCCGGCGTCGCCGCGAGCCTGCGGGCCGAGGGCAACCCGCTCAACGAGCCGCGGGCGAAGCGCGCCGACTGGGCGCAGGGCCTGCCCGTCAAGCGCTTCACCGAAGGGATGGAAGTCCTCTATTCCCCCGGCTGCTACCTGTGCTACGACCCGCGGGCGAGGAAGATCGCGCGGGCCACCGTCGAGATCCTCGACAAGGCCGGCGTCGACTTCGGAATCCTGGGTGCCGACGAGAGTTGCTGCGGCGAGAGCATCCGCAAGACCGGCGACGAGGCGCTGTTCAAGAGCCTCGCGCGGCAGAACATCCGGGCGTTCATAGACCACGGCGTCAAGAAGATCCTGGTGTCGTCGCCGCACTGCTATCACAGCTTCAGGAACGAGTACCCCGAGTTCATGGTGCACTTCGAGGTGGTCCACATCTCGCAGTTCCTGTTCGGACTCATCGACGAGGGAAGGCTCCCGCTCACCAGGGAATTCCGCAAGGCGGTGACGTATCACGACCCCTGCTACCTGGGCCGGCACAACGGCGTCTTCGACGAGCCCAGGGAGGCGCTGAAGCGGGTTCCCGGCCTGGAACTGAGGGAGATGCCCGAGGCGCGCCAGAACAGCTTCTGCTGCGGCGGCGGGGGCGGGCGGATCTGGATGGAGACGCCCAAGGGCGAGCGGTTCTCCGACCTGCGCATGGACCAGGCGGTCGGCGTCGGCGCGCAGGTGCTGGCGACGTCCTGCCCGTACTGCATCACCAATTTCGAGGACAGCCGCCTGAACCGGCCGGACGGCGATTCGATCGAGGTCCGGGACATCACCGAAATCATCCGGGAAGCGATCTAGCATGGACCCCCACGTACACGAGACGATCGCGCAGCGTCCGCGGCGGCCGGCCGACGACAACTACGGCGACGTGATGGTCGTCGGCGGCGGCATCAGCGGCATCCAGGCGGCTCTCGATCTCGCCACCGCCGGCTTCAAGGTCTATCTGGTGGAAAAGACGCCGACCATCGGCGGCAAGATGTCGCAGCTCGACAAGACCTTCCCGACCAACGACTGCTCGATGTGCATCGAATCGCCGAAGTTCATCGAGTGCGACCGGCAGCCCAACATCGAGATCCTGACCTACACCGAAGTCGACAGCGTGGAAGGGAAGGCGGGCGACTTCAGCGTCACGCTGGTCAGGAAGCCCAGATACATCGACGAGGACAAGTGCACCGGGTGCACGGTCTGCGTCGAGTACTGCCCGGTCAAGATTCCCGACCCGTTCAACCAGAACCTGTCGCTGAACAAGGCAGTGCACATCTATTTCTCGCAGGCCGTTCCGCTGGTCACCTACATCGACGACAGCTGCCTCTACCTGAAGGACAGGACCTGCTCGATCTGCATGGGCGTCTGCGAGAACAAGGCCATCGACTTCAGCCAGGTGCCGGAGAAGGTCGAGATCAAGGTGGGGGCGATCGTCCTCTCGCCCGGCTACGAGACCTTCGACCCCAGGATTCGCGGCGACTACGGCTACGGAACGATCGAGAACGTCGTCACCAGCCTCGACTTCGAGCGCCTGCTCTGCGCCACCGGCCCGCACGAGGGGCAGATCCTGCGCCCGTCGGACCGGAAGCACCCGCACAAGATCGCCTGGATTCACTGCGTCGGTTCGAGGCAGCTGACGCCGGGCGGCAACAGCTACTGCTCGGCGGTCTGCTGCTCGTACACGCAGAAGCAGGTGATCCTGGCGAAGGATCACGTTCCCGACCTCGAGGCCAGGATCTTCCACAACGACATCCGCTCCTACGGCAAGGACTTCGAGCGCTTCTACCAGCGGGCGGAGCGGCTGCCCGGCGTCGAGTTCATCCGCAGCTACGTGTCGATAGGCAGGGAGATCCCCGAAAGCAAGAACGTCACGATCCGGTACGCGACGCCCGACGGGGTCAGGGAAGAGGAGTTCGAACTGGTGGTGCTGTCGGTCGGACTGAACCCGCCCAGGGACGCGCAGGCGTTCGCGCAGAAGTTCGGCGTCGAGCTGGGGCCGCAGGGCTTCTGCAAGACGAACCCGTTCAACCCGATCGAGACCAGCCGCGCGGGAATCTTCATCAGCGGCGCGTTCCAGGGCCCGCTGGACATTCCCGAGTCGGTGGTGACCGCGAGCGCGGCCGCAGCGCTTTCGGCGCAGCTGCTGCAGTCCCGGCGCGGGATGCTGACCCGCGAGCGCGTGTACCCGGTGGAAAAGGACGTCTCGGAAGAGGAGGCCCGCGTCGGCGTGTTCGTCTGCCGCTGCGGCGCCAACATCGGCCGCGTGGTCGACGTGCCGGGGCTCGTCGACTACTCGCGGACGCTGGGCAACGTGGTCCACGCCGAGGAGAGCCTGTTCGCCTGCGCGACCAACACCGCGCAGGCGATCTCGAACACCATCCGCGACAAGGGACTGAACCGCGTCGTCGTCGCGGCGTGCACGCCCAGGACGCACGAGCCGCTGTTCCGCGACACGCTGCGCGAAGCCGGCATCAACCAGTATTTCTTCGACATGGCGAACATCCGCGAGCACTGCTCGTGGGTCCACTCCAAGGAGCAGGAAGACGCCACCCGGAAGGCGAAGGACATCGTCCGCATGTCGGTGGCGCGCGCGTCCCGGCTGGAGCCGCTGGACGAGTTCGCGCTGCCGGTCAACAAGACCGCGCTGGTCGTCGGCGGCGGCGTGGCCGGGATGACCAGCGCCTGCACGCTGGCCGAACAGGGGTACGAGACCTACCTGCTGGAAAAGGCCTCCGACCTGGGCGGCATGGCGCGCCGCATCCACTACACGCTCGAGGGCCTCGACGTGCAGGCGTTCCTCGACGACCTCAGGAAGAAGGTGTACCGGCACTCGTCGATCCACGTGATCACCGATGCCACCATCACGCAGGTTGCCGGCTACGTCGGAAATTTCACCACCACGGTGAAGTCCAAGGGCAGGGTCCGCGAGATCAGGCACGGCGCGGCCATCATCGCCACCGGCGCCGAAGAGCACCGGCCGACCGAGTACCTGTACGGGCAGGATGCCCGGGTCATGACGCAGCTCGAGCTGGAAGCGAAGATCAGCCGGCGCGACGCCGGGCTCGCCGGCGTGCACAGCCTGGTGATGATCCAGTGCGTCGGATGCAGGCAGGAAGACCGGAACTACTGCTCTCGGGTGTGCTGCAGCGGGGCGATGAAGAACGCGCTGAAGTTGAAGGGCATGCAGCCGGAGATCGACATCTACGTCCTCTTCCGCGATATGCGGACCTACGGGTTCAGGGAGGACAGCTACCTCGCGGCGTCGAACCAGGACGTGAAGTTCATCCGCTACGAGCCCGACGACAAGCCCCGGGTGGAGACCGTGGAGGAGGGCGGCCGCAGCTTCCTGCGGGTGACGGCGGCCGATCCGGTGCTGCGCCGCAGGCTCGCGCTCGACGTCGATGCGGTCGTCCTGTCCGCCGCGGTGATCCCCGCCGCGGGCAGCCAGGACATCGCCAGGATGTTCAAGCTGTCGCTGGGTCCGGACGGCTTCTTCCAGGAAGCCCACGTGAAGCTGCGGCCGGTCGACTTCGCCGCGGAAGGCGTCTATCTCTGCGGCACGGCGCAGTACCCGAAGCACCTGTCCGAGACCATCAGCCAGGCCTACGGCGCCGCCGGCCGCGCGCTGACGATGCTGACGCACGACACGGTCGTCGCCTCCGGCTCCGTGTGCGCCGTCGACAGCGTCGACTGCGTCTCCTGCGGCGCCTGCATCAGCGTCTGCACCTACGGCGCCATCGAGTTCGAGGACACGCCGCGCGGCAGGAAGGCCAAGGTCAACCCCGTGCTGTGCAAAGGCGACGGCCTCTGCAACGCCAAGTGTCCCACCGGCGCCATTGCGCTGAAGCACTACACCGACGACGAAGTGTTCCGCCAGATTGACGCGGCGCTCGCCGGCTGACGCGTCCGGGACCGGACACCGACTGCATCGCCGAACGGGGAAGCGGAACAGGCATGGCCATCACGACCGAGTTCAAGCCCGTCATCATCGGGTTCCTGTGCAACTGGTGCTGCTACGGCGGGGCCGACCTCGCCGGCGTGTCGCGCTTCCAGTATCCGCCTTACCTGCGCGTGATCCGGCTGATGTGCTCCGGCCGCGTCGATCTGGAGTTCATCTTTCGGGCCTTCGCGAAGAAGGCCGACGGCGTGTTCATCGGCGGCTGCCACCTCAACGACTGCCACTACAACCCCGAGGGAAACTACGACGCGCTGGGCAACAGCCTGATCGCCAGGCGCATCCTCGGGCAGATCGGCGTCAATCCGGAAAGGCTGCGGCTGGAATGGGTCTCGGCCGGCGAGGGAACCCGGTTCGCCGAAGTCATGATCGAGTTCTCGTCGAAGGTGAAGAGCCTCGGTCCGCTCGGCGCGTCGGAAGGCGTGGACGTCGCCGACCTGCAGGCGGGACTCGAAGCCGCGACGCAGCTCGTTCCCTACATCAAGCTGGTCGAACGGGAGAGGCTCAGGGTCCCGGTCAGGACCGACGAGGGATACCGGGAATTCTTCGGCAGCGCCGACTTCGACGCTTTGTTCCAGGAGCTCGTTCTCGACAAGCTGACGATGAGCCGGATCATGGGCCTGGTGCGCACGAAGCCGGTATCGGCGCGGGAAATTTCGTCCGGGCTGCGCCTCGATCCTGCCGACGTGGCGAGACACCTCAACGACCTGGCACGGCAGGGAATGCTCAGGTTCGACGGCGACGAACTGCAGGCGGCGACGGTATGAGATACCGCGAGCGGCGGGCAACGACAAGGCGGAACCGGAACCATGGGTGACGACAGCATCGAACGCATCATCGCCGGCTACCGCGGCAAGCCCGGCGCGCTGATCCACGCGCTGATGGACATCCAGAGCGAGCACGGCTGGCTGCCCAGGGAAGTGCTGCACCAGGTCGCCGACGCGCTGGACGTGCCGTTCGCCGAGGTGATGCAGATCGCCAGCTTCTACAAGACTTTCAGCCTGACGCCCAGGGGGCGCCACGAGGTCCACGTCTGCACCGGCATGTCCTGCCACCTGCGCGGCGCGGCTGCTGGCGAAGGTCGAGGAACTGATCGGCGTCAAGCCCGGAGAGACCGATGCCGAAGCGAGGTTCACGCTGGAGACCGGCAGCTGCCTCGGCAGCTGCAGCCTGGGGCCGGAGCTCATCGTCGACGGCAGGCATCACGCCCGGATGACGCCCGAGAAGGCCGAAGACGTCCTGAATCGCTATCGGTAGGTGACGATCATGCCAAGGCTCCACTCGGCGGTTGAACTGGAGGAATTCAGGGCGGGCATCCTGGCGGCGAGGGATCCCGCCAGGCCCTGCATCGCGGTCTGCGGCGGCGCGGCCTGCGGCGGCCTCGACTCCGCCGCCGTCGCCGGCGCCTTCGCCGCGGAGATCGGAAGGCAGGGCCTGGAGGCGAGGCTCGATCTGAAGACCACCGGCTGCCACGGCTTCTGCGAAAAGGGCCCCAACGTCGTCGTCAGCCCGGGCGACGTCTGCTACTTCGAGGTCAGGCCCGAAGACGTGCCGGACGTCGTCGCCTGCACGCTCAGAGGGGAAGTGCTCGACCGCCTGCTCTGGACCTGCCCGGACACCGGCCGCAAGGCGGTGCACATGGACGAGGTGCCGTTCTACCGGCACCAGACGCGGATCCTGATCGGCGACAACCCCAGGATCGATCCGACGCGCATCGACGACTACCTGGCGCTGGGCGGCTACGCGGCGCTGGCCAAGGCGCTGTTCGAGATGAGTCCGGAGCAGGTGCTGGACGAAGTCAAGAAGGCCCAGCTGCGCGGTCGGGGCGGCGGCGGATTTCCCGCCGGTTCCAAATGGGAGACGACCCGCAACGCGCCCGGCGACGAGAAGTACGTCATCGTCAACGGCCACGAGGGCGAGCCGGGGGCGTTCATGGACCGGGCGCTGTTCACCGGCAACCCGCACAAGGTGCTCGAGGGCCTGATCATCGGCGCGTACGCGATCGGCTCGCATCGGGGTTTCGTCTACACGCGTCACGACTCGCCGCAGCTGATCCGGCACGTGCGGACGGCGCTGGCGCAGGCCGAGGAATGCGGACTGCTGGGCGAGGACATCCTCGGCTCAGGCTTCGGCTTCCACGTCGAACTGCACTTCGACGTCGGCATCTTCGTCTCCGGCGAATCCAGCGCGCTGATGCGGTCGATCGAAGGCCATCCGCCCGAGCCCAGACCGAAGTACATCCGCACCTCGGTGGCCGGAATCCGGGACCAGCCCAGCAACCTCAACAACGTCGAGACCTGGGCCAACGTGCCGCAGATCATCGGCCGGGGCGCCGCGTGGTACGCGGGCATCGGCACCGAGCGCAGCAAGGGAACCAAGCTCGTTTCGCTGTCGGGCAACGTCGTGAACGGCGGCGTGGCGGAAGTGCCGATGGGAACGCCGCTGCGGACCCTCGTCTACGACATCGGCGGCGGCGTGCCTAGTGGCAAGGCGCTCAAGGCGGTGCACTTCGGCGGACCGATGGGCGGTTCGATTCCGGCGAGCCTGCTCGACGCGCCGCTCGACTTCGACGAACTGTCGCGGCTCGGCGCGCCGATCGGCGCCGGCGGCATGCTCGTCATGGACGAAGACACCGACATGGTCGAAGTGGCGCGCTACCTGCTCGACTTCCTCACCACCGAATCCTGCGGCAAGTGCGTTCCCTGCCGCGAAGGCATGAGGCAGTCGCTGAAGATCCTGACCAACATCACGCAGGGCAGGGGGAAGGACGGCGACCTCGGGCGGCTCGACGACCTGTCCACGGTGACCGGGCTGGCCTGCCTGTGCGCTCTGGGACGGACTTCCGCCGATCCGCTGAAGAGCATGCTGCGCTACTTCAAGGACGAGTACGAAGGGCAGATCGCCGGCGGGGGCGCCGCGAAATGAGCGAAATCGTCCTGCAGATCGACGGCCGGGACGTCGCAGTCTCCGCCGGGACGACGGTGCTCCAGGCGGCGCAGCAAGCCGGCATCCGCATACCGACGCTGTGCCACCACGAGAAGCTGGAGCCCTACGGCGGCTGCCGGCTGTGCATGGTCGAGGTGGAGGCGCGCGGGAGGACGAGCTACGTCGTGTCCTGCCTCTACCCGGTGGAGCAGGGCCTCGTCGTGCGCACGCGGTCGGACAAGGTCGACATGATCCGCCGCGTGATCCTCGAGGAGTTGATGGCGCACGCTCCGGACGCGCCCGAACTCGTGCGCCTCGCGCGCGAGTACGGCGCCGACCGCGACCGCTTCGAGAAGGAAGCGTCGTTCTGCGTGCTCTGCGGGCTTTGCGTGCGCTACTGCGCCGAAGTCAAGGGGAAGCACGCCGTGGGCTTCATCGACAGCGGCGCCGCGCGCGAGATCGGCTTCGTTCCCGAGCTCGCCGCGAAGGAATGCTGGGACTGCCAGGAGTGCTTTGCGCTGTGTCCGACGTCCTACGCGCAGGCGGCGTACCTGCTGACCGAGGCGCTGGCGTTTCCCGGCCGGCGCAAGGCGCACTCCCGGCCTGCCTGAACGAATCCCTGCGGCGATCCGGGGGACGGCGGCAGCCCCGCCGGTTCAGGCGAGAACCGGCAGGCAGAGCGAGGTCTCATTGGCGTAGCTGCAGCGCCCGCAGCTGAAGCGCGCGACCAGCCGGTCGCACTTGACGCCCGGTTCGCGCCGATGCGCGAGCGCGAGCGGCGCGCCGCAGTCGGGGCAGGCGCGAAGCATCGCGATGGTCACTTCCATCTCCCGCACGATGGCGCCGTCGCGCGTGCGGAAGTCCTCGTGCAGGACGATGCTGCGGCGTTCGAAAGCGGCGATTCCCCAGCTTTCGAGCTGTTCCAGAAGCTGATCGAAGAACGCGATCGTCTTCGGCGCCTGCTCCGCGGCGAGCCTCCTCCCCGTCGCCGTGAACATCGATCGCGGCGCCGCGCCGGCGTAGGTCAGCTCCCGGCTCAGCGCCTGCAGCAGCGCGTCGACGAGGCCGCGTCCGCGCAGCGCCGCCTTGGTGAAGAAGGCCCCGACGCCCAGGGGGCCCAGCTTGTCGAGGCGGTCGGCGTCCTGCACGATGCGGCAGGCGCCGACGCAGGGGAGCCGCGCGTCGTACAGCGCGCGCAGCGCCTGCTGCACCGACGCGATGTCGCCGGGATCTACCCCGAACCCGGCGAGCATCGTCCCGGCCAGCAGCGCCGCGTGCTCCTCTTCCGGCACGCCGTCCTGGTGGTACTCGCCGTCGTGGAACTTGCCTGCATCGTGGTAGAGCGCGACCAGCGTCGGAAGGAAGGGGTCGACGCCTTCCAGCGCGGCTATCCGACGGGCGATGGCCGCGGTGCGCCGGGTGTGCTCGAGCAGGAATTCCGACGGCGCCTGGCCGCTCCGGCGGTTGTAGTGCGTCTCCGCCTCGACCAGCGTCGCTTCGATGGCGGCGTGAAGCCCGGGGAAGCGGGCGTCGAGCGCGTCTCGCACGTCGTTCATGGGGGCAGTGTAGCGCAAGCGCCGGCGCGCACGCGCCGCCGCCCTTCGCGATCGATCGTGCCGGCCGGCGCGCCCGGCGAATCACGAGGCACATCGGCAAGGTAAAATCAAGAAAAGCCCTGCCATGAGGAACCTCGACTTTGCCACGCTCGACGCCCTGCGCAGCCACCACCCCGCGTGGAGGCTGCTGCGCTCCGACCATGCGGCGCTGGTGGCGAGCTTCATGCACCGCGTCTTCATTGCGCCCAACGTGCGGGTGATGGCGGCGGCCGACCTGGCCGAAGCGCTGGAGGACGAACTCTATGCGTTGCGCCAGCAGTCGGGCGAAGACGCATTCCCGAAGCCGGCCCTCGATTACCTGAACGACTGGGCGGCCCCCGACAAGGGTTGGCTGCGCAAGTTCTACCGGCCCGGCACCGACGAGCCGCAGTTCGACCTGACGCCGGCCACCGAGAAGGCCATCGCCTGGCTCGATCAGCTTTCCGAGCGCAGCTTCGTCGGCACCGAGTCGCGGCTGCTCACCCTCTTCGAACTGCTGAAGCAGATGAGCGAGGGCAGCGAATCCGACCCCGCCAAGCGCGTCGCCGAACTGCAAAGGCGGCGCGACGAGATCGACGCCGAGATGGCGCGGGTGCAGGCCGGCGACGTGCCGCTGCTCGACGACACGGCGCTGAAGGACCGCTTCCAGCAGTTCATGCAGCTTGCCCGGGAACTGCTGACCGACTTCCGCGAGGTCGAGCACAACTTCCGCCAGCTCGACCGCAGGGTCCGCGAGCGCATCGCCCTGTGGGAAGGCGCCAAGGGCGCGCTGCTGGAAGAGATCATGGGCGAGCGCGACGCCATCGGCGACTCCGACCAGGGCAGGAGCTTTCGCGCATTCTGGGACTTCCTGATGTCCAGCCGCCGGCAGGAGGAGCTGACACAGCTGCTGGACCGGGTGCTGGCCCTTCCCGCAGTGGCCGACCTCAAACCGGATGCGCGCACGCGGCGCGTGCATTACGACTGGCTGGAGGCTGGCGAGAGCACGCAGCGCACCGTGGCGCAGCTGTCGCAGCAATTGCGGCGCTTCCTCGACGACCAGGCGTGGCTGGAGAACCGCCGGATCATGGACATCCTGCACGGCATCGAAGCCAAGGCGCTGGCGCTGCGGCCGCGGTTCCGGGATTCGCCGCCGCCGCGCGACGTGATGACCATTGCCGAGCCGGCCGCCTCGATCGAACTGGCGATGGAGCGCCCGCTGTACGCGCCCGCGCTCAGGCCCGTGATCGCGGACATCGCGCTGCACGAAAGCGACGGCGAGGTGGATCCGTCGGCGCTCTACGGCCAGGTCGTCGTCGACAAGCGGCGCCTGGACCGGCATGTCCGCCAGGCGCTGCAGCTGCGCTCGCAGATCACGCTGCGCGAACTGGTCGACGAGCAGCCGCTGCAGCAGGGTCTGGCCGAGCTGATGGTCTATCTGCAGCTCGGCAGCGAATCGTTCAAGTCGGTGGTCGACGAGGCGACCTGCGACCTGATCGCGTGGGACGCCGTTGCCCGCGACGGCACCGCCCTGCGCCGGCAGGCCCGCCTGCCGCGCGTCATCTTCGTGCGTTAGCGATGGACGACGACCGGCAAGGCAACGCCGCCGTGCCGACGGCCCAGCCTGAGCTTTCGACGCTGGTCATCACCCTGCTGAAGGGGGTCGTCTATCGCGAGGGGGATGAGCGGCTGTGGGGCAGCCTGCTGAACCTGCAGGCTCGCGTGCGCGACTACGTGGCGGTGCTCGGGCTGGATCTGGTGCTCGACGAGGCCGAGGGCTATGCCTTCCTCAAGAGCCGACCGGAACCGGCTGACGACGACACCGGCCCTCGACCGCCCCGTCTGATCGCACGCAGGCCGCTGTCGTTCCCGGTCAGCCTGCTGCTGGCGCTGCTGCGCAAGAAGCTGGCCGAGTTCGACGCCGGCGGGAGCGACACGCGCCTGGTGCTGACGCGCGACGACATCGTCGAGCTCGTGCGCGTGTTTCTGCCCGACAGCAGCAACGAAGCCAAGCTGATCGACCAGATCGAGGCGCACGCCAGCAAGGTCGTCGATCTCGGATTCCTGCGGCGGCTGAAGCCCGCCGCCGGGGCGGCGGCGGCGCCCTCCAGCTTCGAGGTGCGGCGCATCCTCAAGGCCTTTGTCGACGCCCAGTGGCTGGCCGAGTTCGACGCGCGGCTGGCGGCGTATCAGGCCCGGCTCACGGGCGTCGGGCAGGCCGAGGGAGACGCGGATGAATGACCCGCACTCGCTCGGCCTGGAGTTCGCGGCCGACGATGCCCTGTCCGGATTCCGCCTGAAGCGGCTCGAAGTCCTGAACTGGGGCACGTTCGACGGCCGCGTGTGGACGCTGCAGATCGACGGCCGCAATTGCCTGCTCACCGGAGACATCGGCTCCGGCAAGTCGACGCTGGTCGATGCCATCACGACGCTGCTCGTGCCGGCGCAGCGCATCGCCTACAACAAGGCCGCCGGAGCAGACAGCAGGGAGCGGACGCTGCGCTCGTACGTGCTCGGGCACTACAAGTCGGAGCGCAACGACATCACCGGCGCGGCCAGGCCGGTGAGCCTGCGCGACCACAACAGCTACTCGGTCATCCTGGGCGTGTTCCACAACGCGGGCTACGACCAGACGGTGACGCTGGCGCAGGTGTTCTGGATGAAGGATGCCCAGGGCCAGCCGGCGCGCTTTTTCGTCGGCGCCGAGCGCGACCTGTCGATTGCGGCGGACTTCGCGCATTTCGGCTCCGACATCGCGCAATTGCGCAAGAAGCTGCGCGCTGCGGGCGCCGAGATCGACGACAGCTTCCCGAAGTACGGAGCGTGGTTCCGGCGCCGCTTCGGCATCGACAACGATCAGGCTCTGGAGCTGTTCCACCAGACGGTGTCGATGAAGTCGGTCGGGAACCTGACCGACTTCGTGCGCAGCCACATGCTGGAGCCGTTCGACGTGGCGCCCCGCATCCAGGCGCTGATCGCGCACTTCGACGACCTGAACCGGGCGCACCAGGCGGTGGTGAAGGCGCAGCGGCAGGTCGAGCTGCTGCGGCCGTTGGTCGCCGACTGCAGTCGGCATGCGGAGCTGGTACGGGAGGTGGACGACTTGCGCTGCTGCCGCGAGGCGCTGCGCCGGCATTTCGCGCGTCTGAAGCTTGGGCTGCTCGACAAGCGCCTCGGGCTGCTGGCCGACGAGTGGGAACGGCTGGACGGTCAGGTCCGGCGCCTGGAAGCGCGCCGCGAGGAACAGCGGGTTCAGGTCGACGAGATCAGGCAGGCCATCAACGACAACGGCGGGGACCGGCTGGAGCGCCTGGCTGCCGAGATCAGGACGAAGGAAGCGCTGCGCGGTGCGCGCCAGGCGAAGGCGCGACGCTACGGCGAACTGTCGGCCGCGCTGGACGAGCCCGCCGCGACCGACGCCGAGGCGTTTGCCGGCCAGCGTCGTCGCTGCCAGGCGCTGCGCGACGAGCTGCGCGGGCGCGACGCGGACCTGCAGAACGCGCTGACCGAGCACGGCGTGACCTTGCGGCAGGGCAAGCTGGAACACGAAGGGCTGACCACCGACATCGACAGCCTGAAGCGGCGGCGCAGCAACATCGACGATCAGCAGATCCAGATCCGCGCCGCCGTGTGTGCTGCGATCGGCGTGGCCGAGGACGCGATGCCGTTTGCCGGCGAACTGATCCAGGTGCGCGACGAGGATCGCGAATGGGAGGGTGCGGCGGAGCGGCTGCTGCGCGGCTTTGGCCTGTCGCTGCTGGTGCCCGATGCGCACTACAAGGACGTGGCCGAGTGGGTGGACCGCAGCCACCTGCGCGGTCGGCTGGTCTACTTCCACGTCCGCCCGCGCAGGCAAGGCGATGTGCCCGACCTGCACGCGGATTCGCTGGTGAGGAAGCTGGCGGTCAAGCCGGATTCGCCGTTCTACGACTGGCTGGAACGGGAGCTGGCGCATCGGTTCAACGTGGCCTGCTGCGCGACGCAGGAGCAGTTCCGGCGCGAGACCCGGGCCGTCACGAGGGCCGGCCAGATCAAGGACCCGACCGGCCGGCACGAAAAGGACGACCGCCACCGGATCGACGACCGCAGCCGCTACGTGCTGGGATGGACCAACGTCGCCAAGATCGCCGTGCTCGAAGGCAAGCGCAGGCAGCTGGAAACGCGCCTTGGCGAGATCGTCGGCCTGATCGGCAAGGTCCAGGCCGGGCACAAGGCGCTGGAAGGCAAGCTCGAAGCGCTGGCGAAGCTGGAGGAATTCACCGGCTTCGAAGAGCTGGATTGGGGCAGCGTCGCCGCCGAGATTGCGACGCTGGTCGACGAACGGGACCGGCTGGCATCCGCCTCCGACATCCTCAAGCAGCTCGGGGAGCGGCTGCGCCAGGCGGCGCAGGCGCTGGCCGAGGCGGACCGGGAACTCGAAGCCGCCAGGGACAAGCGCTCCCGGATCGAGCAGCGGCGCAGCGACGCCCAGACCCTGCAGCAGCAGACGACGGTCCTGCTCGGCGACGCGCCGGCGGACGGGCAGCTCGCACCGCGGCTGGAGTCGATGCGCGCCGACGCCCTCGGCGAGCACCCGTTGACCATCGAGTCCTGCGACAACCGGGAGCAGGATTTCCGCACCTGGCTGCAAACGCGCATCGACGCCGAGCAGAAGAAGCTGGAGCGCCTGGTCGAGAAGATCATCAAGGCGATGGCGGCGTTCAACGAAGAGTTCAGGCTCGAAACGGCCGAGATCGACGCCAGCGCGGACGCGGCGTTCGAATACGAGAAACGGCTCGACCAGCTGAACCGGGACGACCTGCCGCGCTTCGTCGCCCGCTTCAAGGAATTGCTGAACGTCAACACCATCAACGAGATCGCCAACTTCAACGCGCACCTGGCGCGCGAGCGCGAAACCATCAAGGAGCGGATCGCCCGCATCAACGAGTCGCTCACGCAGATCGATTACAACGTCGGGCGCTACATCGTCCTGGAGTCGCAGATCAGCCCCGACGCAGAGATTCGCGACTTCCAGGCCGAACTGCGCGCCTGTACCGAGAGCACGGTCACCGGCTCGGACGATGTCCAGTATTCCGAAGCCAAGTTCCTTCAGGTCAAGGCCATCATCGACCGCTTTCGCGGCCGCGAGGGCTTGTCCGAACAGGATCGCCGCTGGACCGCCAAGGTCGCCGACGTGCGCCACTGGTTCCTGTTTGCCGCCAGCGAGCGCTGGCGCGCCGACGACGCCGAGTACGAGCACTACTCGGACTCGGGCGGCAAGTCGGGTGGCCAGAAGGAGAAACTGGCCTACACCATCCTGGCCGCCAGCCTCGCCTACCAGTTCGGCCTGGAGTGGGGGGCGGTGCGTTCGCGATCCTTCCGCTTCGTGGTCATCGACGAGGCGTTCGGGCGGGGCTCCGACGAGTCGGCGCAATACGGCCTCGAGCTCTTCAGGAAGCTGAACCTGCAGCTGCTGATCGTCACCCCCCTGCAGAAGATCCACATCATCGAACCGTTCGTGGCCAGCGTGGGCTTCGTTCACAACGAAGGCGGCCGGGCATCGAAGTTGCGCAACCTCACCATCGAGGAATACCTCGCCCGGAAGGCGCTGCACGCGACGACGGCAGCGGCGTTGTTGGCGGCGCCCGGCGGCGCCGAATGAACTGGACCACGCCGTCCGACCTGAAGGCCCAGCTTTCCCGGCTCTGGGAGCGCGGTGCGCTGCCTCGCCTGCTGGTCACCGGCGACGCGGACTTCCCCCTCCGGCTGGCGCTGAAGGGGCCCGCTTCGTCCGACGTGACCGACCGCTTCGAGGCCGTGCGCGTCTGGGCGGCCGAACTGGCGACCGTGCCTCGGCTTCGCATCGCCTGGCGCGACGTCCGCCACCGCGTCCAGGGCCTGCAGCGCCTCCCCGAGCAGGTGTGGGTCGATACGATGGACGATGCGTTGACGCTGCTGGGAAAGCGCCGCGACGCCAGGCGGCTGCTGCAGCTGGCGGAGGCGACGCGGACCGGCGCGCCCGAGCTGCTGCCCTGGCTCGCCAGGCGGCCCCTCCAGGCCATCGTTCTGGCCGGCGAATGGTCACGCCTGCTGGCGGTCGTTCACTGGCTGGTCGCACACCCTCGGCCGGGCATCTACCTGCGCCAGGTCGACGTCCCCGGGGTGGACAGCAAGTTCATCGAGGCGCATCGCGCGGTGCTGTCCGAGTTGCTCGACCTGGCGCTGCCGGAGGGCGCCGTCGAGGCCGACCGGGTGGGCACCGGCCAGTTCGCGCGCCGATACGGATTCCTGGACAAACCCGCCCGGATCCGTTTCCGCGTGCTCGACGAAAGCCTCCGGCTGTTGCCCGGCGTCGCCGCCCGCCCGGACGTCACGCTGGATGCCGACAGCTTTGCCGGTCTCGACGTCGCCGTCGGGCGCGTCTTCATCACCGAGAACGAGACCAACTTCCTCGCCTTTCCGGCGGCCAGCGGGGCCATCGTGATCTTCGGCGCCGGCTACGGCTGGGAGGCGCTGGCACGGGCGCGCTGGCTCGCCCGCTGCGCCATCCACTACTGGGGCGACATCGACACCCACGGCTTTGCCATCCTGGACCGGTTGCGCGGTCACTTCGACCACGTGTCATCGTTCCTGATGGACCGCGCCACCTTGCAGGCGCACGAAGCGCATTGGGGCGAGGAGCCGGACCAGATGCTGCTCGATCTGCACCGGCTGCTGCCGGAGGAGCGTGACCTGTTCGACGCCCTGCGCGACAACCGCATCCGCAGGAACCTCAGGCTGGAGCAGGAGAGGGTGGGGTTTCGATGGCTGACCGCGGCGCTGACGCGCGTCCCGGGCACGGCGACGCGCTGAATCCCGATCCGCTACGGTGGATCCGGCGCGGGGATGGCGGCGCGGCGGCCGGAAGTCAGTATCCGTTGACGCAGTCGACCACGTCCTGCCGGGCCATCTTCGCGATCCCGCACCAGTAGACCGGCCAGTTCGCATCGGTGATGGGGCTGCCCGCGTCGTGGCCCGCATAGTAGTGCTGCCGGTACGTCGCCTGCGGTTGCGCCGCCGGCCGCAGCATCGGGAACAGCGTGGCGAGCGCCGAATCCAGCGCCCCGCTCACCGGGTAGGCGGTGGAGAACGTGTAGTAGGCCTCGTACACGGCGCGGGCGTCGCCCAGGCGCAGATGCGTCGCCGTGTAGTCGGTGAGCGAGAGCGAGTCGTCGGCGAAGCTGAACGTCTTGTACGCGGGATCGTTGCCGTAGACCGGGCTGATCGCAGAGCTGATCTCCAGCGATCCCGCCGGCAGGCGGTACTCGTCGACGTGCGTGTGGCCTGCGAACGTCGCGGCGACCACGCCCCGGTGCGCGTTCATGATCTGCAGGAAGCGGACCTGCGGATCCGTCTGCCAGTTCATCGCCGCGTCCGCGATGTGACCCTGCGCGTCGACCTTGCCCTTGGTCGAGAAGATGTCGGCTCCGGGCGGGATGTGCATCACGATCCACACCTTCTTCCCGGCGGCGCCCGCGGCTGCGAGCGTGGTGTCGAGCCAGTCGAGTTCCTCCCGGACGGCGCCTTCGATTCCGGCCGCGGCGTTGGGCGACAGGAAGATGGTGTTGAGCGCGACGACGACGAGCTTCGGACCGGCCGGCTCGGCCACGTAGTAGCCGCCCGCCGCGTACGACTGCATGAAACGCGCGCTGTCGGCCGCGCCGGCGAGGAACTGCGTGAAGAACGGGCCTGCGGTGTCGGCCAGGAACGCGCCGTTCGGCTCGATCTTGTAATTGCCCTCGTAGGAGTCGTTGTTGCCGAGCGTGAACACGACCGGCGCGTTGCCGACGCGCGAACGGACCTGGCGCGCGAAGAACGAGACGGTCTTCAGCGTGAACCGGCGCATCGCAGCGACGTCCTGGCTGCCGTAGAGCGCGTAGAACGTGCTGCTGAAGCCGTGCGTCAGCATGTCCCCGCCGAAGATCACCAGCTGGGTGCCGCCCCCGTCCCGGATGCTGTCCAGCGACTTGACCAGCAGCGGATAGTTGGTCTCGTCGCCCCAGGTTCCGGGGCCGGTCAGGGTCGACGTCGCGAACACCTCGGCCCAGCGGTCCTCGGGCGTGTCCACCAGCGCACGGAACAGCGTCGGATCGTAGAACGGATTGAAGTGAACGTCCGAGAACACGACGACGCGGGAAGCGCCGCCGGGTTGCGAGTCGTCGCAGCCCGCAAGCGCGAACGCGAGGCCGATGACGACCAGGCGAACGAAGATCAGCGAAATGCAGCGGGCGGCGCGAGCCACTGGGACCTCCGGATGCTGCCGATTGTACAGCAAGGGGGAAGGTCGGAAGGCGGCGCCGCTTCGTGATAACGTCGCCGCAAGGGCAGGGGCTCAACGTGGAAGGGGTGGTGCATGACGACGTCGAAAGCGATCGTTTCGCAGTTGCTGGCGGCGCTGCTGCTGCTCGCCGGATGCAGCGGCGGCATCAATCACCGGGACTCGAGCGCCGAGGAGCGGACCGCGGCGGAATTTCGCGCCGTGCGCGACGATCCCGCGCGACTGGGCGCGTTTCTCCGCGCCATGCCCAAGGGAGGCGACCTGCACAACCACCTCTCGGGCGCGGTCTACGCCGAGAGCCTGGTGCAGTGGGCGGCCGACAAGGGACTTTGCGTCGACCTGCCGTCGATGAAGCTCTCGGCGCCGGTGACGCCTTGCGACGCCGGCGCCGGCCGTCCGCCGGCCGGCGAGGCGCTGGCCAGCCCCGAACTCCACGACCGGATGGTCGACGCGTGGTCGATGCGCAACTGGAGCCCCGCCGGCGGCGAAAGCGGTCACGACCACTTCTTCGCCACCTTCGAAAAGTTCGACGCGGCGACCAAGGGCAACACCGGCAGGATGCTGGCCGAAGCCGCCTCGCGCGCAGCCGTCGAGCGGCTGTCGTACCTGGAACTGATGCTGAGTCCCGACGGCGGCAAGTCGCTCGCCGTCGGCAGTTCGGTCGGATGGGACGACGACCTCCCGCGCCTGCGCGAGGCGCTGCTGGCCAACGGCATCCTGGACGCCGCCGCCGCGGTGACCGTCAACCTCGATCAGGCCGAGGCGGACTCGCGCGACCTGCTGCAGTGCGGCACGCCGCAGGCGCAGCCGGCCTGCGCCGTCACCGTTCGCTACCAGTTCCAGGTCTACCGCGCCGGCGCGAAGCAGAGGGTCTTCGCGCAGATGGTCGCGGCGTTCGAGGCGGCGACCCGCGACCCGCGGCTGGTGGCACTCAACCTGGTGCAGCCGGAAGACGCGCCGACGGCGCTGGCCGATTTTTCGCTGCAGATGCGGATGCTGGACTACCTGCACGGCATCTACCCGAAGGTGCACATCGCGCTGCACGCCGGCGAACTGGTCCCCGGGCTCGTCGCGCGCGACGCGCTGTCGTTCCACATCCGCGACTCGATCGAGGTGGGGCACGCCGAGCGCATAGGCCACGGCGTCGACGTGATGTACGAAGACCAGCCGCTCGACCTGATGCGGGAGATGGCGCGGCGCAGGATCCTGGTCGAGGTCTGCCTGACCAGCAACGACGCGATCCTGGGCGTGCGCGGCGCGGGCCACCCGCTGTCGCGTTATCTGGAGCAGGGCGTTCCCGTGGCGCTGGCGACCGACGACGCCGGCGTGTCGCGGTCGACGATCACGCTGGAATACCTGAAGGGCGTGCGCGAGCAGCGGCTCGACTATCTGCAGCTCAAGGCGATGGCCCGCGACAGCCTGGAACAGGCGTTCATGCCGGGAGCCAGCCTCTGGGCGGATCCGCGGCGCCACCTGCCGACGGCCGAGTGCGCCGACGACGGGCGGGGCGCGCGGCTGTCGAGCGAAGCCTGCCGGCAGTTCGTCGGCGCCAGCCCGAAGGCGCGCCTGCAGTGGGAGTTCGAGGAACAGCTGGCGCGGTTCGAATCCGGCCGTGCGCGCGACTAGGCGAGCCGGTCTCCGGGTCGCGCGGCGACCGCCTCCTTCGTCCTCTCGCGTGCCGCGGCGACGATCAGCAAGGCGAGATCCGACAGCCAGATCAGAACCTGGACGTCGACGCAGATCCGGTTCCACGGTGCGGGCAGCAGGTAGAGGCCCCCGGGCGCCAGCATGAACGCCAGCGTCAGTCCGAGCAGCGTCCCCGCCGCCAGGTCGAGACGGTCGGACGCGGGACTGCGCTTGGCGATGCGAAACAGCGCCAGCATGGGCAGGAGGATCAGCAGATCGTCGTACCAGCGGTGGTAGGTCCAGAACCGCGCCGCAATCGCGACGACCCCGATCAGCAGCCAGAGGTCGACGCGGCGATGCCGCCACACCCAGACGGCGAGGAGGGCGAGGACCGCCAGCGACGCGGGGGCGATCCAGCCGGTGAGGCCGTGATCGGCAAGCAGGATGTGGAGGTTGGCCTCGCCCGCAGCCACGCTCATCGCGGCGGCGAGCGTGAAGAAGTGCCGCAACTGCGCGACGACGCCCATCGGCTGGAACGTCGCCGCGAACAGCGTCAGCGCGGCGTACGCGGCGCAGATGAGCAGCGCGGGACGAAAGCTGCCGACCGCGAACGCGGCGATCAGGAAAAAAGGCGCCGCCACGGCGGGTTTCGCCAGCGCGGCGACGATCAGCAGCGACGCGACGACGTCGCGGCCCCAGCTGCCGTCGCGCGAGCGCAGCAGCAGAAGGCCCGCGAGCGCCAGCGGCAGCACGAACAGCGTCAGCTGACCGTTGCCTATCACGGCGCCGGTGGGGTAGATCGCCAGCGGCATCAGCGCCACGAAGGCGCGCTCGAGCCGCGTTTCGGCGCCGCTCTCGCGGACGAGTTGCGGCAGCAGCCACGCGAGGGCGGCAACGGCGCCGACGATCCACGCGAGCATGGCTGCGGAAGGCTCGTGCCAGCCGTAGACGGGGGCGATGAGCGCCATGCTCGCCGGCGGGTACGTGTTCAGGTAGGCGTGCGGACCGGTGTAGACGGGTTCGCCGGCGAACCACGCATTCACCATCCGGTGGAGCAGCTTGAGATCGATGGCGCCCGGGTGGATGGCGACCGATCCGATCCGCTCCGGCTGCAGCAGCAGGCGGTAGAATTCGTAGCCGAGCCACGCGGTGGCGACCGCGGCCATGACCGTCACCGCGCAGGCGAGGATCGACCTGCCGTGGGCCCTCCACAGCCTTTGGAGTCGTGCCGCGTCCGGCATCACTCTCGGGGAAACGGTACGCGGCTCCGATCGAAGCCGCCTCTCGGTCCGCTCGCGGCGGCGCCGCCGCCGTCGCGGCGCGACGGCGCTACTGGCACACCGTGCCCGGTGCGATGAACACCTGCCGCGTGATGGTCTTGGTCTGCGCCGTGCCGTTCACCCGGTAGGTGAAGGTCGCCGCGTTGCCGTTGGCAAAGGTGACGCTCGCGCTGCCGACCTCGGTTTCGACCGCTCCGCCGGGGCTGCCGCCGGGCGGGAACGGGACCGCGTTGAACGGCGGCCCGGTCACCGTCGACACCGGCCCCGCGTAGACGCCAGCCGTGGACTTGTTCAGCAGCGCGATCAGCCACCACGGCTTGCGCGCCGCGTCGTAGGTGAACCAGGTGGCGAAGACGATGTCGCCCTGGTGCGTGAAGTTGATGCCCCAGCCCGACTCGCTGCCCGCCGGCGCATTCCACCACAGGTCGGTGTAGTTGGTCGCCAGCGCCAGGTTGGGCTGCGCGCCCCAGGTGCAGGTGACCTGCGGGCCGAACTCCTGCGGCACGATCGCCTTGGTCTGCGTCGTGCCGTTGACCGTGTAAGAAATCGTCCCGTGCGTCGCATCGGCGAAGCTCGCCGTCATGGTGCCGACGGGGGTCTCGACCGCTCCACCCGGGTTGCCGCCGGGCGGGAACGGCACCGTGTTGAACGGCGGCCCGGCCACCGTGTAGACGGCGCCCGAATAGGTTCCCTCGGCGCTCTTGTCGAGCTGAGCGATCAGCCACCAGGGCTTGCCGGCCGTGTCGTAGGTGAACCAGGTGGCGAAGATGATGTCGCCCTGGTGTGCGAAGTTGATGCCCCAGCCCGACTCGGTGCCGGCCGGAGCGTTCCACCACAGGCCCTGGTAGTTGATCCGCTCCACGGCCACGAGCGCCACGTCGTCGACCAGAAAATTCGTGACGTCGGTGCCGTCGTTGCGTGCCGAAAAGTGCAGCCGTATCGTCTGTCCCTTGAACGACGAGACGTCGTATTGCGGGCTCTGAACCCAGCCGCTGGTGGCGTCGACATTGGAGAGCGTGGCGAGGTGGGCAAGCTGGGCGCCGGTAAAGGCGTTGTCGATGTCGACATCCAGCGTGTCGTTGACTTCGATCGTGCTCTCCTCGTTGGTGCTGATGCGATACCAGAACTGGACATACGTCCTCCGCGCCGCGCCGGGGACGGTCAGATCCTGATGCAGTGCGTCGGTGCCGCCGGCGAAACCGCCGAACCAGGCGTACCAGCTCCCGGCATGAGGCGGGAATCGGGTGTCGCTGGTGATGATCGTGCCTTTTCCGGTGGACGCCTGGGTCCAGCCGGTCACCCCGCTCTCGAACCCGGGATTCGCCAGCAGATTCGGGTTCGAAAACATCACGCCGTCGAGCGCCGCGTCGCAGTCGATCCTGGGCGTGATCCGGCCGTTGCGCCAATCCTGCACCGGCTTGCCGGTGGCCTTGATCGCCTGCTCGACCTGATCCACCGTGGCGGCGGGCCTGGCCTGCTTGAGGATCGCCCAGCAGCCCGTCACGTGGGGCACCGCCATCGAGGTTCCCCAGTAATTCGCGAACCCGCCGCCGGGGATCGACGAGTTGATCATGATGCCCGGCGCCAGCAGGTCGAGGAAGGCAGCGGCGTTGGAGAAATAGCTGACCGCGTCGGCGGTCGAGGTGCCGCCGTTCCAGCCGAACCCGTTGTTGGCGTAACCCGGCACGTCGAAGACCGCGCCCACGCTGACCACGCTGGACAGGCACGCCGGTGCCGCCATGCTGTCGACGTAGCCGTCGTTGCCGGTTCCGGCGATGGTCGCGATGCCCGCCGAGCGCAGCGTGTCGATGATGGCCTTGTGCGAGGCGTTGGCCGCGTCGCAGGCGGCGCGTGTGTCGTAACGACCGCCGCCCAGGCTCATGTTCACCGCGGCGATGTTGTAGCCGTTGCGCAGTTCGTAGACGCGCTCGAGACCCCGGATCTGGTCCGACGAATAGGTCATCAGGCAGGGGCTGATCCCGCCGCAGTCCGACACGCTGTCCATCCGGGAGGCGATGTTGATGGAAATGAGGCCGGCAGCCTTCGCGACCCCCGAGAAGGTGGTTCCCTGTCCCACGGCGATGCCGGCGACGTGCGTGCCGTGATCGCAGCCGGGAAGGCTCGAAGGGCAATTGACCCCCGATCCGACCGCGGTCGAGGCGGAAACTCCGCCGGGACACACCGACGTCGTGTTGTAGGCGCTCGAGGTGGTCGAATAGCAGGCTTCGGAGATGACTCTCCCGCCCAGGAACGGATGCGACTTGTCGACGCCGGTGTCGAGCAGCGCGACCGCCCATCCGGTGCCGGTGTAGCCCGCCGCCCAGGCGTCGTTGGCGTGGATCAGCGGCACGCTCTGCGGCAGCAGCCATCGGGCCGGACGGTCTTCCTGGATGTCGGTGATCTCGGCCATCGCGGCCAGCGCCTCGAGTTCGTCGGCGTCCACCTGCAAGGCGATGAACGGAATGACCTCGAAGCGGGTCACGTCGCCCGCGGACTGCCTGGGAAGCCGGGAGCGAATGCGCTGCTGCGCGGCGGCGATGTCGTCCCGCTGCGCCTGCGCTGCCGCGGGGGGCAGCAAGGCTTCGGGTGCAAAGGCGGCGCGAACGCCGGCGATGATGCGCAGCCGACCGGTCGCCCGGACGTCGCTGCGCAGCTTGGCCAGGACCTGCTTCACCTTCGGGTCGGCGCTGGCGGCGACCGGCTGTTCGACGGAGGATCCCAGGAGGCGCCGCTCGACCGGCTTGGCTGCGGTCGGCTCCGCGGCCGCCGCGGACGCGGAGAAGAAAAGCGCTGTGGCGAGGGTGACGACAGCGTGCAGGGCCGGGGGCGACATGGTGGGACGGGTCATTCTTCGAGAGCAGCGGTTGGGCACGTTCGACGGCTTGACGTCGGTCCGGATGAGCCGTCGAGGCGGGCCGTGCCGTATACTGCCGCCCGTCGCTGCAAGGTTGCCCGAACCACGCGCGCGATTCAAGGTCCAACGCCGATTCGACCGACCGCCGTGCGGATCGTTCCGCTGGCCGGTCGACCAAAGCCCGACGAGGCCCGTGAATGGCAGGTTGAACGGCAGGTCGAACGGCAGCCGGAACGTAGCGGACGGAGAGGTCGATGACGCGGACGACACTGTTGGGCCTGAGCGCAGGCTGCGCGCTGATGCTGTTGTCGCCCGTCGCCCCGGCGCAGACCGCGAGCGTGGACGCCGGCGCGCGCGTCATCGTCCGCTTCGCGGCCGATTCGCCGCTGCTGCGCAAGGACCTGCCGGCGGGCGCCGCGCAGCAGGCGGGTCAGGCCGATGCGCTCGGCCGGCGCGTCGGCCTGGCGCTGCGCGCCGGCTCCGGCGTGGCCGAGCGCACGCAGGTGCTGTTCGCGGAAGGCATGACGTCGGAGCAACTGGCGCAACGCCTTGCCGCCGAGAACGACGTCGAGTACGCGGTGCCCGACCGTCGCCGCCGCCACACGGCGGTGCCTAACGATCCGCTGTACCTGACGGGTCCGGCGGTTGCGCGAAGCGCCGGCGGCCCCGCGGCCGGCCAGTGGTATCTGCGCGCCCCTGCCGGCGCGGTGCAGTCCTCGATCGATATCGAGCCGGCGTGGAACCTCGCGGGCGGCGGCTCGACCATCGTCGTGGCCGTGATCGACACCGGCGTGCGCTTCGATCACCCGGATCTGCAGCGCGCGGCGGCGGGCGGCCACCTGCTGCCCGGCTACGACATGATCGGCGACGTGCCCACGGCCAACGACGGCGACGGGCGCGATGCCGACGCCGCGGACCCCGGTGACTGGCTGACGCAGGCCGAGATCGACAATGTGCGCGGGCCGTTCTTTCAATGCGATACGCTGCCAGAGAACAGTTCGTGGCACGGCACGCAGACCAGCGGCCTGATCGGCGCCCTGGCCGACAACGGCGTCGGCATGGCCGGTGTGGCGCGCAACGTGCAGGTGCTGCCGGTGCGGGTGCTGGGCAAGTGCGGCGGCTACGATTCGGACATCATCGCCGGCATGCGCTGGGCGGCGGGCCTCGGCGTCCCGGGCGTGCCCGTCAATCCGAACCCGGCGCGGGTTCTCAACCTCAGCCTGGGTGCCGAAGGCGCGTGCCCCGGCGTGTACGCCGACGCGGTCGCGCAGGTCAACGCCGTCGGCGCGGTGGTGGTGGCGGCGGCGGGAAACAGCACCGGGCACGCGGTGGGCGCGCCGGGCAATTGTCCCGGCGTCATCGCGGTGGCGGCGCTGCGGCACGTCGGCAGCAAGGTCGGATTCTCCGATCTGGGGCCCGAAATCGGCGTCAGCGCGCCGGGCGGCAACTGCGTCAACACCGGCGCGGCCGAGCCCTGCCTCTACCCGATGCTCACGACGGCCAACGTGGGGCTCGACGCGCCCATTCCGGATGCGGCGGGCGGGTCGATCTACACCGACAGCTTCAACGCCTCGCTCGGCACCAGCTTCTCGGCGCCGCTGGTGGCGGGAACGGCGGCGCTGATGCTGTCGGTGCGGCCGGAGCTGACTCCCGCCCAGGTGCTCGCCCTGTTGCAGGCGACCGCGCGGCCATTCCCGACCACCGGCGGCAGCAGCAGTGGCGCGACCCCGGTGCCGCAGTGCACGGCACCGCAGCCCGTCGCTTGGACGCAGGTCGACCAGTTGGAGTGCTATTGCACGACGACCACCTGCGGCGCGGGCATGCTCGACGCGGGGGCCGCCGTGCGGGCCGCGCTGGCGGGCGGCGACGTGCCCGTCGTCGGCGCGGCGGCCAACTACCAGGGTCTGTGGTGGAACGCGGGCGAGTCGGGCTGGGGCATCAATTTCGCGCACCAGGGCGGCATCGTGTTCGCCACCTGGTTCACCTACGACGCGCAAGGCAAGCCGTGG
>CAIWHR010000142.1 GCA_903912485.1 uncultured beta proteobacterium | reverse complement strand
GCCTGGCGCCCCGGGCCACAGGACGCGCGCCGACGCGCTCTGCGGCTCGGCCGACGCGCTGGCGCTGGCGCAGACGGCGTCGCTGTGCGCCCGCGACCGACGGCTGCTGGCCGTCGTCGCCGCCGATGCGCTCGCGGCGCAGCGCCTCGCCGACGAAATCCCGTGGTTTGCGCCGGCGCTCTCCATCGCGGTGCTGCCCGACTGGGAGACGCTGCCCTACGACCATTTCTCGCCGCACCAGGATCTCGTCTCCGAGCGCCTCGCCACGCTCTACCGCGTCGCGCGCGGCGAGTGCGACGTCCTGATCGTCGCCGCGACGACCGCGCTCTACCGTTTCGCGCCGCCTTCGTACCTGGCCGCCTTCACCTTCTTCCTCAAGCAGGGCACGCGCCTCGACGTCGAGGCGCTGCGCGCGCAGCTGGCGCTGGCCGGCTACCAGCACGTCACGCAGGTCGTTTCGCCCGGCGAGTTCAGCATCCGCGGCGGCCTCATCGACCTGTTCGCGATGGGCAGCGTGCTGCCCTACCGGATCGACCTGTTCGGCGACGACATCGAGAGCATCAAGAGCTTCGACGTCGACACGCAGCGCACGCTGTACCCGGTGCCCGAAGTGCGCCTGCTGCCCGCGCGCGAGTTTCCGCTCGACGACGCCGGACGCACGCGGTTCCGCAGCCGCTACCGCGAGGTGTTCGAGGGCGACCCGTCCAAGTCGCCGCTGTACAAGGACGTGAGCAACGGCGTCGCGCCAGGCGGCATCGAGTACTACCTGCCGCTGTTCTTCGAAGCCACCGCGACGCTCGCCGACTACCTGCCCAAGGACGCGGTGCTGGCGCTGCACGGCGACGTCGCCGCCGCCGTCGACCGCTTCTGGCAGGACACCGACTCGCGCTACCGGCTGCTGCGCGGCGACAAGGCGCGGCCGCTGCTGTCGCCGGCCGAGGTCTTCCTGCCCGCCGACGCCTTCTTCGGCCTGCTGAAGCCATTCGCCCGCATCGAGCTGCCCGCGGGCGGCGCGGACTCGGGGGCTGCGACGGCGGCGAACGACAGGCGGCGCACGACGGCGCTGCCGCCGGTGCAGGTCGAGCGCCGCGCCGACGATCCTCTGGCGGCGCTCAAGCGCTTTCTCGCCGCAGCGACGGCGCGCGTGCTGATCTGCGCCGAGAGCCCCGGGCGCCGCGAGACCATGCAGCAGTACTTCGCCGAATACGGCCTGCAGGTGCCGATGCACGACGACTGGACGGCGCACGCGGCGGAAGGCGCGGCGCCGCGCGCGGCGCTGGTCGTGTCTCCGCTGCACGCCGGCTTCGTCTGGACCGCCGGAGGTGTCGCGTTCGTCACCGAGGCCGAGCTGTACGCGGGCGTGGTGCGCCGCGGCCGGCGCGACGCGGCGCGGCGCTCGAACGTCGACGCGATGCTGCGCGACCTGTCCGAGGTGCGCATCGGCGACCCCGTCGTCCACGAGCAGCACGGGATCGGCCGCTACCTCGGCCTCGTCACGCTCGACGCCGGCGACGGCCCCGCCGAGTTCCTGCAGCTGATCTACGCCAACGACGCCAAGCTGTACGTGCCGGTGTCGAACCTGCACCTCATCGGCCGCTACAGCGGCGCGTCGCCCGAATCCGCGCCGCTGCACCAGCTGGGCGGCGGCCAATGGGAAAAGGCGAAGCGCCGCGCCGCGCGGCAGGCGCACGACACCGCGGCCGAACTGCTCAACCTCTACGCGCAGCGCGCGCTGCGCAAGGGCCACGCGTTCAAGTTCAGCGCGCACGACTACGAGGCGTTCGCCGACGGCTTCCCGTTCGAGGAGACGCCCGACCAGACCGCCGCGATCGAAGCGGTGATCAGGGACCTGACGTCGGGCCAGCCGATGGACCGTCTGGTCTGCGGCGACGTCGGCTTCGGCAAGACCGAGGTCGCACTGCGCGCCGCGTGGGTGGCGCTCGCCGACGGCAAGCAGGTCGCGGTGCTGGTGCCGACCACGCTCCTTGCCGAGCAGCACTTCCAGGTGTTCAGCGACCGCTTCGCCGATTTGCCGGTGCGGCTCGCCGAACTGTCGCGCTTTCGCTCGCCGAAGGAGGTGAAGGCGGCGCTCGACGGAATCCGGGCGGGCAGCGTCGACCTGGTGATCGGCACGCACAAGCTGATCCAGCCGGGGATCGAGTTCAGGAACCTCGGCCTCGTCATCATCGACGAGGAGCACCGCTTCGGCGTGCGCCAGAAGGAGCAGCTCAAACGCCTGCGCGCCGAAGTCGACGTGCTGACGCTCACCGCCACGCCGATTCCGCGCACGCTGGCGATGTCGCTCGAAGGCATCCGCGATTTCTCGGTGATCGCGACCGCGCCGCAGCGGCGCCTCGCGATCAAGACCTTCGTCGCGGCCCACTCGCCCGGCATCGTGCGCGAGGCGGCGCTGCGCGAGCTCAAGCGCGGCGGCCAGATCTACTTCCTGCACAACGACATCGACACCATCGCGTCGACCGCCCTGCGCCTCGCCGAACTGGTGCCCGAAGCGCGCATCGCGATCGCGCACGGGCAGATGGGCGAGCGCGACCTCGAGCACGTGATGCGCGAGTTTTACGCGCAGCGCTTCAACCTGCTCGTCTGCTCGACGATCATCGAGACCGGCATCGACGTGCCGACGGCGAACACGATCATCATCGAGCGCGCCGACCGCTTCGGCCTGGCGCAGCTGCACCAGCTGCGCGGCCGCGTCGGGCGCTCGCACCACCAGGCGTACGCATACCTGCTGACGCCGCCCGAGGAGGCGCTGTCGACGCTGGCGAAGAAGCGGCTGGAGGCGATCCAGATGATGGAGGACCTCGGCGCCGGCTTCTATCTGGCGATGCACGACCTCGAGATCCGCGGTGCCGGCGAAGTGCTGGGCGAGTCGCAGTCGGGCGAGATGCAGGAGGTCGGCTTCCAGCTCTACGCCGACATGCTGCGCGTCGCGGTGTCGTCGCTGAAGGCGGGGCGCGAGCCCGATCTCGCCGCGCCGCTGGGGGTGGCCACCGAGATCAACCTGCACGCGCCGGCGCTGCTGCCGGCCACGTACTGCAGCGACGTCCACGAGCGCCTCGTGCTGTACAAGCGGCTGGCCAACGGCGAGACGCTCGACGAGCTCGGGACGATGCAGGAGGAGCTCGTCGACCGCTTCGGCAGCCTGCCCGATCCCGCGCAGGCGCTGCTCGCCTGCCACCGGCTGCGCGTCGTGGCGCGGCCGCTCGGCGTCGTCAAGATCGACGCCGGGCCCGAGCGCGCGACCATCCAGTTCGCGCCGAACGCGCCGGTCGATGCCGGCGCGCTGATCCTGCTGGTGCAGAAGGACGGCCGCATCCGGTTCGCCGGGCCCGATCGGCTGCGCATCGAGCGCGCCGCGCCGGCGCTCGCCGACCGCGTGACGATGCTGCGGGAATTTCTCGGGAAGCTTTCGCCGGCCCGCGTTCCGTAACTCGGGCGATGCCTGCCCTGCGGCGCGAGCAGCCGCGGCAGCCGTTGTTACAATCGCCCATGCACAGCGCATTTCCCCCGCAGATCCACGTCTTCGTCCGCGACTGGCTGTCGGCGAACAACGTCGTGCTGCGGAGCCGCGACGGCCACGTGCTGATCGACACCGGCTACGTCCGCCACGTGCCGCTGACCCTCGCGCTGCTGGCGACGCCGCGCGGCGTCGGCGACGAGCCGCTGGCGCGCATCGTCAACACGCACTGCCACTCCGACCACGTCGGCGGCAACGCCGCCGTCGCGGCAAGCTACGGGTGCCCGATCGCCGTGCCCGAGGGCGAGTGGGCGGCCATCGAGCGCTGGGACAGCAAGGCGCTGCTGTTCGACTACGCCGGCCAGTCGGTCGACCGCTTCCGCGCCGACGTCTCGCTGCGCGCGGGCACGACGCAGGTCTGGGGCGACCTCGAATGGCAGGCGCTGGCCGCACCCGGCCACGACATGGGCGCACTGGTGTTCTACAACCCCGAGCACCGGATCCTGATCTCCGGCGACGCGCTGTGGCAGCACGGCTTCGGCTTCGTGATGCCCCCCGGGATCGACCCGGCCGCGCTGCCGGCGACGCGCGCCACCATCGGGATGCTCGCCGGTCTCGACATCCGCGTCGTCATCCCGGGGCACGGCGAGCCGTTCACCGACGTCGGCGCGGCGCTCGACCGCGCGATGCGCCGCGTCGCGGCCTTCGAGGAAGACCCCCAGCGCATGGCGCGGCACGCGGTCAAGGTGCTGTTCACGTTCGCGCTGCTCGACCGCCAGCGGATGCGGCGGTCCGACGTCGACGGCTACCTGCAGAGCGTGGAGATCTATCGCGACTTCAACGACCGGTTCTTCCGGCTGCCGCCGGCCGCCTTCGCCGACTGGCTGCTCGCCGGCCTGGTGCAGTCGCGCGCCGTCGCGATCGACGGCGACGACGTCGTCCCGTTCGGCAGCGAAGCGACCGCCGGCTGACGGCGGCAGGCGACAACCTGCGGGCTACGAACGCCCGACCTGGCCCACGAACGCGCGCACGCCGCCCAGCAGCATCTCGACCGCGAGCGCGGTCAGCACCAGCCCCATCAGCCGCTCGAACGCGAGCACGACGCGCTCGCCGAGAAGATCCTGCAGCCGGTGCGCGGCGACCAGCACCACGGTGGTGACCGCCATCGCCGCCGACAGCGCCAGCGCCCACTGGCCGATCCGCGCGGGATCGCGCGACGCCATCAGCATCACCGTCGCCAGCGCCGACGGACCGGCGATCGACGGCACGGCGAGCGGCACCAGGAACGGCTCGCTGCCCGGCGGATCGCCGAAGATGCCTTCGGGGCGCGGAAACACCATCCGCAGCGCGATCATGAACAGGATCACGCCGCCGGCGATTTCCAGCGACGTCTCCGACAGGTGCAGCCAGCGCAGGAACGTCTGCCCGCCGACCATAAACACCAGCAGGATCACGTAGGCGGCGAGGCACTCGCGCAGCACCACCCCCGCGCGCCGCTCCGGCGCGACGTTCTTCAGCGCGGAGACGACCAGCGGCACGTTGCCGAACGGGTCGATGACCAGCGTCAGCAGGACCGCGGCGGAGAAGACCTCGATGCCGGGCATCATGTTGTTTCCTTTGGCAGCAGTGAAGCGTCAACCGCCCGACGCGTGGCGGACGAGCCAGTAGACCACGGGAAAGGCCAGCGCGGCGAGCGCGCCGTGCAGGCCGAAGGCCAATCCGGCGAACGCGCCGGCGTCGGCGTTCACCTGAAAAGCGCGCGCGGTGCCGATGCCGTGCGCGGCCAGACCCAGCGCGAAGCCACGGACCCGCCAGTCGCGGATGGCAAGCGCGTCGAGGACGTACTTGCCCAGCGCCGCGCCGATGATGCCCGTCGTCACCGCGAACACCGCCGCCAGCGCCGGCAGGCCGCCGATCTTTTCGGCGATGCCCATCGCGATCGGCGCGGTGACCGACTTGGGCGCGAGCGAGAGCAGCGTCGCGGGCGAAGCGCCCAGCGCCCAGGCGATGCCGACCGCGCTGCCCAGCGCCGTCAAGGACCCCGCTGCCAGCGCGCCGGCGATCGGCAGCGCGAGGCGCCTGACGCTGTCCCATTCGCGCGCCAGCGGCACCGCCAGCGCGACCACCGCCGGACCGAGCAGGAAGTGCACGAACTGCGCGCCGTCGAAATACGTCCGGTACGCGGTGCCGGTGAGCGCAAGCACCGCGACGATGAAGATCACCGCCAGCAGCACCGGGTTGAGCAGCGGGCGAAAGCCGAAGCGGGCGTAGATGCCGTAGCCCGCCTGGTACGCGACCAGCGTCAGCGTGAGGCCCAGGAGCGGCGTGCCGGCGAGATAGACCCAGATGTCGGTGAACGGAGCGGGATTCATCGCAGCCCTTCCTCCGGGTCCGGCGGCGGCCCGGCGTGTTCGCCCGCCGGCGCGGCCAGGTCCGCAGAGCGCCCCACCAGCGCGCGCATGACGACGGCGGTGACCGCGATCGCCAGCACCGTGCTGCCGACGATCGCCGCGACGATCGCCTGCCACTCGTCGGCGACGCGGCCGAAGTGCAGCATCACGCCGACGCCGGCCGGCACGAACAGCACCGACAGGTGTTGCAGCAGCCCCGTCGCCGCGGTGTTCAGCGTCTCGGGGATGGCGCCGCGCAGCCGCAGGCCGACGAACAGCAGCGCCATGCCCGCGACCGGTCCGGGGACCGGCACTCCCAGTAGGCGCACCAGCGCCTCGCCGAGGCACTGGAACACCAGCAGCCAGGTCAGCCCGGCGAGCATGGCCGGCGAATCATGTGGTGTGCTCCGTCAGTTCCGCGCACGCGCCCGCCCGTCCTTCGCCTCGACCCGCCCGTCCTT
>CAIWHR010000141.1 GCA_903912485.1 uncultured beta proteobacterium | reverse complement strand
CGCCGCCGGCCTGGCGCACCTCGGCGCCGGCGGGATGCTCCGGCCGCGGCCGGCCGCGGCGGCCGCGCGGTCGCCCGCCGCGAACGACGCCGCCGACGAAGCCGTGCCGAAGCTGCTCTGGAGCGCCGGCTACTCCACCGTCGAGCCGGTCCTGATCTACAACAGCGACGGCTACAAGCCGGCGGCGTGGCGCGATCTCGACGGCGAGACGGTGGCCTACCTCGAAGGCGGCGGGCTCGAGCCCGAGGTGGCCGCGCTGGCGGCAGCGCATCCGGGAGTGCGGTTCCGCCGCCTCGATCTGCCCTCGCCGGCGGGGCTCTTTGCGCAGGTCTCGGACGGCACCATCGGCTACGCCATCGTCGGGTCGCTTGCCGCGGGCGTGGCGCGCAACGTCTACGTCGACTACGAGGTCGCCTTTGCCGCCGGCGCGAAGCGCGAAGTGGCGTGGATCGTCGCGCCCCGGTTTCCGGAGCTCGCGGCCGAACTCGACCGGTTCCTCGCCCGGATGAAGCGCGAGGGGTTCATCGGCCGCCTCGCCGAGCGCTACATGCCCGACACGCGCGAGTTCCAGCGCGTGGACGCCGCCGCATTCCAGGCCAGCATCAAGGCCGAACTGCCGCAGTGGAAAGCGATGTTCGGCGACGTTCAGGAGCGCTCGGGAATCGAGTGGCGGCTGTTGGCGGCGATCGCCTACCAGGAATCGAAATGGGATCCGTGGGCGGTCAGCGCCACCGGCGTGCGCGGATTCATGCAGATCACCGAGGACACGGCGAAGCAGCTCGGGGTCACCGACCACCTCGACCCCGGCCAGAACGTGCTGGCGGCGGCGCGCTATCTGCGCGACCTCAAGGCCAAGCTGCCGCCGCGGATCACCGAGCCCGACCGCACCTGGCTCGCGCTGGCCGCGTTCAACATCGGCCTCGGCCACCTCGAGGATGCGCGCGTGCTGGCGCAAAAACAGAAGCTCAATCCGGACTTGTGGAGCGACGTCAAGCGGACGCTGCCGCTGCTCGCGCTGCCCGAGTTTCACGCCGACGCCAGGAACGGCTACGCCCGCGGCGGGATGCCGGTGGCCTTCGTCGACCGCGTGCGCGCGTACTACGACATCCTGCTCGCGCACCAGCCGGCGCTGCCGCCCCGGTTGCGGATGTTCTCCGACGCCGAGGCCAGGCCCGACGCCGGGCGCTGACGCCGCGCGCCCTCGCCGCCGCCGTTCAGGCGGGCCGGCCGATGCTCTCGACGCCGCCCAGATACGGCCGCAGCACGCGCGGAACCTCGATCGAACCGTCGGCGCGCTGATAGTTCTCGATCACGGCGACCAGCGTGCGCCCGACGGCGAGCGCGGACCCGTTCAGCGTGTGCACGAGTTCCGGCTTGCCCTGAGCGTTGCGGAACCGCGCCTGCATCCGCCGCGCCTGGAACGCTTCGCAGTTCGAGCACGACGAAATCTCGCGATACGTGTTCTGCGCGGGCAGCCACGCTTCGAGGTCGTAGGTCTTGGCGCTGGCGAAGCCGATGTCGCGCGTGCACAGCGCCATCACGCGATACGGAATCTCCAGCCGCTGCAGGATCGTTTCGGCGTGTCCGGTCAGCTCCTCGAGCGCCGCGTACGAACGGTCCGGGTGGACGATCTGCACCAGCTCCACCTTGTCGAACTGGTGCTGGCGGATCATGCCGCGGGTGTCCTTGCCGTAGCTGCCCGCTTCCGAGCGGAAGCAGGGCGTGTGCGCGGTCAGCCGGATCGGCAGCGCCTCGGCGGCGAGGATCTCGCCGCGCACCGTGTTGGTCAGCGTGATTTCCGACGTCGAGATCAGGTAGAGCGTCTCGCCTTCGCCCTCGACGCCGCCCTTCTTCACCGAGAACATCTCGGTCTCGAACTTGGGCAGCTGCGTCGTCCCGACCAGCGTCTCGGCGTTGACGATGTACGGCGTGTAGCACTCGGTGTAGCCGTGCTCGGTCGTGTGCGTGTCGAGCATGAACTGCGCCAGCGCGCGGTGCAGCCGCGCCAGCCCGCCGCGCAGGAACGAGAAACGCGAGCCCGAGAGCCTGGCGGCGGTCGCGAAATCGAGCAGGCCGAGCGCTTCGCCCAGATCGGTGTGATCCCGCACCGGAAAATCGAACGTCCTCGGCGTGCCCCAGCGGCGCACTTCGACGTTGTCGTCGGCGCCGCCGCCCTCGGGCGTCGAAGCATGCGTCAGGTTCGGCAGGTCGAGCAGGAAGTCGCGCACGCCGGCCTGCACGCGCTCGAGCTCCGTCTCCAGCCGTTTCAATTCGTCGCCGAAGCCGGCGACCTCGAACAGCTGCGCCGCGGCGTCGCCGCCCTTGCCCTTGATCGCGCCGATCTCTTTCGACAGCGCGTTGCGCCTCGCCTGCAGATCCTGCGTGCGGGTCTGGATGTCCTTGCGCTCGCGTTCGAGCGCGTCGAATCGTTCGGTGTCGAGCACGACCCCGCGCTTGGCGAGGCCCGCCGCGACGGCGGCGATGTCGTTACGGAGTAGGTTGATGTCTAGCATGCAGCGATTCTACCAAACGCCGGGTCACGAATCCTCGTCGCGCGCCTTCCTGTCCTGCGCGCGCAGCCGTTCGAGCTTGTCGCGGATTTTCGCTTCCAGCCCGCGCTCGGTCGGCGCGTACCACGACATCTCGGGCATGCCGTCGGGAAAATAGCGCTCGCCGGCGGCGTACGCGCCCTCCTCGTCGTGCGCGTAGCGATAGCCCTTGCCGTAATCGAGATCCTTCATCAGCCGCGTCGGGGCGTTGCGCAGCCGCAGCGGCACGGGGCGCGAGCCGTCCTTGGCGATGAACGCGCGGACCGCGTTGTAGGCGGTGTACACGGCGTTCGATTTCGGCGCGCAGGCGAGATAGGTTACCGCCTCGGCCAGCGCCAGCTCGCCTTCCGGCGTCCCGAGGCGCTCGTACACCGCGACCGCGTCGACCGCCAGCGCCAGCGCGCGCGGATCGGCGAGGCCGATGTCTTCGCTCGCCATACGGATCAGCCGCCTGCCGACGTAGATCGGATCGGCGCCGCCGTCGAGCATCCGGCACATCCAGTAAAGCGCCGCGTCGGGATTGGAGCCGCGCACCGACTTGTGCAGCGCCGAGATCTGGTCGTAGAACGCCTCGCCGCCCTTGTCGAAGCGGCGCACCGAGCGGGCGATGGTCGCCTCGACGAACGCGCCGTCGACGGCTGCGCTGCGCCCCCCGGCCGCGGTTCCCAGCTGCTCGACCATGTTGATCAGCCGGCGGCCGTCGCCGTCGGCGTACGCGACCACCGCGTCGCGGGCGTCGGCGGTGACGGGCATTCCCGGCAGCGCGGTGGCCGCGGCGCGGTCGAAGAGTTGCCGCAGCTCGTCCTCGGACAGCGGCTCCAGCACGTAGACGGCGGCGCGCGACAGCAGCGCGCCGATCACCTCGAACGACGGGTTCTCGGTCGTCGCGCCGATGAAGGTCACGATCCCCTGCTCGACGAACGGCAGGAACGCATCCTGCTGCGCCTTGTTGAAGCGGTGCACATCGTCGACGAACAGGATG
>CAIWHR010000140.1 GCA_903912485.1 uncultured beta proteobacterium | reverse complement strand
GCATCGCCGCCGATCGTCGAGTCGCCGCGTGCCGTCGTCACGCTGGCCGACTACGAGGCGGAGATGGCCAAGCTGCCGCCCGCCTCCAGCGCGATGTTCTCCTCGAGCCGCGTGCGCCTGGTGCAGATGCTGAACAATCTCTACATGAACCGCGCGGTCGCGCGCGACGCCCGGGCCGAAGGCATGGACCGCGATCCGGTGCTCGCGCTGCAGATCCAGATCCAGGTCGACAAGCTGCTCGCGCAGGCGCGCTTCGACAAGCTCGACCGCGAAACCGGAGCTGCGTTCGACGCCGCCCCCGACAAGTACCTGCCGCGGGCGCGCGAGGTCTACGTCACCCAAGCCGACCGCTTCCGCGCGCCCGAGCGCGTGCGCGTGTCGCACATCCTGGTCAAGGTCGGCGCCGACGGCGACGCGGCGGCCAAGGCCCGCGCCGAAGCGCTGCGCGCGCGGGCGGCGGCGGGAACCCCGTTCGCCGACCTGGCGCGCGAAGCTTCCGACGACGCCTCGGCGAAGAGCAACGGCGGCGACATCGGTCTGGTCGCGGCCAAACAGGTCGATCCCGACTTCGCGGCCGCCGCGTTTGCGCTGCGCTCCCCCGGCGAACTGAGTCCCGTGGTGAAGTCGGCGTTCGGCTATCACGTGATCCAGTTCCATGAGCGGGTGCCCGCGGCGGTGCAGTCTTTCGACGACGCCAAGCCGGAGATCATGGCCGAGATCCGGAAGAAGCTCGTCGACGACGCGCGCAGCGCCTATCAGGAGACGATGTTCAAGGATCCGGCGCCGAAGACCGACGAGAGGCTGATCGAAAGGATCAACGCCACCGCGCGCGCCGCCGCGCCCGTCGCCGAAGGGCAGCCGCGGCCGAAAAAGTGACGCGCCGCGGCGCGGCAAGGGCGCGCGGGGCCGGAACCGCTTCGCCGATCGCCGCACCCCGGCCGCACTGATCCGCACGGCATTTCCTGCCATGGTCGACTCGACGCCGCTGCGCCAGCCTCCCGCACCTGCCGCCGACGCGGTGGCGCAGCGCCGCAACCGCGCGCTGTTCCGGAACTTCTTCCGGCGCGAACTCACCGACCGCTATCTCGGCAGCAGCACCGGGCTCGCCTGGGCGCTGCTGCACCCGCTGGCGCTGCTCGCCGTCTACTACTTCGTGTTCACGATGGTCTATCGCGCGGGCGCCATGCAGGGCAAGAGCTTCCTGCTGTTCGTCGCCGTGGCGCTGTGGCCCTGGCTGGCGGCGCAGGAGGGGCTGCAGCGGGCCACGGTGAGTCTGGCCGGCTACGCGGGGCTCATCCGCAAGGTGGCGTTCCCGCACGAACTCGTGATCTACGCCTCGGTGGCGGCGACGCTGACGCTGCAGTTCACCGGCTACCTCGCGGTGCTGGTCGTGCTGGCGCTGTTCGGCGAGCCGGTGCACTTCGAGGGACTGCTGCTCGCCATTCCGCTGTGGCTCGCAATGGCCGTCGCGGTGACCGGACTCGCGCTGGCCTTCGCCGCGCTGCAGGTGTTCATGCGCGACGTCGAACACGTGATGATGCCGGTGCTGATGATCGTGATGTACCTGACGCCGATCCTCTATCCGCTGGCGATGGTCCCCGAGGGGCTGCGGCCGTGGATGGCGATGAACCCCTTCGGGTGGTTCGTCGAGCGGCTGCGCGACACGCTGCTCGACGGCAAGCTCGCGCTGCACTGGGGCGACGGCCTGGCGGTGGCCGGAGCGGTCGCCGTGTTCCTCGCCGGCCTCTGGGTGTTTCGCCGCCTGTCGTCGTATTTCGAGGACTTCCTGTGATCCGCCTGCTCGCGCTGTCGGATGTCGGCAAGGATTACGCCAAGGTCGAGACCGACGGCAGCCGCCTGCGCCTGGTGCGGGACCTGCTGCTCGGGCGCGGCGCCGCGCAGGTGTTCCGCGCGCTGCAGGGCGTCAGCTTCGAACTGCAGCGCGGTGCCTCGCTCGGCGTGATCGGCGAAAACGGCGCAGGAAAATCGACGCTGTTGAAGATCATCGCCGGCGTGATCCCGCCCACGCACGGCAGCGTCGACGTCAGGGGCCGCGTCGGCGCGCTGCTGGAACTGGGGTCGGGCTTCCATCCCGAGTACACGGGGCTCGCCAACATCGACCTCGCCGCGGCGATGCTCGGCCTGTCGCGCGCGGAAATCGCGGCCAAACGCGACGAGATCATCGCCTTCGCCGACATCGGCGAGCACATCCACGAGCCGATCAAGCACTACTCTTCGGGGATGGTCGTGCGGCTCGGCTTCGCCGTCGCGACCACGCTGCGGCCGGACGTGCTGATCACCGACGAAGTGCTTGCGGTCGGCGACGAGTCGTTCCAGAAGAAGTGCATCGCCTGGATCGAGAGCTACCTGGCGGACGGCGGCACGCTGCTGCTCTGCTCGCACAGCATGTACCACATCCAGAAGCTGTGCCGCCATGCGTTGTGGCTGAAGGACGGCCGCGTCGAGCGCTACGGCGCGGCGACCGAGGTCACGCAGGCCTACCTCGCGTTCCACGAGGAGAAGAGCGCCGGCGCCAAGCAGCCGATCGCGGTCGCGCACGCGCATTCCGCCGGCGTCTACGCGATCCAGTCGCTCGACCTGCTCCCCGGCGACCGGGTCGAGGAGGGCGGCGACCTGACGCTGTCGGGCGAGGTGTATTCGCCGGACGGACGCGCTCCGACCGTGCTCATCGGCATCGTTCGCGCCGACGGCACACCGGTGTTCGGGGTTTCGACCGACATGGACGGCGTGCAACTGCGGCCGACCGCGGACGGAAAGTACGCCTACTCGCTGACGCTGCAGCGCCTCGCGCTGCTTCCCGGCAAGTACTTCGTCCACGCGCACGCGATGGACCCGGAAGCGTCGCGCCTGTTCGACGACGTCGAGCGCTCGTTCATCGTCAGCGGCGAGACGCGCGAACTCGGCTTCGTCCGGCTGCCGCACCGCTGGGATTGACGGCGCGCGTCCGCCGCGCCCAACCGCCGCCGCCACCGCCGGAGGGCGATGCCGCCCGCCGCACGCCCTCAGGCGCGCCGGCTTCCGGCAATCCTCGCGCCGCACGCGGCCGCGGCCGCAACGCTCGACACGAACAGCCAACCCGAATAACGCAGCTCGGCGCTGGGCGCCGCCAGCGTCAACGGCAGCACCAGCAGCAAGCCGCTGGCGGCGAGGCACAGCGCCAGCATCCCGGCCGGCGACGCTCTGCGCGGCCACGCCCACCCCGCCGCGCCCGCGGCGACGGCAAGATACAGCGCCGGCATGAAGATCAACCATCCCCGCGTCCTGCGCACGAGCTCGGCCCAGCGCTCCCGCAGGCTCCACAGTGCGGGCCCGGGGTCCGGGTTGTCCTGGTAGGGCACGACCATCGGGGTGAAGAACAGGCCCTCGAGGCTGCTCCGGTAGCGCCCGAACAGCGCCGCGGTCACGTTCCAGCGGTGCGCCGCGTAGCTCGCCGGATGCGAAGCGATCGCCGCCAGCCAGGCGCTGCGCAGCGCCGCCAGCTCCGCATCGCTGTAACGCTCGGCGTCGTCGAGGCCGTGCCGGACGTGCTGCTCGGACACGAACAGCGGCACGTTGACCAGCGGCGTATAGTCGCGCCGAAGGTCGTCGAGCGTCAGGCCCGGGGTCCTGGCGAACGCGGGGACCGCCATGCTGCCGGTGCGCACCGAGATCGCGGCCAGGTCCCACAGCACGACCAGCGCCCACGTCGACACCCGCTCGCGGGCGAGCCAATGGTCGAGGCCGCGGCCGAAGCCGAACGAGGCCGCCACCACCAGCGCCGTGACGCCGACGATCGCGGTGCGCCGATGCTTGGCGGCCGTGGCGCCGGAGCGCCCGGCGAGCGCCGCGAGCAACGCCTGCGCCCAGAGCGCCGCCAGCGGAACGATCGCGAACAGCGAGTTGTGGCGAACCGCGCCGGCGTAGAGGATCACCGGAATCGCCAGCAGCAGCGGGAGCACGCGGCGCTGTAGCAGCGCGGTGGCGGTCAGGCCGAAAGCCAGCGTCATCGCCGCGATCAGGCTGGCGTCGGTCCAGAGGTGCCCCATGACGACGAACGCCGGCGGCACGAACCCCACCGCGAGCAGGAAGGCGATGCGCGGGACGCTGTGCTGCCAGAGCTGCAGCGCGAGCAGCACGAGGCCGGCCCAGAAAGCCGCAAAGTGGAGCGCGAGCAAGGCGCCGGGGGAAGGCCACAGCGCGTACACGAGCTTCCACAGCGCCGCCATCGTCACCGCAGACTGGTTGGAGAAATGGCCGGTGCGGACCTGCCAAAGCTGGTAGGCCGAATCGAACGAAAGCCAGCCGGGAAAGTACAGGCAGACGCTGAACGCCAGCGCAGCGGCGCCGACGAGAACCGGCAGCGCATTGCGGGCAGGACCGGGTCGCGGAAGGATCATTGCGGGGGGCGCGTGAGTGAGGTGGCTCCGATTGTAAAGGACTTCGAGATGCGTCAAGGGCGCCGGCGCTGCACGGTAC
Source organism: uncultured beta proteobacterium (assembly GCA_903912485.1). Taxonomy (GTDB): domain Bacteria; phylum Pseudomonadota; class Gammaproteobacteria; order Burkholderiales; family Casimicrobiaceae; genus CAIWHR01. The sequence continues at coordinate 1,223 of CAIWHR010000140.1, read as the reverse complement.
AATGCCGCCATGAAATTGCTGCAGCTCGGGGTCGCGGCGATGGCGGCGGTCTACCTCGCGCCGGTGCCGTTCACGATCACGCATCTCGACCTCGCGCGCGACGTCGGTGTCGCGCTCGACATCGCCGACGGCACCGGCTTCGCTCTCCAGGGCCCGGTGTTCTCCGCCGGCGGCTTCCACCTCGGCCCCGTCTGGTACTACCTGCTCGCGCTCCCGCTCGCGCTGACCCATTCGTGGCTGGCCACCGTCGCGGTGGTCGGCGTCCTCGCCGCCGCCAAGTTTCCGCTTGCGTACGCGCTCGGGACGCGCCTCGTCGACCGCCGGTTCGGATTCCTCTGGGCGCTATTGCTCCTTCTTCCCGGATGGGGCACTTACGAGACGATCCTGATGCTGCACCCGTCGCTGGTCGCGACCTGCGTGTTGGCTTCTCTGTGGTGCACCCTTCGCTACCAGGAAGACGCGCGCGACGTCCACCTCGTCGGCGCCGCCCTGCTGCTGGCGCTGGCGCTGCACGCGCATCCGTCGACCTACGGGCTGGTCCTGGTCGTCGCGCTGCTGCTGGCACGCCGATGGGTCGCCGCGGGCCATCGCTACGGCGCGGCAGCGTGGGCCGTGCTGGCCTTCGCCGCGCCGTTCCTGCCCTATTTTGCGTACCAGGTCCGCAGCGGCTTTCCGGATCTCGCGCCGACGACGGCGTATCTCGGCGGGGCGGAGGTGTTCGGGAAGCTGACCGATCTGCCGCTGCTGCTCCGCGGTCTGTGCGTCACCGGCCCGTTGGCGATCGCCCGCGATTTCCTCGGTGAATGGAAAGCCGCGCCGTGGGGATTCGCGGCGGTCTGCGCCGCGACCGGCGCGATGTCGGTCGCGGGGCTGGCCGGCTGGCTGGTCCGCGGCGTTCGCCGCGCGCTGGTCGGCGCTTCGATCGCGCTGGTGCTGGCGATCGCGGCGTCGGTCGTCGTCGTCCGCCCGATCACGCCCTACTACATGACTTTCGTGGTGACTACGCTGGGTGCCGGGCTCGTCGCGCTCGGCCTGCGCGCGGCGCTGGATCTGGCCGTCGTCGGCCGGATGCTGCGACCGCTCGCGGCCGCGATCGCGGCGCTCGCCGCGGCGACGAGCGTCGGCGTGGCGACGACGCTGACAGCGGGCGCGTACCCGTTCGCCTGGTCGCCGCTGTTCGACGTCAAGCAACCCTACGGCATCGGCTCGCCGCTGCCGTTCGT
>CAIWHR010000139.1 GCA_903912485.1 uncultured beta proteobacterium | reverse complement strand
TGCTTCAGCATCTGCGCAGCGCAGCCACACAAGCCCATCGCAGACGTGCTGCAGCATCGCACGCAGGTCCTTGAGGTCCAGCAGCAGCAGGCCGTTGTCGTCGGCGACCTTGAACACCAGCGCGAGCACGCCGTCCTGCGTTTCGTTGAGGTTGAGGATGCGGGAGAGGAGAAGCGGGCCGAGATCCGAGACGGTCGCGCGCACCGGATGCCCGAGCTCGCCGAACACGTCCCAGAACACCGTCGGGCAGCCGGCGAACTGCGGCGCGTCGACGCCGAGAAGCTGCAGGCGCTCCTGCAGCTTCCGGCTCGACGCTCCCGGCTGGCTGACCCCCGCCAGGTCCCCCTTGACGTCGGCCATGAACACCGGGACGCCGATGGCGCTGAAGCGCTCGGCGAGCACCTGCAGCGTCACGGTCTTGCCGGTGCCGGTCGCGCCGGTGATGAGCCCGTGGCGATTGGCGAGCGCCGGCAGCAGCGCGAATTCGGCGGTCGAGTTCCGGGCGAAGAGCAAGGGATCGGGCATTTGGCGGTTTCCGGCGGGTGGGCGTGGTCCGCAATCTTACCTTGGCCGCCGCGAAGCACCGCGCGTGGGGCGCAGCAGGCGCCTCCGTCGCGGGAGCGCCCGCGGTAGCCGCGCGGGATCGCGCGCATCCGCGCGGCATGGCGGCAGAATCTTCAAATCCGCTTGATTTCGTGATACAATTCGCGCAAGTTAAGAGAAGAAATGGGCTGGACACAGCCCATTTTTTTTTGCTTCACGCGTTTTGCGAAGGGCCGATGAATCTGGGCGAACTGCTGGAATCCACGCTCCCCCCGCTGGGGTACGAGCTCGTCGATTGGGAGATATCTTCCAAGAGCGGGCTCGTGCGCGTCTTCATCGACAAGCCGAAAGGCATCGACGTCGAGGACTGCGCGCGCGTCAGCCGCCACCTCACGCACCTGTTCGCCGTCGAGAACGTCGAGTTCAACCAGCTCGAAGTCTCGTCGCCCGGCCTCAACCGCCCGCTCACGAAGCCGGCCGACTTCGTCCGCTTTGCCGGCGACGAAGTCGAGTTGCGCCTCACCGAGCTGGTCGCCAACGCGCGCCGGATCAAGGGAATACTGCGCGGCTGCGAGGACGGAGCCGTCCTCGTGGAAACGGCCAAAGGGGTGCTGACCATCCCCCTTGCCGGCATCGGCAAGGCGCGCCTCGTGCCGAAGATTGAGTGGAGAAAAGCGACATGAATCGCGAATTGCTGCTGCTGGTCGACGCGCTCGCGCGCGAAAAGAACGTGCCGAAGGACATCGTGTTCACGGCGCTGGAGTCCGCGCTCGCATCGGCGACCAAGAAGCGCTTCACCGAGGAGGTCGACGCCCGCGTGTCGATCGACCGCGAGACCGGCGACTACGAAACCTTCCGCCGCTGGACCGTCGTGCCCGACGAGGAGCACGAGGAGCCCGCACACCAGATCGCGATCACCGACGCGGCCGAACGCGATCCGGAGCTGAAGCTCGGCGACGTCATCGAGGAGCCGCTAGAGCCGGTCGAGTTCGGCCGCATCGGCGCGCAGGCGGCCAAGCAGGTGATCCTGCAGAAGATCCGCGACGCCGAGCGCGAGCAGATCCTGAACGATTTTCTCGACCGCGAGGACAACCTGCTGACCGGCACCGTCAAGCGGATCGAGCGCGGCAACGTCATCGTCGAGTCGGGGCGCATCGAAGGCGTGATCCCGCGCGACCAGCTGATCGCCAAGGAGATGCTGCGCGTCGGCGACCGCATCCGCGCCTACGTCACCAAGATCGACCGCACCGCCAAGGGACCGCAGCTGATCCTGTCGCGCATCGCGCCGGACTTCCTGAAGCGGCTGTTCGAACTCGAGGTCCCCGAGATCGAGGAAGGGCTGATCGAGATCAGGGCCGCCGCGCGCGACCCGGGCGTGCGCGCCAAGATCGCCGTCAAGTCGAACGACCCGCGGCTCGACCCGCAGGGCACCTGCATCGGCATGCGCGGCTCGCGCGTCACCGCGGTGACCAACGAGTTGGCCGGCGAGCGCGTCGACATCATCCTGTATTCGGACGACCCGGCGAAGTTCGTCATCAACGCGCTGGCGCCGGCCGAGATCTCGTCGATCGTCGTCGACGAGGAAAAGCACAGCATGGACGTCGTCGTCGACGAGGAGAACCTCGCGATCGCGATCGGGCGCCTGGGGCAGAACGTGCGGCTCGCGTCCGAACTGACCGGCTGGCAGCTGAACCTGATGAGCGTC
>CAIWHR010000138.1 GCA_903912485.1 uncultured beta proteobacterium | reverse complement strand
GGCGGCGCCGCGGCGGCGCCAGCGATCGGGCTCGCGGCAGACGTCGGCCAGCGTCGCGGCCAGGTCGGACGTCACCTGCTGCGGCGAGACGGCGGCCAGCAGGCGGCCGACCTCGTCGTCGACGATCTCGGCCGGGCCGCCGAATGCCAGCGCGATCACCGGCCGGCCGCAGGCCATCGCCTCGAGCAGGACGGCGCCGCCGGATTCGCGCACCGAGGGCAGGCAGAACACGTGCGCGGCGGCCATCTCCGCGGCCACCTCGCCCGCCGGCAGCGCGCCGGCGAAGCGCACGGCGTCGGTCAGGCCCAACTCGGCGGCGCGATCCTGCCACGCCTCGCGCATCGGTCCGCCGCCGACGACGGTCAGCGCCACCGGCTGGCCGCGGCGCGCGAGCTCGGCCACCGCGTCGAGCAGCATGTCCACACCCTTCAGCGGAATCAGCCGCCCGACGAACAGCACGCGCAGAGGCGCCCGCACCCCCGGCGGCGTCGGCCACGCGCTGTCGCCAAAGCGCTCGAGATCGACGCCGTTCTCGACCATCATCCGGCAGCGCGCGCGGTGGCGTGCCGGGACCCACGCCAGCGTCGCGCGCGTCGCGGTGAGGATGCGCGCCGCGTGCCGCGTCGAGCCGATCAGCGCATCGGCGATGCGCCCGAGCTTGCGCAGCTGGATGAGCCAGCCCGACTCCTGGCGCAGGATGGCGTCGAATCCGCGCGGCTTGCCGAGGCCGCAGTTCAGCGGCCCCAGCACGACGGGAAGGCCCAGGCGGCCCAGCCAGCTCGGCGCCGCCAGCGTCACCGGCGTCACCCGATGCACCAGCGACCAGCGCGCGCCGTTGCGGGCGGCGGCGGCGAGCGTTCGCCAGGCGAGAAAGTCGAACAGGAAGTAGTCGAGCGACGCGACCAGGAACACGCTGTGCTCGCTCCGGGGGAACAGCCGCCGCGCGAGGCGATACAGCGGGCCGGCGAACCACTCGGTGTCGACGTAGACGACGCGGCTGTCGGCCAGCGGCGCGCCGGCCGCGGTCAGCGCCGCGCGATGGCGGACGTGGGTGACCAGCGTCACCGCGTGCTCGCGGGCGAGCCGCGAGTACCACTCCCAGCCGATCTGCGAGACCGAGCCCTCGCCCGGCCCGCACTGGTAGGCGGCCACGACGATGCGCTTGCGGGGCGCCATCTCAGTGCCCCGCCCGGCGGTCCCAAGGGCGCTGACTGCCCACGCGGGAGACAGCGAACCCGGTGAGCGTGGGGGTCGGTTCATGCTGGATGGCCCTGGTGGTGAGGTTGCGCGCGGGAACGCCGCCGACGTGGGCGCCGGCCGCGACGTCGCGGGTGACCACCGCGTTGGCGCCGACGACGGCGCCGTCGCCGATGGTGACGCCGGCCAGCACGGCGGCGCCGCGGCCGATCCAGACGTTGCTGCCGATCTCGATCGGGCGCGCGTCGTGCCCGGCGTCGCGCAGCGGCGTGCCGGTGCCGGCGCGGTGATTGGCGTCGCGCAGGCTGGCGTACTCGCCGATCATCGAGCCCGCGCCGATGCGGATTCGCGAGAACGCGACGAGGTGCGCGCCGCGCGAGATCACGACGCCGTCGCCGATCGCGATCTCGCCCGCGCCCTGCGTTTCCAGATGGAGCCCGCGGTAGAGGAACAGCCCGCGCCCGAGCCGGATCCGGCGCGAGCCGTGCAGCTCGGCCGGGCCGAGGATCACGGTGCCGGCATCGAGCCGCTGCCGCGGCAGGTCGGCCTGCAGCCGGGCGAACGCCCACAGCCGCGCCAGGCGCTCGCAGGCCTTCGCGCCGTGCGCGAGCGGCAGCAGCAGCGCGGACAGGAGCGCCTTCACGAGAGCTCCCTGCGGTATTCGATCAGCCCGCGCCGGCGGCCGCGGATGCGGTCGAGCCGGAACGCGAGCTGGCCGCAGAGGATCGGCAGTTGCTGCAGCTGCGCGTGCAGCGCATACGCCGCCCGCGTCGGGCGCGACGCCGATTTCCAGGCGCAGCGATGATACGTGCGCGCCAGCACCGCGGCGCCGGCGGCGAGCACCGCCGCCAGCGGCAACGGGCCCGC
>CAIWHR010000137.1 GCA_903912485.1 uncultured beta proteobacterium | reverse complement strand
CTGCAGTCCGCTTTTCGACAGGAAGGCGTGGGCGCCGATGCGCATCGGCTCGGTCGCCGGCGGCAGCAGTTCGGTGATCACCAGGTACCACCCGAACAGCTGGATGATCAGCGGGATGTTGCGCATCACCTCGACGTAGGCGGTGCACAGGCCGCGCGCGAGGAAGTTGCGCGACAGGCGCCCGATGCCGATCAGCGTGCCCAGCAGCGTCGCCAGCACGATCCCCGCCAGCGCGACGCGCAGCGTGTTGGCGACGCCGACGCCGAAGGCACGCAGGTAGCTGTCGCGCGAAGAGAAGGCGACGACCGTCTCGCCGATGTCGAAGCCCGCCTGCTGCGCGAGGAAGGCGAACCCCGAGCGGATCTGGCGGGCGGCGAGGTTCTCGGCGGTGTTGTGCCACAGGAACGCGCCGGCGGCGATCAGCGCGCCCAGCGCCAGCGCCTGGTAGACGAGCGCGCGCCCGCGCCGCGTGCGCAGGAAGTGCCGGGCCTGGGCGCGTGCGGGCATCGGCGGCGGGGCGGGCGCAAGGACGCCGGAAACGGCGAGGAGCAGCGTGGAGCCCTGCTCCTCGCGCCGCGGCGACGCCTGGCGGTTGCGCCGGCGGGTCAGCGCACCGGCGGCGAGTACATCAGGCCGCCGTGATTCCACAGCCGGTTGACGCCGCGCGGCAGGCCCAGCGCCGACTTCGGTCCCATGTTGCGCTCGAAGCTCTCGCCGTAGGTGCCGACCTGCTTGACGATCCGGTACGCCCATTCCCTGTCGAGCCCGAGCAGCTTGCCGGTGTCCTCGGTGACGCCCAGCAGCCGCTGGATCCCCGGATCCTTGCTCTCGCCCTTCATCTTGTCGACGCTGGCCTGCGTGAGCCCGGCCTCCTCGGCTTCGAGCATCGCGTTGAGCGTCCAGCGCGTGATCTGGAACCAGTCGTCGTCGCCGCGGCGCACCGCCGGCCCCAGCGGCTCCTTCGAGATGACGTCGGGCAGGATCAGGTAGTCGTCGGGCTTGCTCGTCTGCGTGCGCGCGCCGGCGAGGTCGGACATGTCGGTGGTGTAGACCTGGCAGCGGCCGGCGAAGAACGCCGACTGGATCGCCTCGGCGGTGTCGAACACGACCGACTTGTACTTCATGCCGTTGGCGAGGAAGAAGTCGGCGACGTTCTTCTCGCTGGTGGTGCCCGCCTGCACGCAGACGGTCGCGCCGGCGAGCTTTTTGGCGCTGTCGACCTTGATCTTCTTCGGCACCATGAAGCCCTGGCCGTCGTAGTAGTTGATGCCGGCGAAGACGATGCCGAGCGAGGCGTCGCGCGTCAGCGTCCACGTCGTGTTGCGCGACAGGATGTCGATCTCGCCCGACTGCAGCGCGGCGAAGCGCTGCTGCGAGTTGAGCGGCACGAACTTGACCTTCTCGCCGCTGCCCAGCACCGCCGCGGCGACGGCGCGGCACATGTCGACGTCGAGGCCCTGCCAGCGGCCCTTGCTGTCGGTCGACGAGAAGCCCGGAGCCGACGTGTTGACGCCGCAGATCACCTCGCCGCGCGCCTTGACGGCGTCGAGCGTCTTGCCGGCGAACGCGCAGGGCGCGAGGCCGAGCGCCAGGGCCGACGCGGCCAACAGCGGGACGAGAGTGAAGCGGGGTGCGGACATGGAGACTCCTTCGGGGGTGACCGGGCGCCGGGCCGGCGTCGATGCCGGCGGCAGCGGGGCGACTGTCGGGGCCCGAGCGGCCCCGTCGCCCGACATTTTATGCCAAGTCATCTCCCCGCGTCAGCGCGGCGCCCGGCACCGATCGGCGGCCGGGCGGGCGCGGTCAGAGCTTGAGTCCGGTGGCGAAGGTCAGCAGGCCGAGGCCGGGGAGCAGCTGCCGCATCACGTAGCCGACGTCGGCGAGTCCGCTCCTGGGGACGAACACGATGTCGCCTTCCTCCAGTGCGAAGTTGACGCGGCGGTCGGCGGTCATCAGCGATGCGAGAGGCGTGCGCACCAGCGCCTGCCTGCTCGGGCGGTAGACGGCGATCTCCTGCGGCGCGGCGTCCTCGTTGGGTCCGCCGGCCTGCGCCAGCGCGTCGAGCAGCGACATGTCGGGCGTGAGCCGGAAGGCGCCGGGACGGTGGACCGAGCCCATCACGTACACCGACGTGTCGCCCGAGTCGGGGATGTAGACGATGTCGTTCGGCTTGAGGCGGATGTTGTACGAGGGGTCGCTGCGCGCCAGGAGATGCTTCAGGTCGATCCAGATCACCTTGTCGCGGCCGCGGAAGATCGCGCAGCGCGTCAGCGTCGCCTGCTTGTCGATCACCGGCAGCGCGCCGGCGCGCGCCAGCGTCTCGAGGATCGTCGGCACCTTGTCGAAGTTGATCACGCCCGGGTTCTGGACGCGCCCCAGCACCGTCACGCGGTTGGCCGAGTACTGCTCGACCGACAGCGCCACCGCGGGCTGCGTGAAGTAGCGCCGCAGCGCGGTCTGCACGGTGGCGGCCGCCTCCTCGCGCGTCTGCGTGGAAAGGCGCAGCGTCCCGACCAGCGGCATGCTGATGCGGCCGTCGGGCCCCATCACGTGCTTGGCCGACATCTCGGGGCGACCGTAGACCTGGATGTCGAGGCGATCGCCTTCGCCCAGGAGATAGACGGGATCGACTTCGGCGTCGAGCGCGGTCAGCGCGGCGCGGTCGGCGAAGCTCACCGTGTCGGTGCGCTGCGCCTGCTGGAAGGCGGCGGCGTTCTGCGGGTCGTTCGGGATCGACGTGTGCGCGCAGCCGCCGGCGCCCAGCGCGAGCGCGAGCAGCAGGCCCGCGGCGAGCGCGCGGGCGCGATGGGGTTCGATTGCGTCGTGCATGATCATTTCTCCTCGGCCGGCGAGCGCTTCAGCCGGCGCAGCAGGGGGGCGAGCTGCGCCCGCTCCCCGGTGTCGAGCAGGCGCCAGACGGCGAGCGCCGACAGCGCGACGTAGACGGCGCCGAACGCGGCGAGCAGCGCCAGCGCCGGCCAGCGCGTGAGCGTGGCGGGAACCGCGGCGAACCAGGCGGCGACGCCGCCCAGCGCGATCATTGCCGGAACGAGGCCCGGCAGCAGCACGCGCGTCGCCAGCCGCCGCAAGGGCAGGCCGAGCGCGCGGTAGCTGTAGGCGAGGTAGGCGACGGCGGCGACCGCGATGCCGCCGGCGAGTCCGCAGGCGATGGCGGTGACGGTGACGCCGAGGCACAGCACCGCGACGCCGATGCCGGCGGCGATCAGCGTCACGCGCAGGCCGTGGTAGACGAACTCGTTGCCGACGTTGCCCTGGCTGCGGAACACCGCCGACGCGGGCCCGGTGACGATGTGCAGGTGCGCGCTGGCGGCGGACAGCGCCATGATCAGCGGCAGCACCGCGAGGTCGGGCCGCTCGCCCAGCCAGATCCGGCACAGCGGCACCGAAAACGCGGCCAGGAACGCCATCGGCAGCACCGACGCGAGGCTGGTCGCGCGCGATGCGCAGAGGCACAGGTCGGCCAGCTCCTTCGCCGCCGCGGTGCCGGCGGCGGCGTCGATGCGCGCGGCGGCGGGCAGCGTCACGTGGGTGATCGCACCGGGCACCGACGTCGCCGCGATCGGGATCTTGCCGCCGATGTCGAACAGCGCGATGGCGGCCGGTCCGAGCGTCAGCCCGGCGACGACACGGTCGGCCGAGTGCAGCAGCATGCTGAACATCGTGCTCGCCTGCACCGAGAGGCCGAACGACAGGAATCCGGGCAGCAGCGAACGGTCGAACAGCCGGAACGACAGCCGCAGCGCCGGCAGCACGCGAAACGCCTGCCGCATCGTCAACGCCAGCGAGAACGCGTAGCGCAGCGCGTACGCCGCCAGCAGCGCGACGACGCCCAATCCCGCGTGCAGGAAGGCGACGATCAGCAGCATCTCCAGCGAAAACGCGGCGACCCAGATCCGCTGCTCGATGCGGATCCGCTGCATCCCGTGCAGCAGGTACGCGAAGCCGCCCAGCGTCATGTCGGCGAGGAACACGCAGGCGGTGCCCATGATCAGGACCGCCGCGGTGCCGCGGGCCGCGGGTTCGATCTTCAGCAGGTCCAGCGCCGCCGGCAGCAGCGCGTACAGCGCGATCAGCAGCACGCAGGAGATCGCCCCGATGCTGAGCATCCCGGTGCACAGCGTGCGGCTGATGCCGTGCGTGTCGCCGGCGGCGTTCATGCGGGCGACGTAGCGCACGTAGACGCTCGACAGGCCGAGGTCGGCGAGCCCGATGTAGCCGACGATGACGAAGCACGCCGCCCACAGTCCGTACTCGGCGAGCGAGATGTGCGCGAGGATCAGCGGCGGCAGGCCCAGCCGGGTGACGAGGTAGAAGAGCTTCGCGCCCATCGCGAAGCCGGCGTCGCCGACGAGGCGCGCGGGCGCCGCGGACCGCGGGGCGGGCGCCGGCGTCATGCCGCCGGGCAGCGCTGCGGCGGTCATTCCCGGCTCCCTGCGGCGGGCTGGCGCGTGCGCAGCACGGCGAGGCTGTGCGCGGGGAGATCGAAGGCCCAGCCGGCGTCGCAACGGGGCGTCAGCGTCTGGACCGCGACCGCTTCGTCGGCCTCGTTGTTGCGCGTCGGATCGCTGCCGTCGAGCAGACGCGCCGACACCGGCGCGGTGCAGGGAATCCCGGTGTGGACCCGCAGCGTGCGCGCGTCGCGCGAGGCGACGATCAGCCCGAGCTTGCCGCCCCGCCGGAAGTACGCCGCGGTGACGTTGCCGCAGGCCGCGGTTCCGCCCTGGCAGATCGCGGCGTGGGCGTCGCCGTCGATCGCCTCGTTCATCATCGCCAGCGCGAGCCCCGTCGGCCGCAGCCGGCCCGGCGCCAGGTCGCGCGCGACGCCCCACAGGCGGACCAGCTTGCGCTCGCCGGTGTAGGCGTCGAATCCGGCCAGCGTGTAGACCGCCTGCTCGCGCACGCCGGCGAGGAGCCCGCCGACGAGCTGCCGCGCCAGCGCGCTGCCGCTGTGCGCGCCGGTCACCGCGAGGTTGCGCAGTTCGGCCGTCGCATTGCCTTCGGTGGTGTGGAAGTTCACTTCGTAGACGGCGACGCGCGCGCCCAGCGGCGCGGTGCCGGCGATGCCCTCGCGCAGCGGCGCGACGACGTCGTCGAACGCGGCGGCGACGGCGTCGGCGTCGGCGACCTGGTCCAGCCGATAGAGGAGGTACGGCGCCACCGCGATCACGCGGGCTTCGCGCGACAGCGTCGCCAGCTTGCGCCACGACGCGGTGTTGACGAACTGCGCGTTGACGACGGGGACCAGGCCCCGGTAGTCGCCGGCACCCGAGCGCAGCCGGGCGAACGCGCGATCGGCGACCGCGGCGTGCGTTTCGGCGGCCATGAGGCCGGCCGGCCGGACCAGTTCGTTCCAGTTCTCGTTGCCGAATTCGACCAGGATTTCGCCGAAGCCGTGGCGCCGGCCGGCGGCGGCCAGCGCTTCGCCGAAGCGCCGCCACTCGTCGTCGCCCATCAGCGGCGGCGCGACCACCCAGGGCCTGGCGTCGACGGCGGCGCACAGCTCCAGGAATTCGGGCAGGCTGTAGTGGTACATGAGCTCGCTGTCGCCGGCGCGGTAGCGCGTCGGGCGGCGCGACGACGCGTCGGCCATGCGGTTGTCGAAGCTGTCGCCGAGCTGGCCCTGCCAGTCGCGCAGGTAGCCCGGATGCAGCTTGCGCAGCGCGTCGACGGCCTCGGTGCGAAAGCCGCCGGCGCCGGGCGCCGCCGCGCCGAGGAAAGCGTCGTCGACCCGCGCGACGCCCGTGCGCAGTTCGAAGCTCAGCTCCAGCGGGCCGACCGGGCCGTCGTCGGTCGCGGCGAACGGCAGCACGTAGTGCCGCCACGTCGGGTCGAGCTGCAGTTCGCGGTCCAGGAACGGCGCACGGCCGTGGCGGCGGAAGGCCACCGCGAGCCGCGTGCCGGCGTCTTCCCCGCGCGCCCAGAAGTCGAGCTGCCAGGCCCCGTCGACCGGCAGCAGCTTGCCGCCGCGCTGCAGCGTGTCGAGGTGGTGGGCGAGGCGGCTGGGGCTGCCCGGGGCCGCGGCAAGGCGCACCGCCTGCGTGCCGCCGCTGCCGGGGCGCAGGTTGCCGTTCGCCGTGCGCACGTCGCCGTAGCTCGTCCACCACATCGGCACCGTGCCGGCGGCGCCGGAAGCGGTGACCGACAGCGCGTCGCCGGCGCGCAGGCCTTCGGGCAGCGGCGCCAGCCGGAATTCGCCCGCCCCGGCGCTGCCGGCACGGCGATAGTCGGCGACCTTGCCGCGGCTGCCGGCGGCGCTGCCCGACAGGACTTCGAAGTCGGCGCCGCTCCACAGGCCGTCGGCGCGCGCGGTCCACGGCGTGTCGTCGGTCACCGTCGCTCCGGCGATCGCCTTGACGACGACCAGCGAGCGCTCGATCGGCGCCTCGAATCCCGGATTCTTCAGAACGTTGGCGGTCAGCTGTTCGGCGCCCCAGGTGCTGGCGCCGCCGAGGTTCAGGCCGAAGCGCGCGGCGTCGACCACCGCCGGAACCGACGCCGGCGACAGCCGCACGACGTCCGCGCCGGGCGCCGGGGCGGAACCCAGCGTCACCGAAAGCAGCAGCGCCCCGAACAGCGCCCGACGCGGCAGTGTCATCGCGCGGCTTCCAGCACCAGCGGCGCCGCGGCGCGCGCGGGTGCCGTTGCCGCGGCGGCGGCGACCGGCTTGCGGCCGGAGATCACGAACTGGAAGACGCCCAGGTCGCGCCAGCGGGTGCGTGCCAGCAGCGGCTTCCACAGCTCGCGGCGGCGGGTCACTTCCATCCCCTTGTCGACACGGCCCGCGGGCTCGAGCCCGGCGCCGGTGAGCAGCGCGGCGGCGCCGGTGCGGGTGAAGAAGCGCAGGTGCGTGCGGTCGAGAATGCCCTCGTCCTCGTATTGCCAGCGCCCCGACCACAGCAGCGGCAGCGCGACGCTGTGGTGGCGCACGTTGGGCACGCTGACGATCAGCGTGCCGCCGGGACGGATCATGCGGCCGAGCCGCGCCGCGGTGCGCCAGGGATCGACCAGGTGTTCGAGCACGTCGAGGCAGAGCACGAGGTCGAAGGACGCGCTGTCGAGCGTGCCCAGCGCCGCGTCGACGTCGCCTTCGATCAGGCGGTCGACGCGGCCGCGCGCGATCCGCGCCGCGGCGGGGTCGATCTCGATGCCGGTGGTGCGCCCGGCGACGCCCGAGCCCTGGAGCCAGGCGAGCGTGCCGCCCTGACTGCAGCCGACGTCGAGCACGTCCTCGGCGCGCGCGGGCAAGAGCGGCGCGATGTCGCGGCGGATGAAGGCGTGGTATTCGGGCTTCGCCCAATCGGGATTGGCATTCATTGGCGGTGGACTCCTAGCTGCGGGAAGTGAGGGCGGTCTGGCCGGCGGTGCGCCAGACGTTCTTGCCCTTGCGGGCGAACCCGGCGAGCGCGCGCGTCAACGGCTGCCGGTCGTACCAGCGGTTGTGGGTGATGTCGCTGCGCGAGCTGCGCTGGCCGCCCAGCGACGGCGTGCTGATCAGCGTCACGACCTCGGGGTTGCGGGCGCGGAACATCGAGTAGGCGCCGTCGACGTGCATCGGTCCGCCGTCGGGGTGGCCGGGGGGGCGCCGGGTGCAGGCCTCGAGGTAGCGGCAGAGCTCGGCAAGGATCCGCCAGTGCAGGCCGTAGAAGTGCGCGCAGACCAGCGGGCTGTTCGTCTGCGTCCACGCGGGCAGGTCCGCGGCGTCGGCCGTCGGCAGGAAGTGGCCGGGATAGGCGAAGTCCCAGTCGTCGCCGGCGATGCGCTCGAACATCCTGCGCTGCTCGACGCACGCCGCCGGATACAGGGCGAGGTCGTCCTCGAGGATCAGCACGTTGTGCAGGCGGTCGCGGATCGCGGCGCGGATCACGTCGAGGTGGCTTTCGAAGCAGCCGCGCGCGCCCAGGCTGGGAAACAGGCCGGGGACGGTCGGACGGATGGCCGGGAAGAACTGCAGCCGGGGATCGACGGCGTCGATGTCGGCCTTGCGCAGTTCGGCGACCATTTCGCGCCGGCGATCGGTGCGTTCGGGCAGGTTGATGACGACGATGCGCTCGAAGGCGTCGAAGACTTTCATGCGGGTTTCCTCCTGTGCGGAATCAGCGAAGCGGGCCGCGCGAGCAGCGTGGACAGCTGCAGGCGCCACGCGGGCAGCGAAGCGAAGTCGGCGTACTTGCGCCGGGTCAGGTACTCGACCAGCAGCGCGCGCAGGTAGCCGCCCTCGACCACGCGCACGCGGTTGACGATCATCCCGACCGCCTGCGCCGCGCTGGTCTCGAGCGTGCGCGCGGCCCGCGCGAGTTCGCCGCGCGACGTCGCGTTGGCCTCGACGACGAGCAGCGCGTGGCCGATGCGGTCGAGGATGATCTCGGCGTCCGCCGACAGCAGCAGCGGCGGCGAATCGACCAGCACGAAGGCGAAGCCGCTGCGCCAAGCGTCGAGCAGCGCCGGCAGCCGGTCGATGCGGCCGAGATGCTGCTGCCCCGGCTCGCTGCCGCCCTTCACGCGCGCCGGCAGCGAGGCGGTGGCAGGCTGCACGCAGTCGTCGGGCTGCGCGTCGCCGCACAGGCACTGCGCGAGGCCCGGCTGCACCGCTTCGTAACGCGCGTCGGGGGAGAACGCATTGGCCTCGACCACCAGCGTCGGATAGCCGAGCGCGTCGAGCGTGCGCGCGAGTCCGATCGCCAGTTTGCTGGCGCCGGCCCCCGGCTTGATGCCGGTCAGCGCGAAGACCTGCGTGCCGTGGCGTTCGCGCTCGCGGGTGAGCGCGGCGGCGATCCGGCGCATCTGGTCGTCGGCGAACAGGCGTGCCGCGGCGCCGTCGCCCTCGATCAGCCAGCCCAGCGCCGGCATCGCCAGCGCGCGTTCGGCCTCGCCCACCGAGCGCACGCGGCGATCGGCGAAGTCGACGACGATCGGCGCCAACGCGCCGGCGAACAGCGCCGCGAGCAGCACCATCAGCAGCAGCTTCCTGCGTCCCGGGCCGTACGGAATCTCCGGCGGCAGCGCCGCCGTCACGACGCGGACGAAGCCCAGCGCGTCGCGCTCGCCGGCGAAGAAGTTGAGGCGTTCGCGCACCGCGTCGAGCTCCTTGCGCGCTTCCTTGATGTCGGCGGACAGCGCCAGCGCGTCGTTGAACAGCTTCGCGGCGCGCGCGTTGCGCGCCTCGCGCTCGCGCAGCAGCTTGTCGACTTCCTGCTCGTAGCGTCGCGTCTGGTCGACGCTTGCCGCGTAGCGCGCGCCGACGTTGGTCGCGACCTCGCCGGCGAGCGCGCCGGTGTGGCGCGCGATCTCGGCGTCGATCTCGGCGACTTCCGCCTGCGCCGCCTGCCACGCCGGATGGTCGGGGGTGAGGCCGCTGGTCGCGGCGACCAGCGCCGCGCGGCGCGTGTTGAGGCTCGCCTTGAGGCTGTTCAGGCCGGGATCGGTGAGGACGCTCTCCTTGATCGACCGGGTGCCCATGTCGGTCTCGTGCGCGGTCGTGAACGCCTGCATCCGGGTCTCGGCCGCGATGCGCGCGCGCTGCGCTTCCTCGTGCGCGGCGCGCGTCGCGGTGATGGCCTTGTCGTGCGGGTTGCCGTCGCCTTCGGAGAAGCTGCTGACGCCGACGTCCAGCGCGATCGCGGTGCGCCGCTCCTGCAGGTCGCGGATGGTGTTCAGCAGTTCGGTTTCGCGCGTCATCAGGCGCTGCACCCGCTCGTCGGCGCCGTAGACCTGCTCGTCCTTCATCCGCGCGATGTACGCGGCCACCACCGCGTTGACGATCTCGGCGAGGTCCTTCCTGTCGGCCCCGTCGAGGCCGATCTGCATCAGGTAGGTGTCGGCGACCGGCGTGACGACGAGGCGCTCCTGCAGCCGCTCGACGGCGCGGCGCGGGGTTTCGCTGGCCTGGCGCCAGACGTGGCCGTCGGCCTCGGCGGCGGCCAGCGCGGCGGTCAGGATGTCGAAGCGCGGCACGCTGCGCGCCTGGTGCTCGACGAACTGGCGGTACTGCGAGTTCGACTGGAAGTCGAGCTCGCTGTCGTCCTTCAGGTTCTTCATGTAGCGCGGCGCGACCTGGACCGTCGCCGTCGCGACGAAGTGCGGCTTGCCCTTGATCCAGGCGAGCGGCGCGCCGACGACGACGGTCAGCACGAGCACCAGCACGGCGATGCCGCGGTGCGCGGCGAGGCTCGCGAGCGGCTTGATGCCGAGTCCCTTGACGGAAGCGGCATCGAACGGGCGCTGGCTGGATGTCATCGGGCGAGTCCTCGCGGCGTCAGGCCGCGGCCCGGCTGTCGGCGAGGATTCGCCGCTGGTCGTCGGACAGCGGCGCGAGCGCGCTGCGCGCGTCGGAGAACAGCCACGCGGTGTCGGTGTGCCGGCCGTCGAGCACGGTGCCGTCGGCGGAAAAGCAGAAACGGGGCCCGACGACCTTGTTCCGGACGTCGGAGTCGCAGACGATCCGGGTGTGGTCGAGCACCACCGACGCGTCGATGCGCGCCCCCGCTTCGACCACGGCGCCGGCGCCGATCACGACCGGCCCGATCAGCGTGCAGCCGTCGCCGAGGGTGGCGCTGCCGCCGACGTAGACCGGGCCCCGCGTGGCGATGCGGTCGAAGTCGGCGGCGACGTTCGGCCCGACCCGGAGCCCCGGCCGCACGATGCGCCCGGGCAGGTCGAACCACGCGACCTCGCCTTTCATCGCCTGCATCGCGACGCGGTAATAGTCCTCGAGGCGGCCGATGTCGAGCCACTGGAACGGCAGCTCGACGCCGAAGATCGGCGCGCCTTGGCGGGCGAGTGCGGGCAGCAGCTCGCTGCCGATGTCGTAGACGGCGTCCTTCGGGATCCAGTCGAAGATCGCCGGGTCGAAGATGTAGATGCCGGTGTTCGCCGTGTTGCTGCGCGCGGTGCCGGGCGCGGGCTTTTCCTGGAACTCGGTCACGCGCCCGTCGCTGCCGGTCAACGCCACGCCGTAGTGCTGGAGCGCGTCGTCGGCCAGCGTCTTCAGCGCGATGGTCGCGATCGCCCGGCGGGCGCGGTGGAAGCGCAGCAATGCGGCGAGGTCGAGGTCGACGATGGCGTCGCCGCAGACGACGACGAAGGCGTCGTCGAAGAAGCCCGAGTGCATCTGGATCTTCTGCATCGCGCCGGCCGAGCCGACCGGGCGGTCGACCAGCGTGCCGTCGCGCTCGAAGCCCTCGAAGGAGTAGGCCATCTGCACGCCGAAGCGGTGGCCGTCGCGGAAGTAGCCTTCGATCTCGCGCGACAGGTAGCTGGTGTTGACGACGATGTCGTCGAAGCCGTGCGCGCGCAGCTGGTCGACCAGCAGCTCCATCACCGGCTTGTGCACGATCGGGATCATCGGCTTGGGCAGCGTGTGCGTCAGCGGCTGCACGCGCGTTCCGCGGCCGGCGGCAAGAATCAAGGCTTTCACGGCGTCCCTCCAGGGCTTTCCGCGGCGTGGCTTGCCGCGAGATCCATTACAGCCCGGCAGGGGAGGGTGATTGTGGCGGCAGTGAAAACTTATCGAAAACGATTGCGCGCGCCGCCGCGGGCTGCCGCCGCCGCGGGCTGCCGCCGCCGCGGGCGGCTCAGAACCGCGGCGGGACGGCGTCGGCGACGGCG
>CAIWHR010000136.1 GCA_903912485.1 uncultured beta proteobacterium | reverse complement strand
GCCTCGCGTCGGGGTCGGTGCGCACCAGGCAGAAGATCCAGTCGGCGTACTGCCCGAGCGTGTTCCAGGTCTTCTGGCCGTTGACGACGTAGTGGTCGCCGCGGCGTTCGGCGCGCATCTTCAGCGACGCGAGGTCGGAGCCGGCGCCGGGCTCCGAGTAGCCCTGGCACCACCAGTGCTCGCCGGAGAGGATCTTCGGCAGGTGGAACTGCTGCTGCGCCGGCGTGCCGAAAGCGATCAGCACCGGGCCGACCATCGACAGCCCGAACACCAGCTGGCGCGGCGCCTGCGCGGCGAAGCACTCCTCCTCGAAGATGTGCCGGCGCACCGCGTCCCAGCCCGCGCCGCCGAATTCCACCGGCCAGCCGGGCGCGCCCCAGCCGCGCTCGAACAGGATCCGCTGCCAGCGCGTGATGTCGTCCTTGCGCAGCCGCGCGTGCGCGCCGACGCGGCGCGCGATGTCGGCCGGCAGGCGCGCGGCGATGAAGTCGCGCACCTCGCTGCGGAAGGCTTGTTGTTCAGGCGTGTAGTTGAGGTCCATTGGATTTTCCGTTGCCCGGGGCAATCTTGCCCATTGCCGCAACACCCCGGGGTTCGCCGTTCGACGCATGAGGCACGCAGGCGGCATCGCCGGCACCGTAGCCCGGGCCACGCCGCCACCAAGCGCTTGCCTGCGAGCCGCAGACCCCAACCGGCGTGGCCCGGGGCGATCGTGCCCAATGCCGCAACCACCCGGGCTTCGCCGTTCCGCGCGTCAGGCTCGCTGGCGGCAATTGTGGCGGCGTAACCCGGGCTACGTCGTTCGACGCCAGGCACGCAGCGGCATTGCCGGCGGCGTGGCCCGGGTCACCGAATCACACGACTTCGAACAACCCCGCCGCACCCATGCCGCCGCCGATGCACATCGACACCACGACGTACTTGACGCCGCGGCGCTTGCCTTCGATCAGCGCGTGGCCGGTGAGCCGCGCGCCGGACACGCCGTAGGGATGGCCGACGGCGATGGCGCCGCCGTCGACGTTGAGGCGGTCGTTGGGAATGCCGAGGCGGTCGCGGCAATAGATCACCTGCACGGCGAACGCCTCGTTCAGCTCCCACAGGCCGATGTCGTCGACCTTGAGGCCGGCGCGGTCGAGCAGGCGCGGGATCGCGAACACCGGGCCGATGCCCATTTCGTCGGGCTCGCAGCCGGCGACCGCGAAGCCGCGGAAGATGCCCAGCGGCTTGAGGTTGCGCTGCTCGGCGAGCTTGGCGTCCATCACCACGCACGCCGACGCGCCGTCGGAGAACTGGCTGGCGTTGCCGGCGGTGATGACGCCGCCGGGCATCGCCGAGCGGATCCGTGCGACGGCTTCGAGCGTGGTGTCGGCGCGGATGCCCTCGTCCTCGGTCACGGTGACTTCCTTCGACAGCATCGCGCCGGTGGCCTTGTCGGGCACGCCCGCGGTCACCGTCATCGGCACGATCTCGGCGTCGAAGCGGCCGGCCGCGCGCGCGGCCGCCGCGCGCAGCTGGCTCTGCACGCCGTACTCGTCCTGCGCTTCCTTGGAGATCGCGTAGCGCTTGGCGACGGTCTCGGCGGTCTGCAGCATCGTCCAGTAGACCTCGGGCTTGTTCTGGTTCAGCCACTCGTCGGTGAAGTAGTTCTGGTTCACGTTGGCCTGCACGCAGGAGATCGACTCGACGCCGCCGGCGACCATCAACGGCACGCGGTCGACGATCACGCGCTGCGCGGCCATCGCGATCGTCTGCAGGCCCGACGAGCAGAAGCGGTTCACCGTGGCGCCGCTGGTGGTCACCGGCAGCCCGGCGCGCAGCGCGGCCTGGCGGGCGATGTTGCCGCCGGTCGCCCCTTCGGGCAGCGCGCAGCCCAAGAGAACGTCCTCGATCTCGGCGGGGTCGACGCCGGCGCGCTCGACCGCGGCCCGGATCGCGTGGCCGCCGAGCGTGGCGCCGTGGGTCATGTTGAAGCCGCCGCGCCACGATTTCGCGAGGCCGGTGCGGGCGGTGGATACGATTACGGCATCAGTCATTTGCTTCTCCTTCGGGGGCGACCGGCGTCATGCCGTCGCCGCGTGGATTCGTTGTCGTGTCGCGCGGGTTCAAACCGCGTTGAACGTCTTGCCTTCGGCGGCGAGCCGCGCGAGCATCGGCGCCGGCTGCCAGAAAGCCTGGTCGACGCGCGGCAGCTGCGCGAAGCGCTTCATCGCGCGCGCCACGTTGATCAAGCCGGTCATGTCGGCGTAGAGCATCGGCCCGCCGCGGAACGGCGGGAAGCCGTAGCCGAAGACGTAGACCATGTCGATGTCGGACGCGCGCTGGCTGATGCCCTCTTCCAGGATCCTCGCCCCCTCGTTGATCATCGCGTAGATGCAGCGCTGGACGATCTCCTCGTCGCCGACCTTGCGCGGCGTGATGCCGGCCTCCTTGCGGCAGGCGTCGACGATCTCGTCGACGATCGGGTCACGCAGCGCGTCGCGGCGGCCGGCCTCGTAGCGGTAGAAGCCGGAGCCGGTCTTCTGGCCGAAGCGGCCCATCTCGCACAGCTTGTCGGCGATGGCGAACCTGCGCATCGACGGGTCCTCGGCGTAGCGGCGCTTGCGGATCGCCCAGCCGATGTCGCCGCCGGCGAGGTCGCCCATGCGGAAGATCCCCATCACCATGCCGAAGGCTTCCAGCGCCTTGTCGATCTGCTGCACCGACGCGCCCTCCTCCAGCAGGAAGAACGCCTCGCGCTGGTAGACGGCGACGATGCGGTTGCCGATGAAGCCGTCGCACACGCCGGACACCACCGCGGTCTTCTTGATCTTCTTCGCCAGCTGCATGGTCGTGGCCAGCACGTCGGCGGCGGTCTTCTCGCCGCGGACGACTTCGAGCAGCTTCATCACGTTGGCGGGGCTGAAGAAGTGCAGGCCGACGACGTCCTGCGGCCGACGCGTGAACGCGGCGATGCGGTTCAAGTCGAGCGTCGACGTGTTGCTGGCGAGGATCGCGCCCGGCTTGCACACTTCGTCGAGCTTGCGGAACACCGCCTCCTTGACGCCGATGTCCTCGAACACCGCCTCGATGACGAGGTCGACCTCGCGCAGGTCGTCGTAGGACAGCGTGGGCGTCAGCAGCGCGACGTTGGCCGCCGCCTTGTCCGCCTTCATCTTGCCCTTCTTGACGCGGTCGTCGTAGACCTTGCGCACCGCGGCCACGCCGCGCTCCAGCGCGTCGGCCCTGGTCTCGAGGATGGTCACCGGAATGCCGGCGTTGAGGAAGTTGATGCCGATGCCGGTGCCCATCGTCCCGGCGCCGATGATGCCGACGCTCTTCACCGCGCGCAGCGGCGTGTCCTCGGGCAGGTCGGCGATCTTGCCCGCCGCGCGCTCGCCGAAGAAGATGTGGCGCAGCGCCCTGTGCTCGTCGGACAGGAACAGCGTCGAGAATCCGGTGCGCTCGACCTTGAGCCCTTCGTCGAAGGTCTTTTTGGTGATCGACGCCTCGACCGCCTCCAGGCACTTCAGCGGCGCGGGGTAGTTCTTGGCCATCGAGCCGACCGCGGTCTTCGCCCACAGCAGGAACGCCTCGGGCTTCGGGTGCCGCACCTTGAGGTCGCGCACGCGCCTGACCGGCCGCTGCTCGGCGACGACCTTGGCGGCGAAAGCCAGCGCGCCCGCGAGCAGGTCGCCGTCGATGAACTCGTCGAACAGCGGCGAGCCGCGGAACTGGTCGGAGGGCACCGTCTCGCCGGAGACGATCATGTTGAGCGCGTACTCGAGGCCGATCAGCCGCGGCAGGCGCTGCGTGCCGCCCGCGCCGGGCAGCAGGCCGAGCTTCACTTCGGGCAGCGCGATCTGCGTCTTCGGCGCAACCACGCGGAAGTGGCAGCCGAGCGCCATCTCGAGGCCGCCGCCCATGCAGATGCCGCCGATCGCGGCGATCACCGGCTTGGTCGCGCTTTCGACGACGGTGATGGCGGTGCGCAGCGTCGGCTCGGCCATCATCTGGGGCTTGCCGAATTCGCGGATGTCGGCGCCGCTCGAAAAGGCCTTGTCCGAACCGATGAGGACGATCGCCTTGACCGCCGCGTCGTCTTCCGCCTGCTCGATGCCGGCGACGACACGCATCCGCAACGCGTGCGAAAAGCCGTTCATCGGCGGATTGTCGAAGGTGATCACGGCGGTCTCGCCGTGCAGTTCATAGGGGGTGCTGTTCACGCTGGCTCCTGCGTTTTTTTGGGGGATGCCCCGGGACTTGGTGTGGCGTTGACGTTGAGCGTGGGTAGTGTGCAGCCCGCGGTGGAGCGGAGCGAATCCCGGGTTTCGCCGTTCCGTGGCTCGGGCTGCGCCGGGCGTTCGTGGTCGCAAACCCGCGCCACGATCCCATCCGGGCAACCAAGCGGCTTCCCATCGGGAGCGCGCAGGCGTACGCGTTGCCCGCGCACAGCTTCCATTCTACTGCGATTGACCGTTCGACCGCCGGGTCAGGGGCCTATCGGCTGCCCGGTCCAGGCTGTCTGCGTTGTCGGCACAGACGGCGCGAAACGCTTCGCCGATGCGGGCGTCCCGGGCCGCCTGTCGCCAGAATTGCAACGCCGCTTCCGCCGCGCTCGTCCAGGCGTCCTGCTGCTGCGGCAAGGGCACCGGCGGCTGGAAAGTCCGCGCCGGCACCTCGCCGCCAGGCAAGGGGGCATAGAGCATCGGCAGCATGTCGTAGACAGGCGCCAGCGAAAGCGCCGCGCGACTGCGAAAACTGACGTTGCCGAGGTGCATGTCGGTGTTGGCAATCAGGCGGCCAAACCACCAGACCCGTTCCACCCGCCGCAGTTCGTCGGCAGCCAGGAGGCCATCGGCGGCAAGCCGCCGTGCCAAGTGAACCCAGTCGCTGGTGCCGGCCCCGATGAAAGCGCCGTTGAGCGCGTCCAGCGTGACGATGCGGCTGCGGCCGAACAGGCCGTGCCGATCGAAGCGCTCGGCCTCCAGGAACGTGCGTCCGGCATGGGTGACGATTCGACTCCTGGCGCCCTCGACGCCGGCCATCGTCGCCGCCGCTTCGAGGGCCAGGTGCTCGCAGACCAGGAGGTCGGCCCAGCGGCGCACGGCGGGCGAATCATCGGCGCCGGAGAACTTGACCAGCACCTGCTGCGTGTCGCTGTCGGCGAGTTCGCGGGTTGCGGCGAACTTGGGGAATTCTCCGGCGGCGCTCGATCCGGCCGTCCCGCTGCCGAGCGCCCTCTGCGCGAGCTCGGCATACGCCGGTCCCACGGCGGCCCCCCGCAGCGGGATCGTGATGCTGGCTTTTTGCCCGAGCCAGCGCTGACAGGCGCGGTCCCCGAGGATGAAGCTGCCGCTCACGTCGGTGCCGACGCGAGCGAGGGCATAGCAGACGTCGTCGTCGGACCATTCGTTGGGATCGCCGGGCACTTCCAGCGCGAACTGTTCCGCACGCGCCAGTTGCCGCCCCATGAAACCTTGCGGGCGCATGTCGGCCAGCGGATAAGGCAGCCCGTCCCACCAGCCGTCGCGGGACGCCTCCGGCACCGGCAATCCGGTGCCCGCCAGATCCATCCATGCGCCCTGCGGCTGCCTGAGCGCGAGCGTGGTGACGAGCCTGACGTCGCCCTGATCGCCGACTTCGTACAACGGCAGCGGCGAACCGTCGCCGCGCAGCGGCCGCCGCAACGCATACCGGGCGCGGCGCGCCCTGCCCGCCGGGATGACGCGATCGCCAAGCTCGGCGAGCAGCCTGTGCAAGGTCGGCACGCTGACGCCCAGCGCAGCCGCCAGGTCGGGTGCGCTGCACACGCCCCGTCGGGCCAGCATCGCTTCGAGTTGCGCCGAGGCGGCGCAGGAACCTGGCTTCATTGTGCGATTGTTACGATTTCTGTGTTGATTTATTTTT
>CAIWHR010000135.1 GCA_903912485.1 uncultured beta proteobacterium | reverse complement strand
GGCGAAGGCGTCGACGGCGAGAACCAGCGCCGCCGCGCAGACCGCGAGCGCCAGCGTGACCAGCCATACGCCGCCCACCGGCGCGTAGCCGGCGAGCCAGCTCGCCGCGCCCGCGTGCGTGGGCAGCTGCGAGTTGCCGAGAACCAGCCACGGGAACCCCGTGTAGCCGGTGCTGCGGGCCCACTCGGCGAGCGCCCACAGCGCGGCGGCGGCGAGCGCCCGCGGCAGCGACCACGGCGCGGTCCAGCGCGTCGCCAGCGCGCCGGCCAGGGCAGGGAAGAGCGCGAGATACGCGATCCCGAGCGCGGTCCCGGTCGCGGCCGCCGGCGCCGGCATGCCGCCGAAGGTGTTGAGCGCGATGTAGACCCACGACGCGCCGGCGCCGAACAGCCCGACGCCGAAGCCGAAGCCCAGCCTCGCGGCCGCGCGCGCGGTCGTGGCCCCCTGCCACAGCCCGATGAGCAGCGCCAGCGTGACGATCGGCACGCCGGGGAGGCAGAACGGAGCGAAGCCGAAGACCGTCGCCGCGCCGGCGGCCACCGCCAGCGCCGCCTGCCAGCGACCCGCGAACGTCAAGCGTGGCCTCGCGCCGGGCGCGCCTTCACGCGTCGCCCGACGACGGCGCACCCGCGCCGTCCGCATCCGCCGGAGTCGGCCCGGTCGCCTCGACGTGCAGCGTGTGCAGCCGGCGGCTGTCGGCGCGGCTGACGCGGAAGCGGAAGTCGCCGATGGTCACCGCTTCGCCGCGCTTGGGCAGCCGGCCGAAGGCCTGCAGCACCAGCCCGCCGACGGTGTCGAACTCGTCGTCGGCGAAATCGGTGCCGAAGTGCGCGTTGAAGTCGCCGATCTCGGTCTGCGCCTTGACCCGGTGGCGGCCGTCGGCCTCGGCGATGATGTTGTCCTCGCTTTCGTCGAAGTCGTACTCGTCGTCGATGTCGCCGACGATCTGCTCCAGCACGTCCTCGATGGTGACCAGCCCCGACACGCCGCCGTACTCGTCGACGACGATCGCCATGTGGTTGCGGTTGGCGCGGAAGTCGCGGAGCAGCACGTTGAGGCGCTTCGACTCGGGGACGAACACCGCCGGCCGGAACGTGTCCTTGAGGTCGAAGCTCTCGGGATTGGCGTAGTAGTTGAGCAGCTCCTTCGCCAGCAGGATGCCGACGACGTCGTCCTTGTTCTCGCCGATCACCGGAAAGCGCGAGTGCTTGGTCTCGAGCAGCAGCGGCATGAACGCCGCCGGGTCGTCGTCCTCGGACACGACGTCCATCTGCGAGCGCGGGATCATGATGTCGCGCACCGTCATCTCGGACACCGACATCACGCCCTCGATCATCGACAGCGCGTCGGCGTCGAGCAGCTTGTGCTCGAACGCTCCGTGCAGCAGTTCGAGCAGCTCCTCGCGGTCCTCGGGCTCGCGCGTCAGGAACGCCGACAGACGCTCGAGCAGCGTCGGCCTGGGGCTTTCCTTCGGGTCGTCGTCGTCCATGGTCAGCGGCGGTCGGGTGCAGTGGCGCGGCCGGAGTCGGCGTAGGGGTCGGCAATGCCGAGCGCGGCAAGGATCGCGGTCTCGCGCTCTTCCATCGCGCGCGCGGCCCGGGGGCGGTCGTGATCGTAGCCTTGCAGGTGGAGCATGCCGTGGACGACGAGGTGCGCGCAGTGGTCGGGGAACGCCTTGCCCTGCGCCTTCGCCTCGCGCCGCAGCACGGGGGTGCACAGGACGATGTCGCCGGCAAGGGCGTCGTCTGCATCGTACACGAAGGTGAGCACGTTGGTCGCGCCGTCCTTGCCGCGGTAGGCCCCGTTGAGCGCGGCCCCCTCGCGCGTGCCGACGAAGCGCAGCGTCACCGCGGCGTCGCGCTCCAGCGCCGCGCGCGCCCAGCGCCGCAGCGTCGCGACCGCCGGCAGCGAAACCGCCCGCGTCGCGTACTGGACCGTCAGCGACAGGCGCGTCGCGCGCGGTTTCGTCACCACGGCGGCCCCGGCCGGAATCAGCGCCCGTCGCCGCCGGCGGGCTTACCCGCCGCGGCGTCGCGCTCGTAGGCGTTGACGATCTTCTGCACCAGCGGATGGCGGACGACGTCGGCGCTGGTGAAGCGGGTGAAGGCGATGCCGCGCACGCCGGCGAGGATGCGGTCGGCCTCGATCAGCCCGCTCTTCTGGCCGCGCGCGAGGTCGATCTGCGTGACGTCGCCGGTGATCACCGCCCTGGTGCCGAAGCCGATGCGGGTGAGGAACATCTTCATCTGCTCGGGCGTCGTGTTCTGCGCCTCGTCGAGGATGATGAACGAGTGGTTGAGCGTGCGCCCGCGCATGTAAGCGAGCGGCGCGACCTCGATGGTGCCGCGCTCGAACAGCTTGCCCGTCTTGTCGAAGCCCATGAGGTCGTACAGCGCGTCGTACAGCGGGCGCAGGTAGGGATCGACCTTCTGCGCGAAGTCGCCGGGGAGGAAGCCCAGCCGCTCGCCGGCCTCGACCGCGGGGCGCACCAGCACCAGGCGCTTGACCGTGTCGCGCTCCAGCGCGTCGACGGCGCAGGCGACGGCAAGGTAGGTCTTGCCGGTGCCCGCGGGCCCGATGCCGAAGGTGATGTCGTGCTCCTGGATGTGCCTGAGGTACGTCGTCTGGTTCGGCGTGCGGCCGTGCAGGTCGGCGCGGCGCGTGCGCAGCTGCGGTCCGTCGTCCGCGGCGGCGGTGCGCTGCGCCGACAGCTCGATCAGCCCGAGCTGGATGTCGTCGATCGACAGCGGTTTCTCGGCGGCGGCGTAGAACCGGACGAGCGCCTGCGCCGCCCGCGCCGTCTGCGCCGCTTCGCCCGTCAGCGTGAACGCTTCGGCGCGGTGCGCGATGCCGACGTCGAGCGCCGCCTCGATCTGCCGCAGGTTCGCGTCGAGCGGACCGCAGAGGTTCGCCAGCGCGCGGTTGTCGAGCGGCGACAGCGACAGCTGCTGCTGTTCGCGTCGTGGCGTCATCGCGACCGCGACCGCTCCGGCCTTCCCGCGGCGCCGCCGCGTCGCGTGTCCGTCGTCGCCGGCCATCACGCGCCCTGCCGGACCATCGGCGCCTTCAGCGCCTCGTCGAGCGTGTTGGCGGCCTCGGCCAGGTGCGCGCGCGTTTCCTTGTCGAGGCCGGCGCGCGCCAGCGCCGCCTGCAGCTGCTTTTGCAGCGCGCGGGCGTTCTCGCGCTGCAGCGACCGCGAATCGGCGGGAGTGGCCGCCGCGGGGCGGGTCAGCATCGTCGCCACGCGGCGCAGGTGGTCCCGCTGCAGGTCGCGGCGGGCGGCCGGGATCGAGCCGCCGGTCGCGAGCTCGCTCCAGACCGCCGCCTGCACCGCGTCGTAGAGCTCGGACAGGCGGAACGCAGCCCGCGGGTCGGCGACCTTGGCCTCCGAGTCGAGGATGCGCGCCGCGACGCCGTCGCCGAGCAGCTGGTTGAGGACGCTCGCCTGCAGCCCCAGCACCCGCGTGCGCAGGCTGAAGTCCGGATTGATCTGCGCCGGATCGAAGCCGATCTGCAGGTAGTCGACGCCCATCCTCTGCAGGAACCCCGGCTTGAAGCGAAAGCTCTGGTCGGACAGCACGCCGTCGGCGAGGAGCTTCAGCGCCGCACGCTGCCGCTCGGCCGCCACCGGCGTCAGCGGGACGCGCGCGGTGCCGGCGTAGTCGCGGACGTAGGAGACGCCGCCGACGTACTTGGCGATCAGCGGCGCCGCCCGCGTGACCTGGCGAAAGCCCGCGTCGAAGTCGCGCCGCACGCTTTCGTAGGACTGGCCCGGCTCGAGTTGCCGGTCCTGCAGCCGGTCCCACAGCTCGCGCGACATCAGGAGGCGCCGGCGCAGGTACGCCAGCGGATCCTGGCCGAGATCGAACTGGCTCGCGTCGGGGTCGATCCCGGCGACGCTTTCCTCGTCGGACGAGAACGCGAGCAGCGGGTCTGAGCCGCCGCGCGCCGCAATCGCCTCGAGTTCGGCGGCCTCGGTCTCGGCGGCGATCGGCTTGTACGCGTATTCGATCGCCCAGAAATCGTAGGGACCGAGCGAGCGCTCGAAGAAGTCGGCCTGCGGCTCGCCCTTCACGGCGAGGTTGATCGGGTTGTAGTCCATGACCGAGCCGGAGATGCCGTGCTCCTGCGTGAACGCCGGGTTCGCGATCTGGTCCATCGGGTAGACCGTCGACGCGCGGAAATTGTGCCGCAGGCCGAGCGTGTGCCCGACCTCGTGCATCACCACGGCGCGCAGCGAAGCCTGGACGAAGGCCTCCGCTTCGGGGCTGTCGGGCGCGATGTCTCCGCGCGCGATCAGGAGGTCGAGCCCGAATTCCAGTTCGGCCAGCGCGTCGCCGGCGTAGGTGCACAACAGCGCGTCGGCGCCGTGCGCGTCGGCGGTCGCCGGCGGCGGCAGCTGCCGGCTCGCGAAATTGCGGTTGGTGCGCGCCCAGCTCTCGGGGATCGCCGCGTCGGCGTCGAGGATCTCGCCGGTCCGCGGATCGACGTGGCTGGGGCCGATCGCGAAGCCGGCGTCGGTCGCGGCAAACCAGCGCACCGACGCGTGCCGTGCGTCGGCGGTGTCGAAGTCGGCGTCGGCGGCCTGCTGCCTGACCACGACGGCGTCCTTGAAGCCGACGCGCTCGAACGCCCTGTTCCACTCGAGTATGCCTTCGCGCACCGCGGCGCGGTATTTCTCGGGGACGTCCTTGTCGATCCAGTAGACGATCGGCTGCACCGGCTCCGACAGCGCGGCGCCGGGATCCTTCTTCGCGAGGCGCCAGCGATTGACGAGGTGCGTCTTCGCCGTATAGCGCGCATCGGCCGAGAAATCCCAGATCTCGGTGTCGAAGTGCCCGACGCGCGGGTCGGCGCGCCGCGAGGGCATCGGCTCCGGCAGGCGCGCCAGGGTGTAGTGGAGGCCGATGAACAGGCTGCGCGCGTCGGGCAGCGTCTTGAACGGCGGGTAGGGGTTCGGCACCGGGTTGGGCGTCGGCGCCGGCGGCAGCGTCGCGCGCGCGTTGGCGTAGTGGGCGGAAACGACGAACGACGACTGATCCCCGGTGTTGCGGATGCGCTCGAAGCTCGAGTTCTTGGCGTCGAAGCTGTAGCCGCGCATGTGGATCGGCGTGGTGAACCGCAGGCCCACCGCGAGATCGGCGAGCAGCAGCGCGTTGGCGTCGACCAGCACCGACTTGCGGTCCGGATGCGGCTGGCTGACCGCCGGCGCCGAAGCGAGCAGGCTGTCGGAGAATCCCGCCTGCACCGCCTGCGCGATCGGCAGCTCGGCGGTTGCGACGTAGCCCTGGTTCTTCGCGATCAGCTGGACCTGGTTGCCGATGCGCTTGAAGTAGGCGACGTGGCTCACCAGCATCATGCCGCCGTAGACGCTCTGCTCGCCGAGACCCTGGCTGAGGTTGGCGGTGAAGAAGAACGGCTGCCCGAACTGCTCCGGCGCGATCTCGATCCAGACCTTTTCGTCCTTCTGCCAGACGCGGAACAGGCCGGGCGTCTCCTTCGCGTCCTTGATGACCTCGGCGAACGGTTTCGGCTGGCCCGCCGCGGCGGCTGCGGCC
>CAIWHR010000134.1 GCA_903912485.1 uncultured beta proteobacterium | reverse complement strand
CCGGAAGACGATCCGCGCAATCCGGCGGTGATCGCCGACAACGTGGGC
Organism: uncultured beta proteobacterium; assembly: GCA_903912485.1. Taxonomy (GTDB): domain Bacteria; phylum Pseudomonadota; class Gammaproteobacteria; order Burkholderiales; family Casimicrobiaceae; genus CAIWHR01. The sequence continues at coordinate 1,508 of CAIWHR010000134.1, read as the reverse complement.
GACCACGTCGGCGACTGCGCCGGCATGGCGGCCGACCTGTTCGAGACCTACGCGGTCACCATCGTCGCGACGATGCTGCTGGGCGCGCTGCTGCTCAAGACCAATGCCGAAGCCGCGGTGACCTACCCGCTGGTGCTGGGCGGCTGGTCGATCATCGCGTCGATCATCGGCTGCTACTTCGTCAAGGCGCGCGACGGCGGCAAGATCATGAACGCGCTCTATCGCGGCCTCATCGTCGCCGGCGTGATTTCGGCGGTGGGCTTCTACTTCATCACCGACCGGCTGATGGCCGGCGTGATCGCGGCCAACCCCGAGTTCACCACGCTGCGGCTGTGGGGAGCGGGTCTCGTCGGCCTGGTGCTGACCGCGGCGATGGTCGTCATCACCGAGTACTACACGGCGACCGAGTTCAAGCCGGTGCGCCACGTCGCCGAAGCGTCGACCACCGGCCACGCCACCAACATCATCGCCGGCATCGGCGTGTCGATGAAGTCGACCGCCTGGCCGGTGATCGCCGTGTGCGCCGCGATCTGGGTCTCGTTCCTGCTCGCCGGCCTCTACGGCATCGCGATCGCCGCGACGTCGATGCTGTCGATGGCGGGGATCATCGTCGCCCTCGACGCCTACGGCCCGATCACCGACAACGCCGGCGGCATCGCCGAAATGGCGAAGCTGCCCGACTCGGTGCGCGCGATCACCGATCCGCTCGATGCCGTCGGCAACACGACCAAGGCGGTGACCAAGGGCTACGCGATCGGCTCGGCGGGCCTGGCCGCGCTGGTGCTGTTCGCCGATTACACGCACGCGCTCGACTCGGCGCAGATCGGCGTCACGTTCGACCTGTCGAACTACAAGGTGATCGTCGGCCTGTTCCTGGGCGGGCTCATTCCCTACCTCTTCGGCGCGATGGCGATGGAAGCCGTCGGCCGCGCCGCCGGTGCGGTTGTCGTCGAAGTGCGCCGGCAGTTCAAGGAGATCAAGGGCATCATGGAAGGCACCGCCAAGCCGGAGTACGGTGTCGCGGTCGACATGCTGACCAAGGCCGCGATCAAGGAAATGATCCTGCCGTCGCTGCTGCCGGTGCTGGTGCCGGTCGTCGTCGGTCTCGTGCTCGGGCCGCAGGCTCTGGGCGGCCTGCTGATGGGCACGATCGTCACCGGCCTGTTCGTCGCGATTTCGATGACCACCGGCGGCGGCGCCTGGGACAACGCCAAGAAGTACATCGAGGACGGCCACTACGGCGGCAAGGGCTCCGACGCGCACAAGGCGGCGGTGACCGGCGACACCGTCGGCGATCCGTACAAGGACACTGCCGGTCCGGCCGTCAACCCTATGATCAAGATCACCAACATCGTCGCGTTGCTGCTGCTCGCGGCGCTCGCGGCACACTGATCGACACCGGCGCAAGCCGAAGTCGCAATCACCCCGCCGGACGCAAGTCCGGCGGGGTTTTTGTTGCGCGACTGCACGGCAGGGGTGGCAATTTGTGGCGGTTGCCCGCAGGAGAT
>CAIWHR010000133.1 GCA_903912485.1 uncultured beta proteobacterium | reverse complement strand
TAGCGCCGCAGGTCCGCCGCCAGCGCGTCGGCCGTCGCGTAGCGCTCCTCCGGCTTCTTCTTCAACGCCTTGAGCACGATGGTGTCGAGGTCGCCCTTCAACTCCCCCGCCAGCCGCGCGGCACTCGTCCCCCGCGCCGCCGCCAGCGCCGCATCGCTCACCGCCTGGCTCGGCCGCACCGGATCCGCCCCCAGAATCGCGTCCTCCAGCGCCCCCCGCGAGTCCCGCTTCACCCGGTACGGCAGCACCCCCGTCAACAGCTCGTACAGCACCACCCCCAGCGCGTACACGTCGCTCGCCGTGCCGATCGGCAACCCCAGAATCTGCTCCGGCGACGCGTACTGCGGCGTCAACGCCCTCCCCCCCAGCTGCGTCAGCTCCGTCTCCGCCGCCGCACCGTCGACCAGCAGCTTGGCTATCCCGAAATCCAGCAGCCGAACCTCGCCCTCACCCGTCACCAGCATGTTCGACGGCTTCAGGTCCCGGTGCACCACCAGCTGACCGTGCGCGTACTGCACCGCCGCCAGCGCCTGCAGCAGCAGCCCGATCCGCCCCCGCACCCCCAGCCGCCGACCGTCGCACCACGCCAGCAGCGGCTCCCCCTCCACGTACTCCAGCGCCAGGTACGGCTGCCCCTGCGCCGTCACCCCGGCGTCGTACAGCCGCGCAATGTGCGGGTGCGTGAGCCCCGCCAGAATGTCCCGCTCGCGCGCGAACCGCTCCGCCAGCTGCCGCTGCGGCAGCGCGCTGTGCGGCAGCTTCAGCGCCACCTCCCGCTTCAGCGCCCCGTCGCTCCGCTCGGCCAGCCATACCGTGCCCATGCCGCCCCGCCCCAGCTCGCGCAGCAGCCGGTACGGACCGATCCCCGCCCCCGCCTCCAGCCCGTCCGCCGGCGCCGCCTCCGCCTCGGTCAGCTTCGGCAGCGTCGCCAGAAAATCCCCCGTCTCCACGCCGTCGCCGGCCGCCAGCCGCTCCAGCGTCGGCCGGCACCACAGCTGTTCCGGACCCAGCGCCGCCAGCCACGCGCCGCGCGCGCCCTGCGGCAGCGCCTGCAGCGCGTCCGCCAGCCGCGACAGTTCCAGCAGTTGCGCTTCGGTCAGAGCCATCACGTAACCCGAGTTCGCGGCAACGGCAGCCGGCGAGTCGATGCCCCCATCTTTCAAAGGGGCTCATCCTGCGCGGTCTGCGACTGCCGTTCAAGAGGGCGAACACGATTTCGGCGATTTTGCGCCGCGGGATGTCCGGTTTCGGGCACGGATCGCGTTCTGATGGGTAAGCCCCGGCACGGCGGGCACTCGAAGCTGCCGCCGCTGCCGCGCCGCGCCACCCACGCGATCCGCATCGAATCGACCAGGGAGACAACCATGTTCCTCGATACCGTTTCCGACCTTCTGCTCCACCAGGGCGCCTCGGCCGTCGACGTCGTCGCGCCCGACGCCACCGTCGCCGACGCCGTCCGCCTGATGAACCGCAAGCGAGCCCGCGCGGTGCTGGTCGTCAACGGCGCCGGGCTGGAGGGCATCCTGACCGGACGCGACGTGCTGCAGAAGATCGTCGAGCCCGGGCTCGACGCCGCGCACACCGCCGTGCGCGCGGCCATGACGGTGCGCCCGAAGACCGTCCGCCCCTACGAACCGGCGGCCCGCGCCCGCGATCTCATGCTGCGCGGCGGCTTTCGCCACCTGCCGGTCGTCGACGGCGGCACGGTTCGCGGGGTGCTGTCGATGGGCGATCTCAACGACTGGCTGACCAGAACGCTGCGTACGCAGGCCGGCGGCGCGCTGATGGCCGTCAAGTCGATGGGCATGTCCAACCGGTGCCGTTGAGCGCCGACTCTTTCCCAGCGTGCCGCTCCCAAGGCGCCGAAGCACCTGCCCGGAGCGGGCCCTTGCGCGACCTCCACCCCTGCCGGCGCCCGGGGGGCTTTTTCGCCGTCGACACCGACGGCGAGGGTCCCGCCACGCTTCTGCGCGCGCGTCCGGCCGGGAAAAGCGCAGCGCATCGACGCGCGGTCGGCCGACGCCGGTCGCCGCCGCCGCCGAACGACCCGCCCTGAACTGTGGTTGAATCCACTGTCCCGAGCCACTCCGCCTCGGTCGGCACTGGAGGTCCGCATGTCAGCACGCCGCTTGACCGCCATGGCGCTCGTCGCCGTCACGGTCGCGCTTCCCCGCCCCGCCGAAGCCTGCACCAGTTTCCGCATCAGAACGCAGGACGGGCTCTCGTACTACGCGCGCACCTTCGAGTCGGAGGTCGCCGGCTACACCGTCCGCGACCGCCAGACCGGCGGGGCAGTGACGCTCCGGGCAACGGCTGCGGCCAGGCCATGACGGCGCCCACGCCGGGCGCGCCCGATGGCGGCTGACCGAGGCCGCGCGCCGCGACCCGGCCGCTGGGCCGCGCTCGCGGTGCTGCTGCCGCTGCTGGCGGGCGCGCTGGCTGTCGTTCGGCACCTGGCGCCCGCGCCGCTTGCCGACGACGC
>CAIWHR010000132.1 GCA_903912485.1 uncultured beta proteobacterium | reverse complement strand
GCCTTCAGCTTGCGCAGCGTGCTGCCGATCTCGCGCACGATCACCGGCGCCAGCCCCTCGGTCGGCTCGTCGAGCAGCAGCAGCCGCGCGCCGGTGCGCAGGATGCGGCCGATCGCCAGCATCTGCTGCTCGCCGCCGGAAAGCTTCGTCCCCCCGCTTGCGAGCCGCTGCAGGAGGTTCGGGAACAGCGCGTAGATCTCGGCGAGCGACAGTCCGCCTGCGCGCACCACCGGCGGCAGCAGCAGGTTCTCCTCGACGTCGAGGCTCGCGAAGATGCCGCGCTCCTCGGGGCAATACGCGATCCCCAGCCGCGCGACACGGAACGGCGGCAGGCGCGACGTCTCGACGCCTTCGAACGCGATCGATCCTTCGCGGCGCGGCACGACGCCCATGATCGACCGCAGCGTGGTCGTCTTGCCGGCGCCGTTGCGGCCGAGCAGCGTCACGACCTCGCCGGCGGCGACGTCGAAGCCGACGCCGTGCAGGACCTGCGACTCGCCGTACCACGCGTCGAGCTCGCGGACCGCGAGCAGCGGCGCCGCGGCGTGCCCGTCAGCCATCGACACCCCCCGGACGAATCGCCGCGCCGCCGCGCATCAGTACTCGATGCGCGCCAGGTAGGTCTTCTGCGAAGCCGCGCGCGCCTCGCCGAGCGTGCGGATCCCGTGCTCGGCGAGCAGCGGGATCATGCGCAGGAACACTTCGCCGGTCATGATCGCGTCGCCCAGCGCCGTGTGGCGGCCGATCGGATTGACTCCCATCCGCTCGGCGATCGCCTCCAGCGCGTGGCCCTCGAAGTCCGGATGGATGACCGCCGACAGCAGCAGCGTGTCGAGCACGGGCTGCGTGAAGCGCACGCCCGTCGCCTCCTCCTTCAGCCGCAGGAAGCGCATGTCGAACGCCGCGTTGTGCGCGACCAGCACGGTGTCGTCGCAGAACTGCCGGAACGCGGGCAGCACCTTGTCGATCGTCGGCTGGTTCTCGAGCATCGCCGACTCGATTCCCGTGATCCGCGTCGCTTCGGGCGACATGCCGCGCCGCGGGTTGACGAGCTGCTCGAACACCTCGTGCTCCAGCAGCCTGCCGTTGACGATGCGCACCGCGCCGATCGAGACGATCTCGTCGCCGCCGGAAGGCGACAGCCCGGTGGTCTCGGTGTCGAACACCGCGTACGCCAGCGCCGCGAGCGGGCGGGTGTCGAGCTCCGGCGTCTGGCCGGGCTGGTTGAACAGGTCGAAATCGTAGAACTCCGGCCGGCTCTCGCGGGGGGAAGGCGCGCTCCACGCCGCCTCCTCCGGCTTCGCCACCGGGATCGCGATGCGGAAGAACTCGCGGTGCGACGGCTTGTGGATCTGGTACCAGATCTCGGCATTGTGGCGCTCGACGATCTGCTTCAGCGTCAGCGGGCTCGCCTCCCCGCCCATCTCCATGGTGTCGGTCTGCCACGCCATCGTCGTCTCGGACCCGATCGGCGCCCCGCTCCAGATGAGGTCGAGGTGCGCGAGCGCGCCCGCGGCCTCGAGTCCGAAGCGGACCTCGCGCACGCCGAACTCCTCGCGCAGCCGGCTCGCCAGGTAGGTCACCCCCTGCATCAGCGAATAGCTGTCGACCTTGAGCCAGACCGATTCGTCGACGGTTTCGAGCTTGGTCGGCAGCCCGAGCTTGCTCTCGATCCGCCGCTGCACCGCCGCGATCAGGTCGGCGCCGCGCATGTCCTCGAGCGGCCACTCGGTGCGCAGCGAATCGGCGAACTCGCCGACCGTCTCGTCGAGCTTGTCGGAGAGCTGCCGTGCCTCGTCGCCGATGATGCCGATGAAACGGTCCCGCGCCGCCTGGTCCATGTCCGGGAAAGCGGCGATGGTCTCGACCGCGGCGCGCACGCTGCCGAGCGACGCGCGCGTCCCCTGCGTCAGCGTCTGCAGCAGGAGGTCGCGCCGATTGCCCGACTCGATGCGGCGCGTGATGTTGTCGAGGATCAGCACGAAGCCGGTGATGCCGCCGGGCGCGCCCTCGGCCGCCGCGTCGCCCGCGGCGCCGAACACCGGCGCCATCTGCACCCTCACCAGCAGTCCCGACGGCGCCGTCGTCACGAAGTTCGCGACCGGAGCGCGCGCGCCCTGCGCCAGCCGCTCGTGGATCGTCTCCAGCGCGTGGATGATGAGGTTGCGGTCGAAGATCGCGAAGATCGAGCGCCCCAGCCCGACCAGGCTCACCGCCTTGCCGGCGGCGGCCTCGCCCTCCAGCGGCTTCCTGAGCAGCTGCATCGCGCGCGCGTTGTAGAGCAGGATGCGGCCCTCGACGTTGCACATCACGACGCTCTGCGCCAGTTCCGACATCAGCGCGGCGAGGCGGTTCCTCTCCTGCTCGATGCGCGCGTTGGCCTCGCGCACCCGCTGCAGGACGTCGCGCTTCAGCGTCTCGTGCGCGTCGGCGAAGGCGTTGAAGCCTTCCGCCAGCCGCCGGATCTCGGACGAGCCCCGCGGCTTGGCGCGATGCGCCGGATTCGCCGTCATCATGATGCGGATGTCCTCGCCCAGCCGCCGCGGCGCCTTGACGTGGCGCCGGAACAGCGTGTTGAGGATGAAGACCAGCGGCACCAGCAGCAGCAGCGAGACGACGACCAGCATCGGCGCGCGCTCCTGCAGCACCGCAGCGAGCACCGCGCGCTGGTAGTCGGCAAGGTCGGCGCCGACGAGAAGCATCGCCGCGCCGATCGCGGCGAGCACGAGCCCCCACGCGGCAAGGAGCGCGACGCCGATCCGCATCCGGTCCGACATCGGCTATTCGCCCAGCATTTCCTGGACCTTGGCGATCAGGTCCCGGGTCGAGAACGGCTTGGTCACGTAGGCGTCGGCGCCGACCGCCATGCCCTTGGTCACCTCGATGTCGCGCCCCTTCGCCGACAGCATGATGATCTTGATGCCCGCCCACGCGGGATTCTCGCGGACCTTCTGGCACAGGTCGTAGCCGCTCATCCGCGGCATCATGACGTCGAGCAGGATGAGGTCGGGGCCGAAGTCGCCGACCGCGCTGAGCGCATCCTCGCCGTTGCCGGCGACCTTGACGACGTAGCCCCGCTGCTTCATCAGGAACTCGAGCGAGACCACGATGTTGGGCTCGTCGTCGGCAATCAGGACCTTCTTCCCCATTCCATCCTCCTCTTGCGCCGCGGGCGATTCTGCTTCCGCCCTGCCGCGTGCCTCTGTCTCATCCGCCCGGCGCCGGCCCGACCGCCGGCGCCTTCGCCCGCGGCAGATCGAACGCGAACGTGGCGCCTTCGCCCGGCGCGCTCTCGACCCACAGCCGCCCGCCGAAGTGCTCGACGATCTGCCTGCTGATCGGCAGCCCCAGGCCGGTGCCCTGCGGCTTTTCGGTCATCGTGTCGCCGGCCTGGCGGAACTTCTCGAAAATGATCTCGCGGTCCTCGGCGCGCACGCCGGGACCGTTGTCGGTCACCGCAACCCGGAGCGTATCAGGTCCGGCCGACAACGCGACGATGACGCGGCCGGAATCCGGCTGCACGAACTTGGCGGCGTTGGACAGCAGGTTGATGAGCACCTGCACCAGGCGGTCGCGGTCGCCGTGGATCGGCGGCACGCTCGCCGGCAGCCGCGCTTCGAGGCCGACGTTGCGGGCGCGGAAGAGCTGTCCCGTCGCGTCGATCGAGTCCTCGATCACCATTCTGGGGTCGATCTCCTGCATCTGCCACTCCGCCCGGCCCGACTCCAGCTTGGCGAGGTCGAGCACCTGGTTGATGAGGCGCGTCAGCCGCTCGCTCTCCTGGATGATGATGCCGAGAAACTTCTCGCGCTCGGCCGCGTCGAGGCCGGGGTTGTCGCGCAGGATCTCGGAAAACGCCCGGATCGACGTCAGCGGCGTCCGCAGCTCGTGAGTGACGGTCGAGATGAAATCGTCCTTCAGCCGGTCGAGCTCCTGCAGCCGCTCGTTGGCGGCGCGCAGCTCGGTGGTCGCGGTCATCAGCGCCTGCGACTTCTGCCGCAGCTCGTGGCTGTACGCGATCACCTGCGACGCCTCGTCGAGCATCGACCGCACCTCGTCGATCGACAGCACGTCCTCCTTCACCGTCGACGCGACCATGATCCGCGCCGACGCGCCACCGATGGCGCCCGCCAGCGCGGTTTCGGCGAACTGCACGAGGCCGGCGTCGGCGGGCATCGCCGCGGGCGAGGCAAAACCCCGGCGCCGCGCGTAGTCGGCGACGGCGGCCTGCGCGCGCTCGGGCCCGAGGAACCGGCCGAGCAGCGCCATCAGGTCCGGCAGCGACGCCGTGCCTTTCCACAGGTGGACGTCGAGCTCCTCGCCCGCGCGCCGGAACACGTCGACGAACCGCGCCGCCTGCGCCTGCTCCGCCGCATCCTGCCGCGTCAGCACCGACACCACGACGTAGGCGCCGACGTTGGCGATCCCGCTCCACAGCATCGCGTGCGTGATGTCGTTGAGGCCCTCCAGCCCGAACAGCGCGTACGGCTTCAGGATGGCGATGCCGAACGGACCCTGCTCGAGAAAGCCGATCGGCAGCCACCCCGACTTGGCGAAGGACGGCAGCAGCAGCGTGTACAGCCACACGGCGAACCCGGCGGAAAGGCCCGCCAGCGCGCCGGCGCGCGTGGCGCCCTTCCAGTAGATGCCGCCGAAGGTCGCCGGCGCGAACTGCGCGACCGCGGCGAAGGAGATGAGCCCGATCGCCACCAGCGCGTACGCTTCGCCGGCGAGCCGGAAGTACAGGTATCCCAGCATCACGACCGCGACGATCGCGCCGCGCCGGATTCCCAGCAGCAGACCCGTGAGGTTCTCCCGCTCGGCGATCCGCGTCCACTTCATCCGCAGCAGCACCGGCATCACCAGGTCGTTGCACACCATCGTCGACAGCGCGATGGTCTCGACGATCACCATCCCGGTCGCGGCCGACAGCCCGCCGATGAACACCAGCAGCGCCAGCGCCTCCTGCTTCTCCCCCATCGGCAGCGTCAGCACGAACGCGTCGGGGTCGACGGCGAGCCCCGGGAAGTGCATGACGCCGCCGAAGGCGATCGGCACGACGAACACGTTCATCGCCAGCATGTAGAGCGGAAACAGCCAGATCGCCTTGCCGAGGTGGTTCTCGTCGACGTTCTCGACCACCGCGATCTGGAACTGCCGCGGCAGGAACATGATCGCCAGCATCGACAGCGCGGTGAGCCAGGCCCAGCTCGCGTAGCTGCCCGCCGCACCGCCGAGCGGGGCGAACAGGTTCGCCAGCCGCGCGTGCGCCGCGGCGCGGCTGAAGATGTCGGCGAGCCCGTCGTAGATGCCGTAGGTCACGAACAGGCCCACCGCGAGGAACGCGACCAGCTTCACCAGCGATTCGAACGCGATCGCCGCCACCAGCCCTTCGTGGCGCTCGGACGCGTCGAGGTGGCGCGTGCCGAACAGGATGGTGAAGGTGGCGAGCAGCAGCGCCGTCCAGAACGCCGTGTCGGACACGACAGGCGAGGGCTCGCGCAATCCGGACATCGCCAGCTCCGGATACCGGACCAGGATGGTGAAGCTCTGCGAGACCGCTTTGAGCTGCAGCGCGATGTACGGAACGACGCCGATCACCGCGATGACGGTGACGAGTCCCGCGATGAGCGCGCTCTTGCCGTAGCGCGACGAGATGAAGTCGGCGAGCGACGTGATGCGGTTGGTCTTGCTGATGCGGATGATCTTGCGCATCACCTGCCACCACAGCGCCATCATCAGCGTCGGCCCGAGGTAGATCGGCAGGAAACCGACGCCGTCGCCCGCCGCGCGCCCGACGCTGCCGTAGAACGTCCACGTCGTCGCATAGACGCCGAGCGACAGCGCGTAGATGTACGGATTGGCGATGATCGACCGGCCCTGGTCGGCCCGGCTGTCGCCGTAGCGGGCGATCGCGAACAGCACGCCTATGTACGCCAGCGAAACCGGAATGATCACCCAGCTCTGGAGCATCGCGGTGCGGTGTCGCCGGAGGAGGCCGTCAGCGCGAGCGCTCGATCACCAGCGCGAGCAGGCCGATGACCAGCGTCCAGGCGCCGAAGACGTACGCGTACACGGCGGGAATCCCGAACGCCTCCGCCGCGCGGTTGAACAGCGCCAGCAGCGGATAGTTGAACAGCAGCACGCCGAGCAGGAACACCGCCAGCAGGCGCTGGCCCTTGATCACGGATCGGAACATCGGTCGCCCCCTCCCCGGGCCGCGCAGCGGCGGCCCCACAGACTTCGGACCCCGCCTGCCGGCGGCCGGCTACAGCCGGTGTGAAAGCCGCAGCCGTTCCTGCAACTGCCTTGCCTGGCGCAGCGCCTCCTTGAGCATCCGCTGGTCGATGTCGTGCAGCGCGTACGGATCGATGCGGTTGGGGTTGCCGTCGCCCGGCCGGTCCTGCTGGCGCAGGCGCAGCAGCTGCAGGAAATGGAACGCCTCGACCGCCGCATCGATGTGTCTCGGCGCGACGTGCAGGCACGCGCCCGCGAGGCGGATCCGGGTCGCGGTCCCGGTCTCGGCGACGCCGTGCGCCAGCGCGAACACCCGCGCGCAGTCGACGAACAGGCGCGTGCCGCGCGCCTTGAGGTCGATCGTCCCCTTGACCGCGGCGTCGTCGTCGACGGCGAAGCTGCGGATCAGCCCCAGCGGCGGCTCGAACTCCAGCGCGTTCTGCACCATCAGCCGCAGGAACATCGGGTTGGCCTGCGTGTACCCGAACAGCCACCGGCGCAGAGCGTCGGCCAGCCCGGTGTCGCCGT
>CAIWHR010000131.1 GCA_903912485.1 uncultured beta proteobacterium | reverse complement strand
CGCGCCCAGTCCGGCCTGCGCGGTCGGCTCGCCGCCGGAAAACACGACGGCGTCGAGCAGGCCGCGGCGCGTGGCGAGCCACGCCAGCGTCGCCGGCCAGTCTTCCTCCTGTGCGCCGCGCGCCGGGACCAGATGCGGATTCTGGCAATAGCCGCAGCGCCAGGGACAGCCCTGCAGGAAGATCACCGCGGCGAGCCTGCCCGGCCAGTCGGCGTTCGAAAACCGGACCAGGCCGCCGACGTGCAGCGGCGGCGCGTCGACCGGGGCGTCGCCGGCCGTGACCACGGCCTTCACCGGAGGCGCCGCCGGCGTGCGGCGGCGGCGTTCACAGGCTCGGGCTGACGCGCGTCTCGTCGAAGTAGCAACGCTCGAAATGCTCGCCCTTCTTGCCGATGTTGAACGACGCGACGGGACGGTGGTAGCCCATCACGCGGGTCCATACCTCGCAGCGCTGGCGTTCCTGGTCGGTCAGCGTCAGGGCGTCCTGCAGGTGCTGCACGTCGGTCATCGAATTCATGGCTGTCTCCGGTCAGGTTTTGTGCGTCGGGTCTCGCCGCCCGAAACGCGTCACGCGGCCAACTGGCGGCGCTTCTCCGCCAGCCGCACTTCGTCGCACTTCGGGCAGAACTCGTGCTCGCCGGCAAGATAGCCGTGCGACGGGCAGATCGAGAACGTCGGCGTGATGGTGATGTACGGCAGGCGGAAGCGCTCCAGCGAACGGCGCACCAGCGCCTTGCACGCGGCGGCCGACGACAGCCGCTCGTTCATGTACAGGTGCAGCACGGTGCCGCCGGTGTACTTGGTCTGCAGCTCCTCCTGGCGGGTCAGCGCCTCGAAAGGGTCGTCGGTGAAACCGACGGGAAGCTGCGAGCTGTTGGTGTAGTACGGCGTTTCGCTGGTTCCGGCCTGGAGGATGTCGGGCCAGCGCTTGCGGTCCTCCTTGGCGAAGCGGTACGTCGTTCCTTCCGCGGGCGTCGCCTCGAGGTTGTACATGTGGCCGGTCTCCTCCTGAAACGCGACGATCCGCGCGCGCAGGTGGTCGAGCAGCCGCACGGCGAACGCATGGCCGTAGGCAGTGGTGATGTCCTCGGCGTCGTGCGTGAAGTTGCGGATCAGCTCGTTGATGCCGTTGACGCCGATGGTCGAGAAATGGTTGCGCAGCGTGCCGAGGTAGCGCCTGGTGTAAGGGAACAGCCCCTGGTCGATCAGGCGCTGGATCACCTTGCGCTTCACCTCGAGGCTGTCGCGCGCGTAGCGCAGGAGCTCGTTCAGCCGCTCGTAGAGGCCGATCTCGTCGCCGGCGTGCACGTAGCCCAGCCGCGCGCAGTTGATCGTCACCACGCCCAGCGAGCCCGTCTGCTCGGCGGAGCCGAAGAGCCCGTTGCCGCGCTTCAGCAGCTCGCGCAGGTCGAGCTGCAGCCGGCAGCACATCGACCGGATCATGTTGGGCTTCAGCTCGGAATTGAGGAAGTTCTGGAAATACGGCAGCCCGTACTTGGCGGTCATCGCGAACAGCAGCTCGCAGTTCGGATGGTCCCAGTCGAACTCGGGCGTGATGTTGTACGTCGGGATCGGGAACGTGAACACGCGGCCCTTCGCGTCGCCGGTCGTCATCACCTCGATGTACGCGCGGTTGATCATGTCCATCTCGGCCTGCAGGTCGCCGTACGCGAACGGCATCTCCTCGCCGGCGATCACCGGGATCTGCTCGCGCAGGTCCTCCGGGCACACCCAGTCGAAGGTCAGATTGGTGAACGGCGTCTGCGTGCCCCAGCGCGAAGGCACGTTGAGGTTGTAGATGAGCTCCTGGACGCACTGCCTGACCGCGCCGTAGGTCATCGCGTCGCGGCGGACGAAAGGCGCCATGTAGGTGTCGAACGACGAGAACGCCTGCGCGCCCGCCCACTCGTTCTGCAGCGTGCCGAGGAAGTTCACGATCTGGCCGACCGCGCTCGACATGTGCTTGGGCGGGCCGGCCTCGACCTTGCCCGGCACGCCGTTGAGGCCTTCGTGCAGCAGCTGGCGCAGCGACCAGCCGGCGCAGTAGCCGGCGAGCATGTCGAGGTCGTGGATGTGGACGTCGCCTTCGCGGTGCGCGCGCCCGATCTCCGGCGCGTAGACGTGCGACAGCCAGTAGTTGGCGACCACCTTGCCCGAGACGTTGAGGATCAGGCCGCCCAGCGAATAGCCCTGGTTGGCGTTGGCGTTGACGCGCCAGTCCTTCTGCTCCAGGTATTCGTCGACCGACGCGGCGACGTCGACCAGCGTCTTGCGGTCGGCGCGCAGCCGCGCGTGCCGGTCGCGGTAGACGATGTAGGCGCGCGCGGTGTCGAAGTAACCGGCGGCGGCCAGCGAGTGCTCGACGGTGTCCTGCACGCGCTCGATGTCGGCGGCGCCGGCGGCGAACCGGTGCGCGAGCACCCGGCCGACGGCGTCGGCCAGCCGGTCGGCCTCGGCCGCGTCGAATTCCCCGGTCGCGGCACCGGCGCGTGCGATCGCCGACGCGATCTTGGCCAGTTCGAAGGCGGCGTGCGTGCCGTCGCGCTTGACCACGCGCGCGGGCAGCACCGGGGCGGCGGAGGCGTTGGATCGCGGCGTCGGGGGAACGACGAGGGTCTGAAGCGGCATGGGGTGATTCCTCGGACGACGGGGCAGCGGAGGCTGCGGGCCGCGCTGACCACACAATGTTGTTGGTTTCGGAGAGGCTAACGCAAGGGATGGTGGTCGACAACGCCCGTCGACGGCGTGGTTGTCATTTATTGATCCAGATCAAACATTGCCAGCGCGGTCTGCGACATCACATCAACAAACTTTGCTAACTCCATGATATGTGGCGTCCCATTCGGCCGCCAAACCCGTAGAATGCCCGATGCCCCGGCTCCGCCATCCGGCGGGGGCGCCCGGCCGTTGCCCCTCCACGAGAACCTTCCCATGCCCCGATTCGCCGCCCTCCTCGCTGCCGCGCTGACGCTCGCCGCCGCTCCCTTTGCCACCGCGCAGATCACCGTGACCGACGCCTGGGTCCGCGCCGTCGTTCCCGGCCAGATGGCCACCGGCGCGTTCATGCGCGTCACCGCCGCGGCCGACGCGGCGCTGGTCGGCGCGGCGTCGCCGGCGGCAAGGATCGTCGAGATCCACGAGATGAAGATGGAAGGCGGCGTGATGCGCATGAGCGCGATCGACCGGCTGCCGCTGCCGGCCGGCAAGGCCGTCGACCTGAAGCCGGGCGGCTACCACGTGATGCTGATGGACCTCGCGCAGCCGTTGAAGGAAGGCGGCACGGTCCCGCTCACGCTGAACTTCGTCGACAAGGCCGGCAAGGCGCAGAAGGTCGAGGTCCGCGCGAGCGTGCGCTCGCTCACCGACGCGTCGCCCCCGGCGCCGGCGCGTTGATCCGATTGCTGCAAAGCACAACGCGATCGCGTTTGACACCGCGAGCGCAACCCGGTTAAATCGGCCTGACCATCTGACCAGAGCGCCCGAGGCCGGCAGCCAGAACCGCGTCCGGACGCCCCCATCCAACGGAGGAAACCATGCGAGATTCCATTCGCGCCGCGCTGCGGTGCGTCGTCGCCGTCGCGTTTGCGGCCTCATTCGGCGCCGCCGCGCAGGCGCCCATCACGCTGCACGGCGCCAGCCAGTTCGCCGACGACCACGCCTTCACCAAGGCGCTCGCCAGGTTCGAGGAACTGGTCAAGAAGTACTACGGCAAGCCGATCAACTTCGTCCTGCACAAGAACAGCGAACTCGGCCTCGAGAAGGACTACTTCGCCTACATGAACCAGGGCATCTCGGTCGACTACGGCATCGTGTCGCCGGCGCACATGTCGACGTTCTCGAAGGCTGCGCCGTTCATCGACGCCCCGTTCCTGTTCCGCGACCTCGAGCACTGGAACAAGGTGCTCGACGCCGACACGCTGAAGCCCGTCGCCGACGAAGTCTCGGCCAAGGCCGACGTGATGCTGATCGGCTACGCCGGCGGCGGCACGCGCAACATCTTCGCCAACAAACCGGCGAAGAACCTGGCCGAACTCAAGGGAATGAAGGTCCGCGTGCAGGGCGCGCCGATCTGGAGCAAGACTTTCGCCGCCGTCGGCATGTCGCCGACGGTCATCGCCTACGACGAGATCTACAACGCCATCCAGAACGGCGTCATCCAGGCCGGAGAGAACGAAGCCGCCGGCGTCGAGGCGATGAAGTTCTACGAAGTCGGCCCGAACCTGATCCTGACGCAGCACGCGATCACCATCCGGCCGATCTGCTTCTCGGGCAAGACGTTCAAGAAGCTGCCTGCCGACCTGCAGGCCGCGATCGTCAAGGCCGGCAAGGAAGCCGGCGTCTACGGCCGCCAGGTCGAGTCGAGCCAGGACACGGCGAAGCTCGACGCGCTGGAAAAGGCCGGCAAGATGAAGAAGATTCCCTTCAGCGACCGCGCCGCGATGAAGAAGCTCGCCGACCCGGTGATGGCCGACTACGCGAAGGACATCGGCGCCGAAGCGATCTACAACAAGATCAACTCGATGTAGGCAGCACCGCAAGAAAGTCTGGCGGGAGCCTCGGCTTCCGCCGGCTTTTTTTTGCCTTCGAGGGCTCCCGGAACTTGCGATGCAGACGTTCATTGACCGTTATTACAAGCTGCTCGACTGGCTGCTGGCGATGTCGGTGGGCATCCTCCTCATCCCGGTGACGCTGCAGATGATCGCGCGTCTCACCGGCCTGATCCCCAACTGGATCTGGACCGAGGAGATGGCGCGCTTCTTTTTCATCTGGATGGTGATGCTCGGCGCGATGGTCGGCGTGCGCGACGGCTCGCACTTCGACGTCGACGTCTGGCCGCAACTGAAGCCGCGCGCCAACGCGCTGCTGTCGATCGTCTCCAACGTCTGCGTGCTGCTGTTCGCGCTGGTCTTCATCTGGTACGGCATCAAGTTCGCGCAGTTCGGCTGGAACCAGACCTCGGAGCTCGCCGACCTGCCGATGGGCTGGATCTTCGTCGCCTGGCCGCTGGCGGGTTTCACCTGGGTGCTGTTCCTCGGTCCCCGCCTGCGCGCCGACCTGCGCACGTTCGTCGACGGTGTCCCGACGGCGGCGCCCAGGGTGCCGTCGTGACCGGCGCCGCGCTGACGCCGGGGGTGGCCGCAATGCTGCTGTTCGGCAGCTTCTTCTTCTTCATGATCCTGCGCGTGCCGGTGGCCTTCGCGCTGGGCCTCGCCTGCCTGCCGGTGCTGTTCATCGAGCCGCGGCTGTCGCCTATGGTCGTGTTCAACGCCACGTTCAAGGCGTACAACTCGTTCATCCTGCTGGCGGTGCCGTTCTTCCTGCTCACCGCCAACCTGATGAACGTCGGCGGCATCACCGACCGGCTGGTCCGCCTGTCGCGCACGATGGTCGGCAACATGCCCGGCGCGCTGGCGCAGATCAACGTGCTGCTGTCGGTGTTCTTCGCCGGCATCTCCGGCTCGTCGACCGCCGACGCGGCGAGCCAGGGCAAGATCTTCATCGAGGCGCAGGTCAAGGAAGGCTACGACCTGTCGTTTTCCATCGCCATCACCGCGGTGTCGGCAGTGCTCGCCGTCATCATCCCGCCGTCGATCCTGATGGTGGTCTGGGGCGGCGTGCTGTCGGTGTCGATCGGCGCGCTCTACCTCGCCGGCGTCGTCCCCGGCCTGCTGCTCTGCCTGGCGCAGATGGCGACCGTCCACGTCTACGCCAAGCTCCGCCATTACCCGACGTACCCTCGGGCGTCGGTCAGGGAATTCTTCACCGCGGCCTTCGTGGCGATCCCGGCGCTGATGACGCCTTTCATCGTCGTCGGCGGCATCCTGCTCGGCTGGTTCACCGCCACCGAATCGGCGGCGGCCGCGGTCATCTACGCGGCGGTGCTGTCGATGGTCTTCTACCGCGAGATGGACCGCCACCACCTGTGGCAGGCGCTGCTCGAAACCGGCAAGCTCTCCGCCGTCGCGCTGTTCTGCGTCGGCACCGCGTCGGTCTTCGGCTGGCTGCTCGCGTACTTCCAGATCCCCAAGGCGCTGCTCGAGAACGTCACGTCGTGGGGTCTCGGCCTCATGGGCGTCGGCTTCTTCGTCGCCTTCGTCTTCCTCGTCGTCGGCTGCTTCCTCGACGCCATCCCCGCGATCATCATCGTCGGCACCACGCTGCAGCCGCTGACCATGTCGGTCGACATGCATCCGGTGTCGTTCGCCATCATCGGCATCGTCGCGCTGGCCTTCGGCCTGGTCACGCCGCCGTACGGCCTGTGCCTGATGATCTCCTGCGCCATCGCCAAGGTCCGCCTGCGCTACGCGCTCAAGGACACGCTGATCATGCTGGTGCCGATGCTGCTGGTGCTCGCGTCGCTGATCGTCTGGCCCGAGATTCCGCTCATCCTGCCGCGCTGGCTGCGGCCGGAATTCCTCAAGTAGCGCCCCTGTCCGGCCGGACTTCGCCGGCGAACACCGTGAACAGAAAGGGAGGAGATGCAATGACCGATTCGACCTGCTGGACCCGCCGCAAGTGGATCGGCGCAGGGCTCGCGAGCCTCGCCGCCGGCGCGCTGCCCGGACGCGCGGTGGCGGCGACCACGCTGCGCTGGGCGACGGTGCTGCCGACCAACCACCCGTCGGTCGCGATGATGGAACGCGTCGCCAGGCAGGTGCGCGAAGGCACCGGCGGCGCGGTGGAGATCCAGACCTTTCCGGCGGGGCAACTGGGCTCGTCGCGCGACGTCATCGAGTCCGCCTCGTCCGGCGCCATCCAGATCGTCGACGAGGGCGCGGCGCAGTTCGGCCAGTTCGTGCCGCAGTTCTCGATCCTCGAGGCGCCGTACATCTTCCGCGACGAGAAGCACATGCGCCGCGTGCTCGTGTCGCCGATACTCGACGAGATGAACACGCAGCTGGTCGCCAAGCGGTCGATGCGCGTGATCGGATCGACCTACTACGGCAAGCGCCACGTGACGTCGGGCACCCGGGCGATCAACACCGTCGACGACATGAAGGGCTTCAAGCTGCGCATTCCGGAGGTCGACACCTTCCGTGCGATGGCCGAGGCCTGGGGCGCGCGTCCGACGCCGCTCAATTTCGGCGAGCTCTATCTCGCGTTGAGCCAGGGTGCCGTGGACGGGCAGGAGAACCCGCTGCCGACCATCCAGAGCGGCAAGTTCTTCGAGGTGCAGAAGTACCTGGTGCTGACCGGGCACATCCTCACGCCGCGCCTCATCGTGGTGAACGAGGCCGCGTGGACCGCGCTGGGCGCGAAGAACCAGCAGGTCCTGAAGGCCGCGATCGAGGCCAACGGCGTGATCCAGGACAACGAGATCCTGGCGCAGGAAGGCAAGCTCGTCGACACGTTCAAGGCCGCAGGCATGACGGTGATCCAGCCCGACATCGAGAGCTTCCGCAAGCCGGTCCTGGCCAGCGTGCCGGCCAGGTTCGAGTCGAAGTGGGGCAAGGGCCTCTGGGAGCGCATCGCCGCGATCTGACCGCAGGCGCTGCCGGCGGCCCCGCCACGGCCGCCGCCGGCAGCCAGCGCATGCCGAAGCTTCACTCCATCGCCGGAGCCTTCGACCGGGCAGCCGCGTTCCTCTGCTGCGTGCTGGTGGTCGCGCTGCTGGGTTGCGTGGCGCTCGGCGTCGTGACGCGCTCGCTCGGCGAACCGCTGATCTGGACCGACGAGTTCTCGCGTTTCCTGATGGTCTGGCTCGCGGTGTTCGGCTGGATCGTCGCCAGCCGCCGGCGCATCCACGTGCGCATCCGCTACTTCCAGGACAAGCTGCCCGCCGGCGGGCACAGGGCGACCGAGGTCGCGATCCAGTCGGCGGTCGCGCTGTTCGGCGCCCTGGTCACGGTCTTCGGCGTGGTGCTGGTCGGCAGGAATTTCGACCTCGAAGCGACCAGCCTGCCGATCTCGATGGCGTGGATGTATGTGCCGATGGTGCTGGGCGGCGCGATCACCGCGCTGCAGGCTGCCGGCGAGGTGATCGAGACGCTGCGCCCGCCGGCGTCGCCCGCCGCGGCCCCGGGGGCGCCCGCCCGGTGATCACGCTGATGCTGTGGATCGTCGGCGTCTGGCTTGCCGCCATCCTGGTCGGCATGCCGCTGTTCGCGTCGATGGGCCTGGCCGCGTTCGCCTTCGTCATCGGCAGCGGGCTGTCGCCGTCGATCGTGCCGCAGAAGATGGCGCAGGCGATGAATTCGTTTCCGCTGGTCGCGGCGCCGCTGTTCATCCTCATGGGCAACCTTCTCGGTGCGGCGCGGCTCACCGACCGCATCGTCCGCTTCGCCACGTCGCTGGTCGGCGCGCTGCGCGGCGGCTACGCGCACGCGAGCATCCTGTCGAGCATGATCTTCGCCGGGATGGTGGGCTCCGCCGTCGCCGACGCGGCCGGCACCGGCGCGGTCGAGGTGAGGGCGATGAAGAAAGCCGGGTACCGCCCCGAAACGGCGGCCGCGATCAGCGCCGCCGCCGCGACCATCGGCCCGATCATCCCGCCCAGCCTGCCGATGGTGATCTACGGCGTCAGCGCCGACGTGTCGATCGGCCGCCTGTTCCTCGCCGGCGTCGTTCCCGGCGTGCTGATGGGCGTGTCGCTGATGGTGATGGTGGCGATCATCGCGCCGCTGCAGGGGCTGCCGCGGCACCCCTTCGCCGGCCTCGGCGACGTCTGGAGCGCGTTCAAGGAGGCCGTGTGGGCGCTGCTGGCGCCGGTGATCCTGCTGGCGGGGATGTTCAGCGGCCTGTTCACGCCGACCGAGGCGGCGGCGGTCGCGGACCTGTACGCGCTGTTCCTGGGATTCGTCGTCTACCGCACGCTGTCGGTGAAGGACCTGCCGGCGATCCTGATCAACACCGCCGAGACCACCGGCATCGTCGCGGTGCTGGTGATGGTGGCGGGCGCGCTCGGCTGGTGCATGTCGATCTCGCGCATTCCGCAGACGCTGGCGCCGCTGATGGTGGCGACGATCCACAGCCCGCTGGTGTTCCTGCTCGTCACCAACCTGATCCTGCTGGCGGTGGGCTGCTTCATGGAAGTGCTGGCGGCGATGCTGATCCTGATCCCGATCCTGGTGCCGGCGGCGATCGGCTTCGGCATCGACCCGGTCCAGTTCGGGCTGATCATGATCTTCAACCTGATCCTCGGCACCATCCACCCGCCGATCGGCGTCGTGCTGTTCGTGATGGCGCGCATCGCCGACATCAGCTTCGAGCAGATCTCGCGCGCCATCCTGCCGTGGCTGGTGCCGCTGCTGATCGTGCTGGTGGCGATCACCGTCTGGCCCGCGCTGACGCTCACGCTGCCGGCGCTGGTGCTCAACAGGTAGCCGCCGGAACGCGCGGCATCGCGCCGCGGCTCGGGTTGCGTCGCCCGGGCTTCGCCCCCACCGCCGCCGACCGCGGGCTCCCGACGCCGATGGGCGAAACCCGGGGCGACGTGGCCACGGGCGCGACCGCCCCGGGCTCGCCGGATCCTCAGTGCCGCAGCGCGTCGATCCCGTCGGCGACGCCGGTCAGCGTCAGCGGGAACATCCGCGGTCCCAGGAGGTGCAGGACGATCTGCGTCGACCGCGTGTATTCCCACGCGCGCTCGGGTTCCGGGTTCCACCAGGCGACGCGGCGGAAGTGCTCGAAGATTCGGGTGAGCCAAGCCGCGCCGGGCTCGTCGTTGCTGTACTCGATGCTGCCGCCCGCCTGCACGATCTCGTACGGGCTCATCGCCGCGTCGCCGACGACGATGACCTTCCAGTCGGGTCCGTACTTGTGCAGGATGTCCTGCGTGGCGACGCGGTCGAAATTGCGCCGGCTGTTGTCGCGCCAGACGTGGTCGTAGATGCAGTTGTGGAAGTAGAAGGACTCGAGGTGGCGGAACTCGCTCCTGGCGGCCGAGAACAGCTCCTCGCAGACCTGCACGTGCGGGTCCATCGAGCCGCCGACGTCGAGGAACAGCAGCACCTTCACCCGGTTGCGGCGCTCGGGCACCATGTGCAGGTCGAGCCAGCCGGCGTTCCTCGCCGTGCCCTCGATCGTGCCTTCGAGGTCGAGCTCCTCCGGCACGCCCTCGCGCGCGAAGCGGCGCAGCTTCCTCAGCGCCACCTTGAGGTTGCGGGTGTTGAGCTCGACGTCGCCGTCGAGGTTGCGGAAAGCGCGCTCGTCCCAGACCTTGACCGCGCTCCGGCTCCCGCTGCCCTCCTGCCCGACGCGGATGCCCTCGGGATTGAAGCCGTAGGCGCCGAAGGGGCTGGTGCCGCCGGTGCCGATCCACTTCGACCCGCCGGCGTGGCGCTCCTTCTGCTCGGCGAGGCGCTGCTTGAACGTCTCCATCAGCTTTTCCCAGCCGCCCAGCGCCTCGATCTTCGCCCGGTCCTCGGGCGAGAGGTGGCGCTGGAACTCCCTGGTGAGCCACGCCTCGGGGATCGTCGCGCGGACGTCGAAGATCGCGCTGGCGCCCCTGAAGTACGCGCCGAAAGCGAGATCGAAGCGGTCGAAATGCGCCTCGTCCTTGATCAGGCAGATGCGCGAAAGCGTGTAGAAATCGTCGAGCGACAGCGACACGACGCGCGCCTGCAGCGCTTCGAGCAGCGTCAGGAATTCGCGCGTCGAGACCGGCAGCCGCGCGGCCTTGAGGTGGAGGAAGAAGTCGATGAGCATCGTCGGGCAGGCGTCGGGGCGGCTCGCTTCATCACGCGTTCGGCGTCGCGTCCCGCCGCTTGTCGAGCTGGAACGCGAGGTGCCGCTTCACCGCCGGCCACTCGCCGGCGATGACGCTGAACACCACGGTGTCGCGCAGCGTGCCGTCGGGCAGGATCTGGTGGTTGCGCAGGATGCCGTCCTGCTTCGCGCCGAGGCGCTCGATCGCGCGCCGCGACTGGAAGTTGAAATAGCTGGTGCGGAATTCGACGGCGATGCAGTCGAGCGCCTCGAAGGCGTGCGCGAGCAGCAGCAGCTTGCACTCGGTGTTGACCGCGGTCCGCTGCACGCGCTGCGCGTGCCAGGTGTGCCCGATCTCGAGGCGCCGGTGCGCGCCCTCGACGTTGAAATAGCGGGTGCTGCCGACGACGTCCCCGGTCGCGTTGTCGCGGATGACGAACGGCATCGCGCCGAGGTTCTCGCGCATCGCCAGCGCCGCCTCGATCCAGGCCGCGGTCGCCGCCGGCGCGGGAACGCCGGTGTACCACAGCCGCCAGAGCTCGCCGTCGGCGGCCGCCGCGGCGAGCGCCGCCTCGTGCCCGCGCGCGAGCGGCTCGAGCGTCGCGTGGCGGCCCTCGAGCGTCACCGGTTCGACCAAGCGCATCACCTCGCCCATGCGCCTTACCGCCCGCTGCGCGCCATGAACGCGATGCGCTCGAACAGGTGGACGTCCTGCTCGTTCTTCAGCAGCGCGCCGTGCAGCGGCGGAATCAGGACCTTCTTGTCGCTGCTCTTCAGCGCCTCGGGCGGAATGTCCTCGGCCAGCAGCAGCTTCAGCCAGTCGAGCAGCTCCGACGTCGACGGCTTCTTCTTGAGGCCCGGCACGTCGCGCAGGCCGAAGAACACCTCCAGCGCCTCGGCGAGCAGCGCCTTCTTGAGGCCGGGGAAATGCACGTCGACGATCCGCGTCATCGTCGCGCGGTCGGGGAACTTGATGTAGTGGAAGAAGCAGCGGCGCAGGAAAGCGTCGGGCAGCTCCTTTTCGTTGTTGCTGGTGATGACGACCAGCGGCCGGTGCCGCGCGCGCACGGTACGCTGGATCTCGTAGACGTAGAACTCCATCCGGTCGAGCTCGCGCAGGAGGTCGTTCGGAAACTCGATGTCGGCCTTGTCGACCTCGTCGATCAGCACCACCGCCGGCGCGTCGGCGTCGAACGCTTCCCACAGCACGCCGCGCTTGATGTAGTTGGCGATGTCGGCGACCTTGTCGACGCCCAGCTGCGAGTCGCGCAGCCGCGACACCGCGTCGTACTCGTAGAGCCCCTGCTGCGCCTTGGTCGTCGACTTGATGTGCCACTGCAGCAGCGGCCGCGACAGCGCGCGGGCGACTTCCTCGGCGAGCATCGTCTTGCCCGTGCCGGGCTCGCCCTTGATCAGCAGCGGCCGCTCCAGCGCGATCGCTGCGTTGACCGCGAGCATGAGGTCGGGGGTGGCGACGTAGGTGTCGGTGCCTTCGAAGCGCATGCGGGTGTCCGGTGGAGGGCGAAAGGACAGATGGTAGCCGATCCGGCGCGGGATTTGACGCCGCGGCGGACCCGTGCCTGCGCGGCCCGCGCCGCGGGGATTTCTTGTACGATGGGCGCCTGCCCCCACGCCGCCCGCCATGACCCTGCCTGCGACCGCTTCCGCGAACCCCCTGCGCCGCGCGCACGACATCGACGCGCAGACGCTCGGCCGCCGCCGCGGGATGGCGACCGGCGTCGCGGGGTCGCCGGGCGCCGCCTTCGCCCTCTGACGGCGAAAGACCGGGACCGCCGCCGCCATGCCGTTCGATCGCTCCGCCTACCTGCCGCTCGACGCGCAGGGGAGCCTCGGTGTCTCGGCATCCGGCGTCGCCTTCGCGACGTCGACCGGCGACGTGCTCGACGTCTCCTCGTACGGCGAAGGCGTCTTCCGCCTGCGCGCCGGCCCCGAAGGCAGGCCCGACTACGGCATCGTCGAGGGGCGCCGGCAGGCCTGCGTCGTGACGCGGACCGCGCCCGGCAACTGGTCGATCGCCGCCGGGGAGACGACGCTGGAAATCGGCGAAGCGCCGCTGCGGCTGCGACTGCTGCGCCGGGGCGTGCAGGCAGCCGAATCCTCCACCGACCTGCGCCTCGACGGTTCGCCGCGCCTGCCGACGATCAGCCGGCTGCGCAGCGGCCACCGGTGGACCGCCGCGTTCGCCCTCGGCGCCGGCGAACCGGTCTACGGCCTCGGCGAACAGTTCGGCCCGCTCGACAAGCGCGGGCAGCTGCTTCACTCGCGGGTCGAGGACGCGCAGGGCGTCAATGGCGGCCGCTCGTACAAGAGCGCTCCTTTCGCCTGGAGCCCGGGGACGCGTGCGGCCGGCAAGGCCGGCGCCTGGGGACTGTTCGCGCATACGTCGGGCGAGGTCACGCACGGCGTCGGCCATCCGGACTGGTCGCACCGTTCGTACGTGCTGCTGGTCGCCGACACGGCGCTCGACCTCTTCCTCTTCGCCGCCGATACGCCGGCCGACGTCGTCGACCTCTACACGCGGCTCACCGGCCGCGCTCCCGGGGTGCCGGCGTGGAGCCTCGGGCTGTGGGTGTCGCGGGAGTACCGCGACGTTCCGACGGATGCCGTCGCGCTCGCGCGCAAGCTGCGCCTGCACCGGATTCCCTGCGACGTGCTGACGCTCGACGACCGCGTCGGATGGAACGGCGCGACGCGATTCGACCGGCGCTGGGACCGCGAGCGCTTTCCGGACGCCGCGTCGGCGCTGGCGACGCTGCGCGCCGACGATTTCCGGATCTGCGTCTCGCAGTCGCCGTACATCGCCGTCGACTCGCCGGCGTTCGGCGAACTCTCCGGCAAGGACTTTTTGCTTTCCCGCGAAGGCGGCATGCCGTACACCTGCGCCTGGGACACCGCCGTCGAAGCCGACGCCTGGGGCGCGGCGCTGGGAATGCCGCAGGAGTACGGCTTCGTCGACTTCACCAACCCGGCCGCGTTCGCGTGGTGGCGCGACGCGCACGAAAAGCTGTTCGCCGACGGCGTCGACGTGGTGATGACCAGCGGCGGCGAGCGCGTTCCCGTCGACGCGATCGCCTTCAACGGCGACACCGGCGAGCGCCTGCACAACGTCTATCCGCTGCTCTACAGCCGGTGCCTGTTCGAGGCGGCAGCGCGGTTTGCGCGCGACGCCGACGCCGGTTCGCTGATCGTCACGCGCGCCGGCTGGGCCGGCAGCCAGCGCTACCCGGTCGCGGCCGGCGGCGAGCCGCAGAGCGACTGGGAAGGGCTCGCCGCGTCGATCCGCGGCACGCTGTCGTGGGGAATGAGCGGCGCGCCGTACGAAGCCGGCAGGATCGGCGGCGCGTACGGCCCGGCGCCGTCGGCCGAACTCTGGCTGCGCTGGCTTCAGTCCTGCGTGTTCGGCTCGCACCTGTGGCTCGACGGCCGCGACGAGTGCCTGCCCTGGTCCTTCGGCGCCGAGACCGAGGCGATCGCAAGGAAGTGGCTGGCGTTCCGGTACCGGCTGCTGCCCTACCTGCAGCAGGTGATCGCTGCCGCGACGCGGACCGGACTGCCGGTGATGCGCGCGATGGCGCTCGCCTTTCCCGGCAACGCGCTGGTGCGCGGCTGCGAGACGCAGTTCATGTGCGGCGACGCGCTGCTGGTCGCGCCCATCCTCGGGCCGGGCGGCGAGGTCGAGATCGCGCTGCCGCCCGGCGCGTGGTACGACCTCAATTCGCGCCAGCGTTTTCCCGGCCTGCGCGTGCTGCGCTACCGCGCGGCGCTCGACCAGTTCCCGGTCTTCGGCCGCGAAGGCCACGCGCTGCCGCTCGGCCCCGCGGTCCAGCACACCGGCGAGATCGATCGCCGGCGCCCGCTCGACGGTCTGTGGCTGTTCGGCCCGCCGAAGGAGCCGCTGGCGGGTTTCACGCAGGCGTCGATCGGCCCCGGCGACGACGGGACGATGGCGGTCGACGCGGAGATCGACCTTGCCGTCGACGTCTACGGCGACGTCGCCGCCGGCGTCGTCGTCCGGCGTCAGCGCCCGCCGGAGGCGAGATGAGCGACCGGCGTGCGGTCGCGATCACCGTCGGCGAACCGGCGGGCATCGGGCCGGAACTCATCGCGATGCTTGCGCGCCGCCACCGCGAGCAGCCGTTCGCCGCGCGGCTGGTCGTCATCGGCGACCACGACCTCCTCGACGCGCGCGCGGCGCGGGCGGGCCTCGCCGCGAACACGCTGCGCTACGACCCGGCATCGGCGGCGCCGGACCGACGCGCGATCGAAGTGTGGCACCAGCCGCTGACGGTGCCGGTGATCCCGGGCCGGCCCGATCCGGCGAATGCGCACGCGGTGCTGGCGATGCTCGCCTGCGCCGCCGACGCCTGCGCCACCGGCGCCTTTGCGGCGCTGGTCACCGCGCCGGCGCAGAAGAGCGTGCTGATGGACGCCGGGATCCCGTTTTCGGGGCACACCGAGTTCTTCGCGCAGCGGACGCACACGCCGCGCGTCGTCATGATGCTGGTCGGCGGCGCCGCTGCGGCGCCGTTGCGGGTGGCGCTGGTGACCACGCACCTCGCGCTGGCCGATGTCCCCGCCGCGATCACCCGCGAGGCGGTCGCCGCCACGCTGGCGATCGTCGACGCCGAACTCCGCGCCAAATTCGGCATCGCGTCGCCGCGGATCGCCGTGTGCGGGCTCAATCCGCACGCGGGTGAAGGCGGCCACCTCGGGCGCGAGGAGATCGACGTCATCGCGCCGGCGCTCGCCGCCGCCCGCGCCGCAGGAATCGACGCGACCGGTCCGCTGCCCGCGGACACCGTGTTCGTGCCCAGCCACGCCTGCGCCTACGACGCCATCGTCGCGATGTACCACGACCAGGGGCTGCCGGTGCTGAAGGCGGCGAGCTTCGGGCACGGCGTCAACGTGACGCTGGGCCTGCCTTTCGTCCGCACCTCGGTCGATCACGGCACCGCGCTCGACCTCGCCGCCGATCCGCGGCTTGCGGCCTCGGCGGACCCCGGCAGCCTGTTCGCCGCGGTCGAACTCGCCGTCGCGCTGGCGGGACGCCCGGGCGGGCACTAGGATGAAACTGCCCCCACGCTCACTGCGTTCGCTGCCCCCCGAGGGAGCCGAGTCAGTGCCCTTCGGGCGGCCGGGCGGGCACTGACGTGCTTGGTCACCAGCCGCGCAAGCGCTTCGGCCAGAACTTCCTCGTCGACCCGCACTACATCGCGCGCATCGTCGACGCCATCGCGCCCGCACCGGGGGACAACCTGGTCGAGATCGGACCCGGCCTCGCCGCGCTGACCGCGCCGCTGATCGCGCGCGCCGGCCGCCTCACCGCCGTCGAGATCGACCGCGATCTCGCCGCGCGCCTCGCCGCCGATTTTCCGCCGGAGCGCCTCACGCTGCACGTCGCCGACGCGCTGGCGTTCGACTTCCCGACGCTCGGCGAGCGGCTGCGCATCGTCGGCAACCTGCCGTACAACATCAGTTCGCCGCTGCTGTTCCACCTGGCGCAGCACGCGTCGGCAATCGCCGACGTGCACGTGATGCTGCAGAAGGAGGTCGTCGCCCGCATGGCCGCGGCGCCGGCGACGCCGGACTACGGGAGGCTGACCGTGATGCTGCAGGCGACGTTCAGGGTGACGCGTCTCTTCGTCGTCCCTCCCGGCGCGTTCCGCCCGTCGCCCAGCGTCGATTCGGCGGTGGTGCGCCTCGTCCCGCTGGCGGCGGCGCGCCCCGCGATCGCCGACGCCCGGCTGTTCGCGCGCACCGTCGCCGCGGCGTTCGGGCAGCGGCGCAAGACGCTGCGCAACGCGCTCGCGGAGATCTGCGGCGCCGACGCGATCGAGGCCGCGGGCATCGATCCCGGCTGCCGCGGCGAGACGCTCGCCGTCGCCGACTTCGTCCGTCTCGCCAATCGTCTGGCGCTCACCACTCCCGGTCCGGCCGCAGACGCGGCGCCGTCACCCGCACCGTCTTCTGCCGCGAAGTCTCGCCGCGGACCAGAGTGACCGCGCGCTGCGGCACGCCGAACGCGTCGGAAAGGTAGCGCAGCAGCGCGGCGTTGGCCTTGCCGTCGACGGGCGGCGCCGCCAGCCGGACCTTGAGCGCGTCGCCGTGAACGCCGGCGACCTCGGTGCGCTTCGCGCCGGGCTGCACGTGCAGCGTCAGGACGAGCGCGTGCGCGGCGCCTTCGCGCTCCTCCCGCCGCCACGGCGCGTCGGCCACCGGCCGCAGGCTAGCGGATCGCGCCCGCGACCAGCGCTTCGAGCCACTGCACCGGCAGCATCAGCGCCAGCTGCGCCAGCACGATGAC
Organism: uncultured beta proteobacterium; assembly: GCA_903912485.1. GTDB lineage: Bacteria > Pseudomonadota > Gammaproteobacteria > Burkholderiales > Casimicrobiaceae > CAIWHR01. Next base: position 7,809 of record CAIWHR010000131.1, on the reverse strand, counting down.
GATCAGCGCCGACAGGTCGAGCGTGCCGCCGAGCGGGGGCACCAGCCGCCGGATCGGCGCGAGGAAGCGGTAAGTCAGCGCGTTGAGCAGTCCCGCGATCGGACCGCCGGGCGCCACCCACGACAGGATCGCCTGGACGAACACGACGACGATCAGCAGCCACAGCGCGGACTTCAGCAGTTCGACCACGGCGAACAGCGCCAGCGTCGCGACGACCGCGCCGCCGGTGCCGCCGCCGCCCAGCAGCAGCGCCACGCAGAGCAGCCACAGGAACTGCGCGAGCCACGCCAGGAACAGCGTCGACCAGTCGAGGCCGCCGAACCCCGGCAGCACGCGCCGCAGCGGCTTCACCGCCCAGTCGGTGAGCGCGGTGAGCGCCTGGCCGACGGGGTTGCGAAACGGCGCGCGCAGCCACTGCATCGCGAACCGCAGCAGGAACGCATACGTCAGCAGCCCGAAGGCCGTGTCCAGCAGAAACTTGAGCGCCTGGCCGATCATCTTGACTCCCTCCCCTCAGGCTTCGGTGCCGAACGCGTCGCCCAGCTCGCGCGCGCGTTCGGTGGCAGCGTTCACCGCCGCGATGATCGATGCCTTCACGAAATTCTTCTCCATCGCGGCCAGCGCCCGCTCGGTCGTGCCGCCCTTCGACGTCACCTGCGCGCGCAGCGTCGCCGGCGCGACGTCGCTGCCCTGCGCCAGCGCGACCGCGCCGGCGAAGGTCGCGTGCGCGAGCCGCCGCGCGTCGCCGGCCGAGAACCCGAGATCGCGGGCGACCTCTTCCAGCGCTTCGAGGAAATAGAACACGTACGCCGGGCCGCTGCCCGACACGCCGGTCACCGCGTCGAGCATGGGCTCGCTGTCCACCCAGACGAGCTCGCCGGCGGCCTCGAGCACCTCGGCGGCGAGCGCCCGGCCGGCGCCGTCGACGCCGGCCGGCGCGAACGCGCCGCTGATGCCCTTGCCGATCAGCGCGGGCGTGTTCGGCATCGCGCGGACGATCCGCGTCGCTCCCCCGAGCCAGCGCCCGAGGTCGGCCAGGCGGATGCCGGCGGCGATCGACAGCACGACCGGGGGCGCCGTCGACGGCAGCTGCGCCGCCAGCGCCTGCGCGGCGGCGCGCATCTGCTGCGGCTTCACCGCGAGCACGATCAGGTCGGCGCCGGCCACCGCCGCGGCGGTGGTTTCGGAAGACACATGGATGCCGGGAAAGCGCGCCTCGATCCTGGCGCGCGGCTCGGCGTGCGGCTCGACGACGTGAAACTCGGCGGCGGCGTGCCCGCGCGAGCGCATCCCGCCGATGAGGGCGGTGGCCATGTTGCCGCCGCCGATGAAGGTGATGCTCATGCGTCGCTCCGTCTCAGAAAATGGCAATCGGGCATCGCTCGCGCGCGGCCCGGACTACGAATCGCCGGCGGCGCGCGCGCCGCGGTCGCCGAAGAGCGCGCTCCCGACGCGCAGCAGCGTCGCACCCTCGGCGATGGCGGCCTCGAGGTCCGCCGACATCCCCATCGACAGCGTGTCGACGGGCATTCCCGCGCCCCGGCAGGCCTCGAAGCACTGGCGCAGGCTGCGGAACTGCGAGCGCTGCCGATCGACGTCGGCGGTCGCCGCGGCGATCCCCATCAGTCCGCGCAGCCGCAGTCGCGGCAGCCGCGCCACCGCCTGCGCGAGCGGCAGCGCCTCCGCCGGCGAAACACCGCTCTTGGACGCTTCGCCGCTGATGTTGACCTGGACGCAGACGTCGAGCGCCGGCAATCCGGCGGGCCGCGCGCGCGCCAGCCGCTCGGCGATCCGCAGCCGGTCTATCGTCTGCACGCCGTCGAAGCGGGCGGCAACCGGGTTCGTCTTGTTGCCCTGCAGCGGCCCGATCATGTGCCACTGCAGGCCCGGCAGGTCGACGGTCGCGTCCATTTTCGCCACCGCCTCCTGCACGTAATTCTCGCCGAAGGCGCGCTGCCCGAGGGCGTGAACGGCACGCACCGCCTCCGGCCCGAACGTCTTGCTCACCACCAGCATCGAGATCGCGCCGGGGTCGCGGCCGGCGGCCGCCGCCGCGCGCCCGATGCGCGCCGAGAGCGCTAGCCAGTCTTCCCGCAGCAGGTCATAATTAAACGGGGACGGCATGGAAAGGCTTCTCCGCGAAGCATGGATTTGCGCCGACGGCGCCGATCGGCGGCCGGCCCGGCGCAACGAGTCGGCCGTCGCAGCGTTCACGGCGTGATGCGGCGTCAGCGTGTGGGCCAGCGGCTATTCCAGGGATTATAGATGGACATCACCGAACTTCTCGCCTTCGCGGTCAAGAACAAAGCCTCCGACCTGCACCTGTCGTCGGGCCTGCCGCCGATGATCCGCGTCCACGGCGACATCCGCCGGATCAACCTGCCGCCGATGGAGCACGAGGACGTGCACTCGATGGTGTACGACATCATGAGCGACGCGCAGAGGAAGGGCTACGAGGAAAACCTCGAGTGCGACTTCTCGTTCGCGGTGCCCAATCTCGCGCGTTTCCGGGTCAACGCCTTCGTCCAGCAGCGCGGCGCGTCCGCCGCCTTCCGGACGATTCCGACCAAGGTGCTCTCGCTCGAGGACCTCAATTGCCCGAAGGTGTTCGCCGAACTCACGACGCGGCCGCGCGGGCTCATCCTGTGCACGGGTCCGACGGGGTCCGGCAAGTCGACCACGCTCGCGGCGATGGTCAATCACGTCAACGAAAACCAGTACGGACACATCCTGACGATCGAGGACCCGATCGAATTCGTCCACGAATCGAAGAAATGCCTGATCAACCAGCGCGAACTCGGACCGCACACGCTGTCGTTCCCCAACGCGCTGCGCAGCGCGCTGCGCGAGGATCCCGACTACATCCTGGTCGGCGAAATGCGCGACCTCGAGACCATCCGCCTCGCGCTGACCGCGGCCGAGACCGGCCACCTCGTGTTCGGCACGCTGCACACCAGTTCCGCCGCCAAGACCATCGACCGCATCATCGACGTGTTCCCTGCCGCAGAGAAGGACATGGTCAGGTCGATGCTGTCCGAGTCGCTGGTCGCCGTGGTCTCGCAGACGCTGCTCAAGACCAAGGACGGCGAGGGCCGCGTCGCCGCGCACGAGATCATGATCGGCACGCCCGCGATCCGCAACCTCATCCGCGAGAACAAGGTCGCGCAGATGTACTCGTCGATCCAGACCAACCTCGCGCTGGGGATGCAGACGCTCGACCAGAATCTGCAGGAGCTCGTCCGCCGCCACATCGTCTCGGCGTCTGAGGCGAAGTTCCGCGCGGTCAACAAGGACCTGTTCCTCGGCTGAACCCCGAGACAGCGGAGAAGGCGCCCTAAGGAGACACCGCGATGGAACGCGCGAACGCGACCCAGTTCATCCACGACCTGCTGGAACTCCTGGTCCGGCAGAACGGCTCCGACCTCTTCATCACCGCCGATTTTCCGCCGGCGCTCAAGATCGACGGCAAGATCTCGCCGGTGTCGAAGAACGTGCTGACGCCGCAGCACACGATCGAGCTCGTGCGCAGCGTGATGAACGACAAGCAGGCGTCCGAATTCGAGTCGACGAAGGAGTGCAACTTCGCGATCAGCCCGCCGGGCATAGGCCGCTTCCGCGTCAACGCCTTCGTCCAGCAGAGCCGGGTCGGCATGGTGCTGCGGACGATCATGACCGACATCCCGCACTTCGAGGAGCTGCAGCTGCCTCCGGTGCTGAAGGACGTCGCGATGAGCAAGCGCGGCATCATGATGTTCATCGGCCCGACCGGCTGCGGCAAGTCGACGTCGATGGCGGCGCTGCTCGGCTACCGCAACGAGAACAGCTACGGCCACATCATCACCATCGAGGACCCGATCGAGTTCGTGCACACGCACAAGAACTGCATCGTCACGCAGCGCGAGGTCGGTGTCGACACCGACGGCTGGCAGATCGCGCTCAAGAACACGCTGCGGCAGGCGCCCGACGTGATCCTGATCGGCGAGGTGCGCGACCGCGAGACGATGGACCACGCGATCGCCTTCGCCGAGACCGGCCACCTGTGCCTGACGACGCTGCACGCCAACAGCACCAACCAGGCGCTCGACCGGATCATCAACTTCTTCCCCGAGGAGCGCCGCGCGCAGCTCCTGATGGACCTGTCGCTCAACACCCGCGCCTTCGTCGCGCAGCGGCTGATTCCGCGCCGCGACGCCAAGGGACGCGTTCCGGCGGTCGAGGTGATGCTGAACTCGCCGCTGATCTCCGACCTGATCTTCAAGGGCGACGTCTCGGGGATCAAGGAGATCATGAAGCGCTCGCGCGAACTGGGGATGCAGACCTTCGACCAGTCGCTGTTCGACCTCTACGAGGGCGGCCTCATCACCTACGAGGACGCGCTGCGCAACGCCGACTCGATCAACGACCTGCGGCTGCAGATCAAGCTGCACGGCCACGAGGCGAAGGACCGCAACGTGTTCGCCGGGATCGGCAACCTCAACGTGATGCCCGACGAGCCGGCGACGCGCACGTTCTGACCCGGCGGCCGCGGGGCTGCGTTCAAGGCGTTCGACCCGCGCCGCGGCGGCGGCGGCGGCCGCTGTGCTACGCTAGCACCGCCATGCCCACCCCCGAACCTCCCGCTCCGCACCCGACGGAGATCAAGCTGCACCAGGCGTCGCGCGTCCTCGAGATCGCGTTCGCCGACGGCAGCGCGTTCCGGCTGCCCTACGAATTCCTGCGCGTGTACTCGCCTTCGGCCGAGGTGCGCGGCCACGGCCCCGGGCAGGAGACGCTGCAGGTCGGCAAGCGCGACGTCGCCATCAAGGAGGTGGAGGCGGTCGGCCACTACGCGATCCGGCCGACGTTCTCCGACGGCCACGACAGCGGCATCTACTCGTGGGACTATCTGCACGACCTCGGCACGCGGCAGGAAGACCTGTGGCAGCGCTACCTCGACCGGATGGCGGCGGCAGGTGCCTGCCGTGAGCCCAAATAGCGCGGTGCGGCGATGAGCGACAAGACCCACTTCGGCTTCCGGGAGGTTGCCGCCGACGACAAGGCGCAGCAGGTGCGCGGCGTGTTCGAATCGGTCGCCGGCAAGTACGACCTCATGAACGACCTGATGTCGCTGGGGCTGCACCGCTTGTGGAAGCGCTTCGCCGTCAACGCCACGCGCGTGCGCGCGGGCCATCGCGTCCTCGACCTCGCCGGCGGCACCGGCGACCTCGCGCTGCTGTTCGCCGAGCGCGTCGGCGCCGGCGGCGAAGTCGTGCTGACCGACATCAACGGCGCGATGCTCGCGCGCGGGCGCGACCGCGTCGTCAACGCCGGCAGGATCGTTCCGGTGCTCCAGTGCGACGCGGAGAAGCTCCCGTTCGCCGACGGGTACTTCGACTGCGTCAGCATCGCGTTCGGGCTGCGCAACGTCACGCGCAAGGAAGTCGCGCTGGCGGAGATGCGCCGCGTGCTCAAGCCCGGAGGTGTCGCCGCGGTGCTGGAATTCTCGCGCGTACATGCGCCGCTGGCGCCCGCGTACGACTGGTACAGCTTCAACGTTCTGCCGCGGCTCGGCAAGCTGGTCGCCGGCGACGACGCCAGCTACCGCTATCTCGCCGAATCCATCCGTATGCACCCGGACCAGGCGGCGCTCAAGGCGATGATGGAACAAGCAGGGTTCGACCGGGTCGAAGTACATAACCTGATGGCTGGGGTTGTGGCTTTGCATCTCGGCCACAAATACTGACCGCCGCGCGGAACGCCGCGCGGCGCAGCACGCACCGGAGGAATCTCATGCACAAGCTTGCCATAGTGATGGTCGCCGCGTTGGCCACGGCGGCCTTCGCCGTCAGCGATCTGGCCGCCGCCAAGCGGCTGGGCGGCGGCGGCAGCCTGGGCGCGCAGCGGCAAAGCGTCGCGCCGCGGCCCGCAACCCCGGGCGCCGCGGCGCAGCCGGTGATGCCGGCGCAGCCCGGCGCCGCGCTGCCGGCCAAGCCGGCCGCTCCCGCCGCCTCGGGCATGTCGAGGTGGCTGGGCCCGATCGCAGGCATCGCCGCCGGTCTGGGGCTCGCCGCGCTGCTGTCGCACTTCGGGCTGCCCGAAGGCATGGGCAGCTTCCTGCTGATCGCACTGCTCGCGGTCGCCGGCATCGCGGTCGTGCGCATGCTGATGGCGCGTCGCGCCACGCCCAAACCGGCGATGCAGTACGCGGGCGCGGCCGAGCCGGGCCTGGCGCAGCCCAGGTTCGACGTCGAACCTGCTCCGGCCTGGGGCGGTGCGCAACGGCAGGAGCCGGTCATGCCCGCGTCGCCGCCGGCGGGCCCGGCGGACAGGCCCATGGCGCAGCCGCTGCCGCCCGGATTCGATGCGGCGGGGTTCGCCCGGCAGGCCAAGCTCCAGTTCAACCGGCTGCAGGCGGCGTACGACACCGGCGATCGGAGCACGCTGGCCGAAGTGATGACGCCCGAAATGTACGCCGAGGTCTCGCGCGAGTTCGGCGCGCGCGGCGAGCACAAGCCGACCGAGATCGTTTCGCTCGAGGCCGGCGTGCTCGAAGTGACGACCGAAGGCGCGCGCCACTGGGCGAGCGTGCGCTACACCGGTCTCGTGCGCGAGGACGGCGAAGCGAACCCGAAGCCCCTCGACGAAGTCTGGAACCTGACCAAGCCGGTCGACGGTTCGTCGGGCTGGCTGCTCGCCGGCATCCAGCAGACATCCTGACCGAACTGTCCGAACTGTCCGATGCTGGGTCCCGCGGCGGCGCTGGCGAACCGGGTCTTTGAACGCCAGGCGTGGGCGCAGGAGCGCCTCGCCGGCCACGCCGGCCGCGTGTTCGTCGTCGCGGTCGGTCCGCTGTCGACGGCGCTGCGCCTCGAGGCCTCGGGGCGACTGGCGACGACGACGCTCGCCGGCCTCGTCCCCGATCTGACGTTGACGCTGTCGCCGATCGGCGTTTCGTCGTTCCTCGCCAATCCCTCGCGCTGGCCTGAGTTCATCGTCGAATCGGGCGATCCGGCGCTGGCGGCAACGCTGAAGGATCTCGCGCAGACGCTGCCCTGGTTCGCCGAGCAGACGTTCGCGCAAGCGCTGGGACCGATCGTCGGCCAGCGGGTGGCCGATGCGGGAAGGCGGCTGCTCGCTTTCCCCGAGGTCGCGGCGCAGCGGCTGGGTGCAAGCGTTGCGAGCTTCGCCTGCGACGAGACGGCATTGGTCGTCGGGGCGTCGCAGTTCGCCGACTTCGCGCAGCGGGCGGCCGAACTGGCCGCGAGCGTCGACGCGCTGACGTCGCGCATCGACGCGCTGGCCGCTCGCATCGACGGCAACGCCGGGGCGGCCGAAACCCGCGACAAGTCCCACGCCAACGTGGTCTCGCTCCCCGGAAGCTGACCGCGGGGCGCTGTGGCAGCGAAGCGCCCGCCCCGGCGAATGCGCGGTTGCGCCGCGTACCAGAGTGCGAAACCCGGGGCGACGTGGCCCCGGGCTGCGCGCGGCGGGCGACGGCGGCTCGCGGCGATCGCTCGGGGCGCGCAGCCCGGGCTACGGCGGTTGCGCGGCTACGCCGCATACCAAAGTGCGTAGCCCGGGGTTCGCCCCCACCACCGCCGACCGCGTGCTACCGATGCCGATGGGCGAAACCCGGGGTTCGCCCCCACCACCGCCGACCGCGTGCTACCGACGCCGATGGGCGAAACCCGGGGCGACGTGGCCCCGGGCTGCGCGCGGCAGGCGCCGGCGGCTCGCGGCGATCGCTCGGGGGGCGCAGCCCGGGCTACGCGCGGCGGGCGACGGCGGCTCGCGGCGATCGCTCGGGGCGCGACCACCCCGGGCTGCGCG
>CAIWHR010000130.1 GCA_903912485.1 uncultured beta proteobacterium | reverse complement strand
GCTCAAGTTCGGCCATCACGTCCGCCGTGCACGACAATGCAACCGCAGTTCGCGCCATGACGCCTCCGTCGGCAATGCAACGAAGGCATCATAAGTACTATCGCAATATAATGCAATTAAACACTAGCGCGCTTCAGCCGCCGCTACCTGAGTCCCGCGAGGACCTGCGCAGCGTAGCCGGTGAACGGTTGGCCCGAGACCATGTCGCGCCTGTCGTTGCCCGGGAGCCCCGACGTGTTGGTCATCAACATGCCTGGCGTGATCGCCGCGTAACGAGGCTCGAGCGCCGGGTCGATCCAGTCGGTGCCGACCTTCGCTGTCATGGTCCCCTCCGCGACCGCCGTCACATCCATTCTCAGCGCGGGTACTTGCCTCCCCTTGACCTGGCGCCAACACATGGCGCCGGGAAGGGTGGGTCGCTGGCGCTGACGAGCAGAGCGCGAGCGCAAACGCCATCGTGGCCGCGTAAATTGATCTCGGACAGATATCATTGATTTGGGCATGGTTATTATGGAAATGTTGCCGCGCGTGGCCGTGCGCATTGCCGCGGTGGGGGACTGGCCGGTCTTCCGGCTCCGGACCTGCGACCCCGGTGCAGGGCGTGAGGAATCCCGCACGCAGGAATTCCTCTTCATGCCGGCGGCGCGACCGGTACTGCGCGGCATCGGGATCGCTTCCCGCCGGGAGGCGAAGTCGGGTGTATCGAAAGCGCATTCCTTGACGACAAGGAGAGAACGATGACAGGCATTGCGTCCCGGCGTTTGTTTGTTGCAGGCGTGTTCGTCCTGCTCGTCGGCGGTGGACTCATGGTGTACGCGGATCCGGTGGGCGCCCAGAGCCCGGGGGTGACCCAGCCCAAGCCTGCCGAACCGGCGACGATGCGGGAGTACGCCAAGGTGGTGAGAACCCTGCCGTTCTCGAACACCGACGACTTCTACGATGCCTCCCGCAATTTCATCGTCACCCGCGACAACGCCGTGTCCTACAACGCCAGCGGGAAGCTCGTCTGGAGCCTTCAGGACTACGGCTTTCTGCTGCAGGGCACGCCCCCTCCGCCGACCGTCAACCCGAGCCTGTGGCGGCAGGCGGTCATCAACATGAACAACGGGCTGTACAAGGTCGCCGAGCACATCTACCAGGTGCGGGGCTTCGACGTCACCAACCTGATGATCATCGAGGGCGACACGGGCATCATCCTCATCGACCCGATGGACGCCAAGGAAACCGCGGCGACCGCGTTGGCCCTGTACCAGTCGCACCGCGATCCCGGAAAGGCGCGCAAGGTAAAGGCGGTCATCTTCACCCACTCGCACATGGATCATTACGGTGGCGTGAAGGGAGTGGTGACCGAGGACGATTACAACGCCGGGAAGTTCAAGGTCATCGCGCCGGAGGGATTCCTCGAGGCCGCGATCAGCGAAAACCTGTTTGCAGGCAACGTGATGGGCCGCCGCTCCCAGTACTCGTATGGAACGTACCTGCCCAAGGGGCCTCGCGGGCAGGTCGACGTAGGCATCGGCAAAGCCCGGCCCGTGAATGCCGCGATGACCATGCTCGCGCCCACGGACGACGTCACGACCGATCTCCAGGAGATGTGGGTCGACGGGGTCCAGATGCAGTTCCTGCTGGCACCTGAAACGGAGGCGCCGGCGGAAATGCTGATCTGGTTCCCGCAGTTCAAGGCGTTGTGCGCGGCCGAGGACATGAACCACACCAACCACAATTTCTACACGCTGCGCGGTGCCACGATCCGCAACGGCAAGACGTGGTGGAAAGTGGTGCAGACCGCGATCGAGGAATTCGGCGACGCGCAGGTGATGTTCTTCGCTCACACCTGGCCGGTCTGGGGCACCGAGGACATCATCGACATGATGACCAAGCAGCGCGACCTCTACAAATACGTCCACGACCAGTCGCTGCACCTGGCGAACCAGGGCTACACGATGACCGAGGTGGCCGAGCGGCTGAAGCTTCCCGCGAGCCTGTCGCAGCAATGGTTCAACCGCGACTACTACGGAACGGTCAACCACAACGCCAAGGCCGTCTACCAGCGCTACCTCGGCTGGTTCGACAGCAACCCGTCGAACCTGCATCCGCTCCCGCCCAGAGCAGCCGCGGTGCGCTACGTCGAGTACATGGGGGGCGCGGAAGCGGTCATCACGCGGGCGCGCAAGGCGTTCAAGGACGGCGACTACCGCTGGGTGGCCCAGGTCATGAACCACGTCGTGTTTGCCGAGCCGCACAACAGGGCGGCGCGCGAACTGCAGGCCGATGCCTTCGAGCAGATGGGCTACCAGTCGGAGTCGGGCATCTGGCGCAACCACTACCTCGTGGGGGCGATGGAACTGCGCGGTGGCGTTCCGGGCAAGGACGTCCAGACACCGAGCGACGCCTCCGATCAGTTCAGGTCGATCACGCTGGACCTGTACTTCGACTACCTCGGCATCCTCCTCGACGGCCCGCGCGCCGACGGCAAGCGCATTGTGCTCAACTGGAACGTCTACTACGCCGACAAGTCGGCGGACGTGTACGTCACAACGCTCGAAAATTCGGCGCTCACGTACCGGGGGCCGCATCGGCAGGCCCTGTATCCCGACGCCACGCTGAAGATGACCCGGGACACGCTCGACGCCATCAACACCGGGCAGACGACCTGGGCGGAGGCCATCAAGTCGAAAGCGGTCGACGTCGACAACCCGAAGCCGCTGCAGGACCTCCTGAGTCTGCTGGGAACGTTCGATCTGATGTTCAACATTGTCACGCCGTAGGAACGCCTAGGCGCTGGGTGGTGACCGGCGGTGGCGGCAGGAACTCGCCGCCGTATGCCGACTCGCCCGCATAGACTCCATCCGATAAGGGCAGCCTCCGGTCAACTCTACTTCCGCAGCAGGAAATCGACGTCGTCGCCGGTGCCCAGTTCCCGGGTTTCCCGGTCTTTCCTGAACACGCGCAGCGTGCTCGGGCCGATCAGGCGCATGCTCCCGTTTTCGATCCGGAGCATGCACTGTTCACGCAACCCGACCACATACACGTCGGGGTTGACGACCAGGAATTCCTTGAGCCGATCTTCGCGGCTCTCGCCGGCGAAGCCCTCGGGCTTGGCATCGAGGTAGTGCGGATTGATCTGGAAAGGTACCAGTTCGAAGGCGTGCAGACCCTGCGGGTCGATGATCGGCATGTCGTTGGTCGTCTTGATCGTCGGGGCGGCCACATTGGAACCGGCGCTCCATCCGATGTAGGGCGCTCCGGACCTTACCCTGGCCCTCACCGGGTCGAGCAGCCGGTTCCTGCGCAGTTCGTGGAGCAGCATCCAGGTATTTCCACCGCCGACGGCGATGGCCTGCGCTTCTTCGACGGCCTTCACCGGATCGGCAAACCGGTGAATGCCGATGGCGTCGTGGCCGATCTCCTTGAACTTCGCCTTGACCGCGGCTTCGAACTCGTCGTAGGACGTACCGACGCGGGCGTAGGGGATGAAAAGCACGGTCACGGGCTTGTCGCCGAGAAACGCCTTGATCTGTTCCTTCGGATAGTCGAGGAACGCCTCTCCCGCCTTGGTCGAGTTGCTGATCAGCAGCAGTTTCGTCTTGTCGACGGCGGCCGGCTCGGCCTTGATTGCGAGCGGGCAGCCGAAGGCCAAGCCGAACGCAATCAGGAAAAAAAGGCTCTTCTTCACGGTAAGTCTCCTTTGTCGAGGCGGGACGTCCGGGCAGACAGGTCGAACCCGTCACCCGAGGTCAGCGCAACCCTTTCACAATGGACGCAACCAGCGCGTCTGGAGCGACCGACTGGACGATGAAATCGTTCATGCCGGCGTCGATGCTTCGGGCTCGGTCTTCGCCGAAGGCGCTCGCCGTCAGGGCAAGTATCGGGAAACTCGCCCCGTTGACCAGCTGCCGTATGCGCCGCGCGGCCACTTCCGATGACCGGCAAAATCGCACAGCAATGGTCCGGCAACCGAAGCTCGCATTCTCATTGTAACGCCGACGGGATGACCCTTTTCACAGCGCAGCGACGTCGCCCTGGCACACAGCCGCGCCCGAGCGCTGTTGCTCGAACGCATCTACGAGGTCATCGCGATGCGCTGCGCGCGTTGGCCAAGCGTTTTCGAGCTTCATACCCCCGACCCCGCTCAGTCAGCCATTTCGCCAGTTCCAGTTGCACGATGGTGGGCACGATGCAGATCTTCGCGAATCGCCTTACCACGCAACCGCGGAAGAACACCGGAGAAGCAACCAACCGGCGAAGAAGACCCGGCTTCAGATCTCTTTCACCCCCGGAAGAAGACCTCTACCGCCCGAACACCGGTTTCACGTCGGCCAAACCGAACCGGTTTCAGGTCGGCCGCGACAGCTGCGGCAGTGGGGGCTGGCGGTGCCCAAGCGCCTGCACTGCTTCCTGCAACGCGATGCCGATCTCCAGGGCGCCGCCCTGCGGGCTCGCGACCGCCCGCCTGCCCGCGCGCCGCCACGCTGGCGTCGGTGCCCGCCCGAAAGTGCCCCGATCAGCGTGCGGAGCAGCCGGTTGCGAATCGCAAATTGACGTTTGACTCGACCGATCGGTTCCTCCACACTCGCGCTCGCACGATTGAAATGACTATCCGCGGCCTCACGACCGCAGGACGGGACGACAGCGATGAGTGCACGAGCGCAGCGGTTTCTCGCAGCCATCCTTTGCGGGTGGATGGCCCTCTTCGGCCTGCCGGCCGCGGCCGGCGCAGCGGCCCTCGCGCCCAAGGCGGTGGCCGCCGACAATTACCAGGGCCTGTGGTGGAACGCCGCGGAGTCCGGGTGGGGAATCAACTTTGCGCACCAGGGCGACATCGTCTTCGCCACCTGGTTCACCTACGACGCCACGGGCAAGCCCTGGTGGCTGATCGCCGTGCTGCAGCGGACGGCGCCCGGCACGTACACGGGCGAGGTCGCAACCGTCGCCGGCCCGCCGTTCGACAGCCAGCCCTGGGACGGCTCGCGCATCGCCGAAACCCCCGTCGGCACGATGACGGTGACCTTCGCCTCGACGCAGCAGGCGACGATCGCCTACACGGTGAACGGCATCAGCCAGACGAAGCCGATCACCAGGCAGCTATTCGGGCCGGCCCCGACCTGCGTGTGGGGCGCGCAGCCGAACCTGGCGCTCGCCACCAATTACCAGGACCTGTGGTGGAACCCGGCAGGCGAGTCGGGCTGGGGCGTGAACTTCACGCACCAGGGCGACATCGTCTTCGCCACCTGG
>CAIWHR010000129.1 GCA_903912485.1 uncultured beta proteobacterium | reverse complement strand
CCAGCTTACGTCCGCTCCGCCGGCGGCGGAAGATCCCCCACCGCATCACCTCGCATTGCCTTGCCGCGTCGCCTCACTGCGCGGTGAGACATTCCGCGAGAAAGAGGCCGGTGGATCACGAAGAAAAGAGAGAGACAACAGATGGCCTGCCAATCGGGCCACATCGAGGCTCGCCCGCATGAGCGCGACCCCGACTCCGCGCCCAATGGCGCTCCGGACCACGTAGAGCCGTTGCAGTTCGACCGGGTCCTTCCCAGTGACGCTCGGGTCCGTCGTCCCGGTTCGTAGCTTGGCGTACCCGTCCGGTTGCTCCTCCCCGTCCGGGAACGCGAGTAGGAACGTGTTCGCGTCATCGGCCAACTCGGCACGAACGCGGGCGAGCGAGAACGAGTCACGGACATACGCTTCAATGTCGTGAGGGCAGTTATCGTTGGCGAAGGTGTCGCGGAACGTCCGTTCGGCGAGCGCCGCCAGTGGCTCAGCGTCCGCCGTGGTGGCCGTACGGATGCGACATTGCTCGAACATGACCGCTAGGTAGTGAGCCCGAATTACAGTAAGTAGATTGCTTAGATGATGTGCATGCGCATAGCCTACGCCCCGCAATCGTGCACCGTCAAAGGCGAGTGACTGTTGATATGAGCAAGGCGCTTGCTGTGTAAACGAGTCAGGACGACGTCCACGAGCGGCTATGTGTTCGCAGCGCGGACCGCTTAAGCCAGGACCTACGTGGTGCCTAACAGGCCCCTCGGCGAAGGCGGGCTCAACGACGGCTCTTGAGCGCATTGGCAGACCGCCGCGAGGACTGCTCCTGGCCGACAGGAGTCCCGCACCCTGCCGAGCGTCACGACCGGTATCGCTGCGCAGCGGCGCCCGCATCAGACTGGAACCTGTCCTTCAGCTTTGACCCGGTGACGCCCGTAGTCGACCCCAGGCCGTCGTCCGCCAGCCAACATAGCTGACACCGCGAAGTCGAGTGTACGGCGGAGTCGCCACGTCTGAGCCCATCAAGTCCAGCCGGGCGACAAAGTCGGCCGCAGCGAACTTGCGCGAAACCGTTACCGGAACACCCAACGCGCAAGCCGCGAAGGACCAGGTTTGCCGTCGTTATGGGAATGCGATCACGGGCGACTGCGTCGCCAAGCCACGGGTGCGAATACCGGAGGGCTACGCCCGCCGCATGGCAAGTGCGCCCGCGACGCCAAGCAGGATGACGAGTGCGAGCAGCGTCACCGGATCGAGCGCTGGAACATTCGAGATCGCGGCCGGCGCGGCGATCCCGCCGGCAGTAACGTCGCGGATCGCCGTCCCGGCAGGAAGTGATCCGAGCGATGTCGCAGCACCGGTGGCGAGGTTGATCGAATAGAGCACCGAGTCGTTGTCGACAACCGCGTAGACGGCTCCGCTGCTGCTGATATCGAAGCCCTGTCTCGCGCCGGAGTAGCCAGAGACTGCGGTCGGTCCCACGGTGAACATCTGTCCGGAATTCGGAGATGTCGGCGATCCACCGACCGAGCCGACGGTAGCCAGGACCGAGCCGTTGCTGCCAAAGACGATGCCATAGAGCGTGGTCGCCGCCGCGCCCGCCACGTTGTTCGAGTAGGCGAGGCCGAGCGGGGCATTGTTAACGCCCGCATTGATGTCACCGGCGGCAAAAGCGGTGGACGTATCGGTGGCGACGACGGTGCCGGTGGTCGGATCGATGCGCAGGTTCGTGCCGATATTCGACGTGGCGCGAATCCGATCCGTGACCGGATTGAAGTCCATGCCGATATACACGCCGGCCCCCAGACTTGGGTCGAAAGGCCCGGCCCCGACGAGCGTGGCGACACCGGTCGCGGTATTGACCGTGTAGAGGCGAGCCGCGCTTCCGAGAAATCCGATCGCATACAACGCGCCGTTCGCAGGCCGATAGTCGATCGCGGCGATCGACTCGCCGGGCTGCATCCCCGTTACCGCGAGCGTTTGCAGAAGCACGGATGGGGCGGTGGAGTCGATGAATCGCAGCTGGGTCGGCCCGTCGAGGAGCGTGAGCGGTTCTGCTGCGACGGGGCCAGAAGCAATGACGGCACCGACAGCCCATGCGGTGAGAAGGCGATGGAACTTCATGAGATCACGCTCCCTTTCTGTCTCATAGATTGAAACTACCCGGCAAAACGCGGCTATCTGCCTGTTTGCACGGGCAGAGCGTACAAGAGTCTACTTGGGCTGACCAGCCAATTCAACGTTACCCATCATTCTCGGCGTTCGCACCGCGCCATGCGTTCGTATCCGATGCTCCACGCGCCAGGGAAGGCAACCGACGGATCGGCAATTCAATCGCGCCGGGTCGATGGTCATTGACGATCCTGGTTGCCAGGCGGCTCTTGGCCGACTGCGCTAGTTGGCGAGCGCAGACTGAACAGCCGGTAACGCTGCACTGAAGTCACCGGAATCGGAAAACTGGGCGACTGGACGAGACTGCTTGCTGACTTTCGATTGCAGCAACTCGCCGGCGGCAGTCGTCCCATCCCGGTCACTCGCCGTCCGGCAAGGGTGACGCTCGCGCAACGCGGTAACGGGGACCGGCGACAGTCGTTGGCGGGCGAGGACGATCAAAAGGCTTGACCCGAATCAACGCGGCCCGTGACAAAGGTGCTGCAATAGTCCTGCGCGACCGGGCATTGTGGCGGGAAAGGCGGGCGTTGCCTGCCGAATGCAGCGACTCACTCCATTCATGCACGGCGCGTAAGCGCGGACGCGCACCAACAGCAGAGGAATCCCCCATGAAGCCACTGATCTTGCGGACACTTCTGGTCCTAACGCTTGGGGTCGCGACGGCCGCCTTGGCCGAGTCCGATAAGAAGGGCTGCACCGATCCCGCGCTGTTCCCCATCCGCATGCCTGGCTATTTCATCTCCGACTGCAAGTCCGCGGAGTTCGATGCGTACGACTTCAAGCTCATCAAGGGTCAGAAGAACCGGCAGGAAGGCAAGTTCACCTTCGTCACGTACCGGCTCGAGCGCGGCGAGGCCGAGCCGAGCGCCGTCGCCATCCTGCGCAACTACGAGAACGCCCTCGCGAAGATCGGCGGCACCGTCGCCGCAACCATGCCCAACAACTGGGTTAACGGCACCGTTGTGCTCGACGGCCGCGAGATCTGGACGGAAATTGAGCGAGGCAACGGCCTCATTTGGATCCGCGTTGTCGAGAAGGGCGCGATGAAGCAGCACGTCGTGGCTGACGCCGCGGCGATGTCCAACGACCTTCGAGCCACCGGCCACGTGGCCATCTACGGCATTTACTTCGACACCGGCAAGGCTGTCGTCAAGCCGGAGTCAAAGCCGGCGCTCGACGAGGTGGCCAAGCTCCTCAAGGCCGACCCCAGCCTCAAGCTCTGGGTCGTGGGCCATACCGATTGGGTGGGCAAGGTGGACGACAACATGCGGCTCGCCCAGGCACGCGCCGAGGCGGTGGCCGCCGAGCTGGTGAATGCTTACGGCATCAACGTTGGGAGGCTCAAGGGCTACGGCGTCGGCCCGCTGGCTCCCGTCGCCGGCAACGACGACGAGGCGGGACGCGCCAAGAACCGCCGCGTCGACCTGGTCAAAGCGCCGTAGGCCGAGGGCACGGCCCGGCGCTCGCACAACGAACCGGCAAATCGGGCGACGGATATGGCGAATCTCGGCTCACAGCGACGCGCTACCGGCCCCGCGCGCCAAAGCGCGCTGAGACTTTCGCCGCATCGCCGCATGCGGCCACGTCGACCTTGCGCAGGATCGCGCTGACGTGAGGCCGACGGTCTTCTCCGCACGCACCATCCACTCGCGGCGGTAAGCCGTCGCTCGGCGGAGCTATCGACCCTGACCTGACGGTCAAGGTCCTCCAAAGCGGTCGCCTAACATCTTGGTAGCGGCCATTCGTGACGAGCCCGCCGCCGTGCTGCTGGGCGACGGCTACTTCGCGTCGGTCGCCCTCGCCGTTCCCTCCTTGAGTTTCTGTAGGTCCGCTCCCGAACATGGCTCCGGCGAGGCGGGTGGCTCGCTTGAAATCCCGTCCGGCGCCATGACGAGGAGACTGCCCCCTGCAGTTATAATTCTTCTCATGGCCACCTGGCAAACCGGCGTCCCGATCCTGGCCTTGGCGGTTCTCGCGACAGGCATGGTCTTGCCGGTGGACACCCCGCTTGGCGTGCTCTGCGTAGCGTCATTGATCGGCGCCGTGATAGCAGCCGTTCATCATGCCGAGGTCATTGCGCACCGCGTTGGCGAGCCCTTCGGCACTTTGGTGCTGGCCGTTGCGGTCACGGTGATCGAGGCGGCGCTCATTCTTTCGATGATGCTGGCCGGCGGGCCCGACACGGCGACGCTGCCGAGGGACACCATCTTTTCCGCCATCATGATCATCTGCAACGGGGTCGTCGGCATCTGCCTGCTCGTCGGCGGGATCCGGCACCGGGAGCAGTCGTTCCGCATAGAAGGAACGAGCTCGGGGCTGGCGGCGCTGATAGCGATGGCAACGCTGTCGCTGGTCTTGCCCTCCTTCACGACGAGCTCGCCTTCCGGCACGTACACGGACTCGCAACTGACCTTTGTCGCGGCGAGTTCGATGGCTCTGTGGGCGGTCTTTGTCTTCATCCAGACGGTTCGTCATCGCGACTACTTTCTCCCTGCCGGGGACCTGTCCAACGACGAGACTCATGCGCCACCGCCGGGCAACAAACGAGCGTGGGCCAGCTTCGGGTTGCTGCTCGTTTCGCTGGCAGGCGTCGTTGGTCTTGCCAAGCTGCTCTCGCCAAGCCTCGAAAGGTTCGTCGAGTCGATACAGGCGCCGAAGGCTGTCGTCGGTATCGCCATTGCGCTGCTGGTATTGCTTCCCGAGACGTGGGCCGCCGTTCGCGCAGCCCGGGCCAACCGACTGCAGACCAGCATGAATCTCGCCATCGGGTCGGCGTTGGCAAGCATCGGCCTGACGATCCCGGTTGTCGTCGCGGCGGCGGTCGTCCTCCACCTGCCGCTGGTGCTTGGCCTGGAGGCGAAGGACATGGTGCTCATTGCGCTCACCTTTGTCGTGGGCGCCATCACGCTGGCTTCGGGACGAACGAACATGATGCACGGGGCGGTGCACCTCGTGCTCTTCGCGGCATTCCTGTTTCTCGCGCTGGTGCCTTGAGCCGATCCACGCCGATGGTTGTGGAAGACTCGATGATCGATGTTCGAGTCGGATTGCCGGCCCGCTGCAACGATCTTAGCGAAGTCGCCCGGTGAACAGAAGGGTTCTCGTCGCCTATGCCACCCGTGCCGGATCGACCGGCGAAGTGGTCCGGGCCATTGCGGAGCAACTGCGCGCCCAGAGCCTCGATGCCGAGGTGCGGCCGGTCCGGGCGGTGAACGGCATCGACGGCTTCCAGGCGGTCGTGCTCGGCAGCGCCATCCGCTACGGCAGCTGGCTGCCCGAGATGCTGAAGTTCGTCGAGTCGCAACGCGCCGCGCTGGCGCGCTTGCCGGTCGCCATCTTCACGATGCACATGCAGCCGCTCGACGACAGCGAGTCCGCTCGCAAGACCCTCGGCGGTTACAGCCAGGCGGTGCGCGCGCTGATCGCGCCGCGCGACGAGGCCTTCTTTGCCGGCAAGGTGGACCTGGCGACGCTGTCGTTCTTCGAGCGACTGGCGGTGACGGTGGCCAAGTCGCCGGTGGGCGACAAACGCGACTGGGGACGCATTCGCGGCTGGGCCGACGGTCTGGGTGCCAGACTGCAATGAATCGAACCTGCGGCCGGGGCGTTCGGAGGCGGATCGCCGCATGTTCGGTCTGTCGTTGGCGGTGCTGCACGACTACGAAGGCGCGCGCGCATCGATGACGGTGCGGGTGCTCGTCTACGGACGCTTCGTCCTGAAGCAGATCCACTTCGACCGCCAGGCCTGAGCCACCTCACCCTTGCCGCCGAACGCGCCGCGCAAGGCAGCGTCGTCGTGTCCACGCGCTGCGGACCGATCGAGGTCCAGCAGGCGGGTGACGGCATCCCGTTGCTGATGATCCGCGGCCGCGCCGGGCGGCGATCGCCGGCAGGCGGCGAGGCGCAGACAACGTAGAATCGACCGGGCATGACAACAATCCAGACAAGGGAAAAGATATGAGGAAGTTGCCCGTTGCGATCCGTCTGTCAGTGTGTGCGCTCGTGCTTGGCCTATCTGCGGCTCACCCCGATGCGTTCGCGCTGTCCCCAGAACGATTCTCCTTCGTGAGCCTGCATCCGGCCGGTGCCGTGGCGTCGAGGGCTGTTGCTGTCTCCGGCGGTCAGCAGGTGGGCGATGTGGTTGTGAGTGGTGAGGCTGCGGGCTTGTCGGCCAAAGCCATGATCATGGTCGGTGGGGGCGTGGCGATTGACCCGTCCTCCCGCGCGGCACTCTGGCGCGGGACGGCCGCGAGCCGGGTCCTGCTGGAAGAGACTCTGTTGTCGCAGGCGTACAGCATTTTCGGCAACGCTCAGGGCGGCGCGGTCAACGACCTGGCGGC
The DNA here is from genome assembly GCA_903912485.1 of uncultured beta proteobacterium. Taxonomy (GTDB): domain Bacteria; phylum Pseudomonadota; class Gammaproteobacteria; order Burkholderiales; family Casimicrobiaceae; genus CAIWHR01. Next base: position 5,190 of record CAIWHR010000129.1, on the reverse strand, counting down.
GCTCTGGAGCGGCACCGCGGCCTCCGGCTCGTTTCTACTGGTCGATACTGCAGCCCAATACACCGGAGGTCATGTCCGTGGCATCAGCAACGGCTGGCAGGCCGGCGAGGCCGGGTACGCCGGCGGTGCCGCAGGACATTACCGGGCGGCGCTGTGGCATGCGGCCAGCAATCCCGATGCCTACCCGGCCATTCTGCATTTTGGTGGCACGGACGATAATTCGATCGTCTGGGGCATCGACGGTGCGACGGCAGCGACTCCGGGCCAGCAAGCCGGGGCGGCGACGGTCGACGGCAGCCTGCACGCAATCCTCTGGAACGGAAGCGCGGCGGCCTACGTCGACCTCCATCCCGCCGGCGGCGTGAGTTCGCAGGCCTATGCGCTGCACGGGGGCCGGCAGGCAGGCTACGTCGACGTCGGGGGAGATGCGCTGCGCGCCACCGTCTGGCAGGGCACCGCCGCCAGTGCGATCGAACTGCATCCGGCAGGGATGGCGGATTCGCTGGCGTTCGCCCTGCGTGACAACTGGGTGGCCGGCGACGTGTACCCGACCGATGATCCCAACAGCCGGCGCGCATTGTTGTGGAACCTGAACGACCGCGGCAATCCGATTGACCTGTCGGCGCTGATGCCGGTCAATTACGTCTACGCCGCAGCACGCGGGATCGACGCGGACCCCACGGGCCGGTTGTCGATTGTCGGCATGGCTTTCAATACGCAGACGAGCGCGGTGGAGGCGGTCATGTGGACCTACGATCCGCCGGCTGCTGCGGGAGTTCCGGGCCTCTCCACGGCGGCGATGGCGGCGCTCATCGTGCTGTTGATGGTGCTTGGAGGATGGAGCGTGCGCACGCCAGGCCGGAACGGTTGGCGTTGACGCCCGCCACGAGGAGGAACGAGCGGGCCGGAATGCGCGTTCGAACGGGCACTTCGATGCCCGTTTTCAATTGACCTCTGGGCACGGCTCGCAGGCCGGTTCCGGTCCGTGGACGGAAATCGGCCGGGCCATGCAGGATTCCTAGGCCGCACGCCGCCCAAGGCGCCCTGCCCATCGCGGCAGCGAATCCCTCAGCCATTTGCGCGAAGGCTGCTCGACCAGCGCGTACGTCGCCTGCGAGTACGCGAGCAGCGCCCCGAGGTAGAGCGGAAAGGCCTGCGCGTCCGTCGCATCCGGCCAACGGTGCTTGCCGAACAGCGACACCAGCTCGAGCACCGTCGTCTGGTTCATGTAGACCGAGTACGAAATGCTGCCCAGGTGGCTGATGCTCCTGAGCCGCGACGACAGCCAGCCTGACTCGTTGGCAAATACGACGACCGTCAGCATGAAGGCCAACGGGGCCAGAAAATCCAGAGCGCTTGCCTTGCTCTCCCGGGCGAACAGGACGAACAGGATGCCGCCGATCGCCACCGGCTCGAGCCACCGGTCCAGCGTCTTCGTGCGCGGCCTGTCGCGTCGGGCCAGGTACAGCCTGTAGGCGAGCACGCCCAGCAGAAATGACGCCATCCCCCGGATCAGCCCCGAGTTTGCGAACCCGAAGTAGTTGAACCGAAACGTGTCGAGCATGCGCTCGTGCTCGAACAGCAGCAGGAAGCACGACGCCGACACCAGGATGAGCACCGAGCTCCTCGTCGATCGGGTCACGAGAAGAATGAAGGCGACGTTCACCCAGAATTCGACCGACACCGACCACGCGACGAAATTCCAGGTCGCGCCCGACGGACTCAGCCCGACGTTGTTGGTCAGGGTCAGCTGCTGCAGCAGCGTGAAGACGGTCCCGTCCGGGTACGCGGGAAGATTGCCATGCAGCGCGAAAAAGGCAGCGGTGAAGGTGACGAGCGTAAAGACGTGCAGCGGATAGAGGCGTGCGATCCTGTGTTCGATGAAGCTGCCGAAGCCGACTCGGCTTTCCCCGTACAGGTAGTTGTGCGTCAGGATGAATCCGCTGAGCACGAAGAAGAAATCGACCATCAGGTAGCCGGCCCACTCGTTGAAGTAGTGGAAGACGGCCACGGTCAGCGCCGCGAGGCCTCTCAGCGCATCGAGAGCGCCGAACCGTTGCTTTTCCTGCCTGTTCACTCATCCACCCAACGGAAGGACGCGCCCGCGATTGCCCGGGATTATGCGCTGAAACCGCGCGCCGGATTCCGGGCCCGTTCCGGACGCCCGCGACACGCCTGGCGGCCGGCGCGGCCGAGGCGCAATTCGTCCGCTTCCAGGCGTAATATGCGACGCGCGGCGTCGTCCGTCGGTTGACGCGTCGCCGACGCGCGCAGCAACGGCTGTCCGCGATTCGACCGAGGAGGAGCACCGCGATGTTTGGACAGATGCAGGACCGACCGCTGCTGATCTCGTCGCTGATCGAGCACGCGAACCAGTCGCACCCGCACGCCGAGATCGTCTCGCGCACCGTCGAGGGTCCGGTCCACCGCTGCACCTACGGCGACCTCAGTCGCCGGTCGAAGCAGGTGGCGAAGGCGATGCTGGCGCTGGGCGTCGAGCCCGGCGACCGCATCGGCACGCTGGCGTGGAACGGCTACCGCCACATGGAGCTGTACTTCGGCGTGTCCGGCATGGGCGCGGTGCTGCACACGATCAATCCGCGGCTGTTTCCCGACCAGATCGAGTACATCGCCAACCATGCCGAGGACCGGGTCCTGTTCTTCGACCTGACTTTCGCGCCGCTGGTCGAGAAACTGGGCCCGCTGATGACGACGGTGAAGGCCTTCGTCGCGATGACCGACCGCGCGCACATGCCGGCGCTGAAGCTGCCCAACGTCCTGTGCTACGAGGAGCTGGTCGCGGCGCAGGACAGCGACTACGCCTGGCCGACGTTCGACGAGAGGACCGCTTCGTCGCTGTGCTACACGTCGGGCACCACCGGGCATCCCAAGGGCGTGCTCTATTCGCACCGGTCGACGGTGCTGCACTCCTGGTCGGCGTGCACCACGGACAGCCTCGGCCTGTCGTCGGCCGAATCGGCGCTGCTGGTGGTGCCGATGTTCCACGTCAACGCCTGGGGCATGCCGTACGCGGGAGCTCTGTGCGGCGCCAAGCTGGTGCTGCCCGGGCCGGGGCTCGACGGCAGGAGCGTGTACGAGTTGATGCGCGACGAGAAGGTGACGCTGGCGCTGGGCGTGCCGACGGTCTGGCTGATGCTGTTCAACCACGTCGACGCCGCGAAGCTCGATCCGAAGAAGGACCTGTGCCTGCAGCGCGCGGTGATCGGCGGCTCGGCGGCGCCGCGCGCGATGAGCGAGCGCTTCGAGAAGGAGTTCGGCGCCTTCGTCGTCCACGCCTGGGGCATGACCGAGATGTCGCCGCTGGGGAGCGTGTGCAACCTGCTGCCCAAGCACCGCGACTTCACGCTGGAGCAGCGGCTCGACCTGCAGTGCAAGCAGGGCCGCGCCCCCTACGGCGTCGAGCTGAGGATCGCCGACGACGAGGGGCGGTCGCTGCCGCACGACGGCGTCGCCTTCGGCCACCTGCTGGTGCGCGGTCCCTGGATCACCGACGGCTATTTCAAGGGCGAAGGCGGGCAGATCGTCGACGGCGACGGATTCTTCGACACCGGCGACGTCGCCACCATCGATGCCGACGGCTACATGCAGATCACCGACCGCTCGAAGGACGTGATCAAGTCGGGCGGCGAGTGGATTTCGTCGATCGACCTCGAAAACGCGGCAATGGGGCACCCCGGTGTCGCCGAGGCGGCGGTCATCGGCATCGCGCACGAGAAATGGCAGGAGCGCCCGCTGCTGATCGTGGTGAAAAAGGCCGGACAGGATCCGACGCGCGAGGAGATTCTCGCGTTCCTCGCGACCCGGGTGGCGAAGTGGTGGCTGCCCGACGACGTGGCGTTCGTCGCCGAGCTGCCGCACACGGCGACCGGAAAGCTGCTGAAGGTCAAGCTGCGCGAAGCGTTCCGCGAGCACCGGCTGCCGGACGTCGGTTGAACAGCCCCGCGGCGCCGCCCTGGGCGCGGTGCATCCCTGAGACCGGGGGCCGCTGGACGCGGCGCTGGGTCGATCTGATGCTCCGCCTCACGGTCAGGCGCTCGCTCCATCCGGCGGCGGACCTGGGCGCGCTGCGGGCGATGACCGCGCGCATCGACGAGCGCTACGGCTGGGTCGAGCCGGGCATGCGCCGCACGGCGCAGCGCGTGGCCGGCGTTCCCGCCGAGTGGATCGACGTCGCCGGCAGCCGGCCCGATCGCGTCGTGCTCTACCTGCACGGCGGCGCCTTTGTCTTCCGCTTTCCGCAGCTGCACGCCGGGCTCGCCGCGCGCATCTGCACGCGGGTCGCGGCGCGAGCGCTGGTCGTCGACTACCGGCTCGCCCCCGAGCATCCTCACCCGGCCGCGGGCGACGATTGCCTTGCCGCGTACCGGGCGCTGCGCGCGGACGGCGTGCCCGCCGCCGGCATCGTGCTGATCGGAGACTCGGCCGGCGGCAATCTGGTGCTGGCGACGCTGCACCGCCTCAAGGCCGCCGGCGAGCCGCTGCCCGCGTGCGCGGTCGCGATGTCGCCGGTCGTCGACTTCACCCTCTCGAGCGAGAGCCTCGTCGGCAACGCGGCGCGCGACCCGATCTTCACCCTCGGGGCGATGCTGGGCTTTCGCCGCCTGTACGCCGCTCCCGAGGCGTTCCTCGACCCTTCCGTCTCGCCCTTGTTCGGGGACTGGGCCGGGCTGCCGCCGCTGCTGTTCCAGGTCGGGAGCACCGAGATGCTGCGCGACGAAGCGGTGCGCGCCGCGGAGCGCGCGCGCGCGGCGGGCACGCCGGTCGAGCTCGAGATCTACGATCGCGCGCCGCACGTCTTCCAGGCGATGCGCAGGCTGCCGCAATCCGAGGTGGCGCTCGATTCGCTGGCGCGGTTCGTCGGCCGGCACGCAGGCTGGCATGGCTAGCTGCGCCGGCTCGGCTGCTTCACACTGACGCGATGGATCTGACCGAAGCGCAACTGCTGGAACTGTCGCGGCTGGCGGACGCGCTGCAGGCGCTGCCGCAGGGCGCGCGCGGCGCGTGGCTGGCGGCGCTGGGGCCGGAACAGCTGTGGTGCCGGCCGACGCTGGAGCGGCTGGCGGCCGGCGACGGCGACGGCGTGGAGACGGGGGATTTTCTGGCGACGCTGCCGAAGCTGACCGAGGCGGAGGCGGCGCCGGCGGACGGGCTGGAGGCGGGGGCGGGGAT
>CAIWHR010000128.1 GCA_903912485.1 uncultured beta proteobacterium | reverse complement strand
GACACCGACGGCGACGGCGCCTCGAACGCGCAGGAAGCGGTCTGGGGCACGAATCCCTTCGACCCGGCGTCCAAGCTGACGTTGAGTTTCGCCCGGCAGAATTACGACGCCTTGCTGGCCTGGCCGCAGTTCCCCGGCAAGTCGGAGCAGCTCGTTTCCAGCGCCACGCTGACGGACTGGCAGCCGGTTCCCGAGACGCCGCTTTCCGATGGCGTGCAGCTTTCGCTCCGACTCACCAATCGTCTCACCAGCCGTGCGCTGGAGTTCTTCAGCGTGGAGACGAGCGACCGCGATTCCGATGGCGACGGCCTCTCCGACTGGGCCGAAGGCGTGCTGGGCAGCGATCCTCTTCGCGCCGACAGCACCCGCACCGCCGCGCCGCGCATCAACGCCGGCGGCAACGTCGTCGGCCTCGTCTCCGGCGACTATGCAGCGTTCGCCGGGCAACTCAGCAGCAGCACCGGCAAGGTGACGCGCGCGCAGGCGGCGCGGTTCCTCCAGCAGGCGACGTTCGGCCCGACACCGCGCGAACTGGATCGCGTGCAGCAGTTGGGCCTCGCCGCGTGGATTGACGATCAGATCACGAACGCGCCCGCCTCGCGCCACCGGCCGTACATCGAGGGTATTTACGCCGACTTCTTCGGCCCGCGCACGGACCTCACCTACAACTTCAACGAAGGCTCCGAGTTCCTCTACGGCAACAACTGCCCGACGCCGTTCGCGCGCGCGGCCATCGGCGGGCCGGACCAGTTGCGGCAGCGCGTGGCGTTTGCGCTGAGCCAGATTCTCGTCGCGTCGCGTCGCGATCCGAACCTGGAAAACCGTCCGCTCGGCATGGCGGATTACTACGACATCTTTGTCCGCAACGCTTTCGGCAACTACCGCGACGTGCTCCGCGAAGTCACGCTGCACCCGGCGATGGGCCGTTACCTCAGCCACGTTGGCAACCAGAAGGCGCGGCCCGAGATCAACCAGTATCCCGACGAGAACTACGCGCGCGAGGTGATGCAGCTCTTCACCATCGGCCTGTGGCAGTTGAACCTCGACGGCACGCGCAAGCTCGACGCGCTCGGCCAAGCCATCCCGACTTACAATACGCGCGACACCACCGAGTTCGCGCGAGTGTTCACGGGCCTGTGGTTCGGCGGCCAGGAATGGGGCGACGGCGGCTGGGGCGATGACGACTTCAGCATCCCGATGGACATGTGGGCCGAGAAACACGACTACGAGGCCAAGACGCTGCTCAACGGCTTCGCGATCCCGGCGCGCACGGCGACGGTCGAGAACGGCCTGCGCGATGTGGACGACGCCTTGCGCTGCCTTTTCGAGCATCCGAACACGCCGCCGTTCATCAGCCGGCAGCTCATCCAGTTCCTCGTCACGAGCAATCCCTCGACGAACTACGTCGCGCGCGTGGCGGCGAAATTCGTCAACAACGGCGCGGGCCGGCGCGGCGATCTCGCGGCGGTGGTGCGCGCCATCTTACTGGACGAAGAAGCCCGCGATCCGCAGCTCGCCGTGGGCGGCGCGGCGTTCGGCAAGCTCAAGGAGCCCGTGCAGCGCGCGATGGCGCTGGCGCGCGTGGGCCAGCTCGCGCAGCACACGAACCTGCTTTGGTGGACCTGGGGCGAGTTCTACGCGGACGCCTTCCAGGAGCCGGGTTACTCGCCGAGCGTCTTCAACTTCTTCCGCCCGCACTACTCGCCACCGGGCCTGCTGACCGAGCACGGCCTCGTCGGCCCGGCCTTCCAGATCACGGACAGCTATTCCAGCATCTCGCTGCCGAACCAGCTCTGGGACTGGACGCTCGACGGCCTGCGGCTCTACGACAACTACCAGTTCGCGCCCGACTACACGCCGCTGCTGGCGCTGGCCGCCAACCCGCCTGCGCTGCTCGACGAGGTGAACCTGCTCCTCTGCGGCGGCGGCATGTCCGCGGCGACGCGCGACGCCATCCTCGCCGCCGTGCAGCAAGTCGCGCCCTGCGATTCCCTCACCCGCGTGCGCCTGGCCACCTACCTCGCCGCCACCTGCCCGGAAGGAGCGGTGCAAAGATGAAGTGCGAAGTCCGAAGTCCGAAGTGCGAAGCAAATCCGAAGGCCGAAGG
>CAIWHR010000127.1 GCA_903912485.1 uncultured beta proteobacterium | reverse complement strand
TTCGCCAGGCTGTCGACGACGATCACGGCCGGCCTCCAAGGCGGTCCGGCCACAGCGGCGGCCGCGCGCTCTTCCCGAAGTGCTCGACGCAGGCCGGCAGCAGCGTGCGCGAACCGGGGTCGTCGACGAACGCGCTGATCAGCCGCGGCGCGCAGGCGTGCGGCGAGACGATGTGGCCGTAGCCGGCGGCGACGACGTGCCGGCTGTTGGGCAGCGTGGCGGCGACGCGCTCGCCGTAGGCCGGCGGCGTCACCGGGTCGAGCCCCCCGGACAGGATCAGCACCGGAACGGCGCTTGCCACCGGCGTCGCGGCGTCGGCGGGGACCGTGCCGCGGGGCCAGATCGAGCAGACCGCGAGCATGCGCTCGACCACCGCGCGGCTGCGCACGCCGGCCAGCGCCTGCGCGATGCCGGCGGGCGTCAGCCGCGGCGCGTCGTCGGTGCAGCTGACCGAGAACTGCAGCGCGGCGTCGATCTGCTCGGAGACGTCGGCGGCGAGCATCGACGTCGCGGCAAAGAGCCCGCCGAAATCCCCGGCGGCGGCGCGGCCGACGAGCTCCGGCACCAGGCTCGACAGCTCGGGAACGTAGAACAGCGCCTGCAGCGCGAGCACGACGCGGTCGAACGTCACCCGCAGCGTTCGCGTCTCGCCGGTGCGCGGGTCGGCGAGCGCGACGTCCTGCCCCTGCGGGCCGAGGCGCTTGCCGATGGCCGCCAGCGTCGCGGCCGGATCGGGGTGCGCGGCGCGGCACGCCGGCGAGGCCGCGCAGGCGGCGAACACCGCTTCGAGCGCGGCTTCGCGCGTCGCCCAGACGTCGAGCATCGGCGCCATGCCCGGCGGGACGACGCCGTCGAGCACCATGCTGCGCACCCGCGCCGGATGGCGGCGCAGGTATTCCAGCGCCACGCGCGTGCCGTACGAACCGCCCCAGAGGTTGATCCGGTCGTATCCCAGTGCGACGCGCATCGCGTCGAGATCGGCGACGAAGGCGGCGGTCGTGTACTGCGCGAGGTCGACGCCGCGCGCCGCCAGCTCCGCCGCGCAGGCCTTCGCCTTCGGCAGGTCGTCGACGTCGATCGCCGCCTCGATGCCGTCGTCCTGGCGCAGCGCCGCGCAGTCGAGCGGCGACGAACGGCCGGTGCCGCGCTGGTCGACGAGCACGAGGTCGCGGTCCCGCCGCACGCCGGTGAGCTGCTCGGCGAAGGGGCCGAGCCGGGTCGCCGCCTGGCCGGGGCCGCCGGCGAGGATGAACAGCGGGTCGGGCCGCGGTGTCAGCGTATTGGCCGGCAGCACCGCGACGGTCAGCCTGATCCTGCGGCCGGAGGGCTGCGTTCGATCCACGGGCACTTCCAGTTCGCCGCATTGCGCGGCCATCGCGACCCGGGGCAGCCGGCATTCGGCCAGCGCCAGCGTGCGCGCCGGCGTGCCGCCGTGGTCGCCGCAGCCGGCGACGACGGCGGCCAGCGCGAGGGGAGCGGCGAAGCGCGCGACGCGCACGAAGGCGCTAGCTTGCGCGGGTGATGAACTGCACCAGCGCCACCAGCGCCAGGACCATCACCGCCGCCAGGAGGACGCCGACGACGACGACGTGCAGCGGCTTGATGTTCACCACGTCCTTCGACATCGCCGCGCGCTTGCGGACGCCGAAAAAGCTCCACGAGACGGCGCTGACGACCTGCAGCAACGATGCCGGCGGGGGGTCGCGGCGTGGCTCTGAGGAAGGATCGGAATCGGGCATCGCGGGAGCGGGGAAGGTGGCGGAGGTGGCAAGCGCGGCCTGCAAATCCTAGCACGGGCGGCGCCGCGCACGGTCTTGAAATCGCGCCGCCAAGGCCCAAGCTAGCAATCAACCTATCGCGGGAGAGTCACGCATGCGCTTCGACAAGCTCACGACCAAATTCCAGCAGGCGCTGGCCGACGCCCAGAGCGCCGCGCTTGCGAACGACAACGGCTTCATCGAGCCGCAGCACCTGCTGTCGGCGCTGCTGGCGCAGGAGGACGGCGGCACCGCGTCGCTGCTCGCCCGCGCCGGCGTCGCGGTGCCGCGCGCCAGGACCGCGCTGGCGCATTCGATCGCGCAGCTGCCGAAGGTCGAGGGGCAGGGCGGCGAGATCACCGTCTCGCGCGACTTGAACCGCCTGCTCAACCTCACCGACAAGGAAGCGGTCAAGCGCGGCGACGAGTTCATCGCCAGCGAGCTCTTCCTGCTGGCGCTCGCCGACGACAAGGGCGACATCGGCCGCATCCTCAAGGACAACGGTCTGTCTCGCCCTGCGCTCGAGGCCGCGGTCGCCGCGGTGCGCGGCGGCGGCGGCGTCGATTCGCAGGAGGCCGAAGGCCAGCGCCAGGCGCTGGCCAAGTACACGATCGACCTCACCGAGCGCGCCCGCGACGGCAAGCTCGACCCGGTCATCGGCCGCGACGACGAGATCCGGCGCACCATCCAGATCCTGCAGCGCCGGACCAAGAACAATCCGGTGCTGATCGGCGAGCCCGGCGTCGGCAAGACGGCGATCGTCGAGGGCCTCGCGCAGCGGATCGTCAACGGCGAGGTGCCGGAGACGCTGAAGGACAAGCGCGTGCTCTCGCTCGACATGGCGGCTCTGCTCGCCGGCGCCAAGTACCGCGGCGAGTTCGAGGAGCGCCTCAAGGCGGTGCTGAAGGACATCGCCGCCGACGCCGGCAAGACCATCGTCTTCATCGACGAGCTGCACACGATGGTCGGCGCCGGCAAGGCCGAGGGCGCGATCGATGCCGGCAACATGCTCAAGCCCGCGCTGGCGCGCGGCGAGCTGCACTGCGTCGGCGCGACCACGCTCGACGAATACCGCAAGTACGTCGAGAAGGACGCGGCGCTCGAGCGCCGCTTCCAGAAGGTGCTGGTCGACGAGCCTTCGGTCGAGAGCACCATCGCGATCCTGCGCGGGCTGCAGGAGCGCTACGAAATCCACCACGGCGTCGAGATCACCGACCCGGCGATCGTCGCCGCCGCCGAGCTGTCGAACCGCTACATCACCGACCGCTTCCTGCCCGACAAGGCGATCGACCTCATCGACGAGGCCGCGGCGCGGATCCGGATGGAGATCGACTCCAAGCCCGAGGCGATGGACCGGCTCGACCGCCGGCTGATCCAGTTGAAGATCGAGCGCGAGGCGGTGAAGCGGGAGAAGGACGAGGCGTCGAAGAAGCGGCTCGACGCCATCGAGCAGGAGATCGCGAAGCTCGAGCGCGAGTACGCCGACTTCGACGAGGTCTGGCGCGCGGAAAAGGCGCAGCTCGAAGGCAGCAAGCACGTCAAGGAGGAGATCGACCGCGTCAAGCAGGAGATGGAGGAGGCCAAGCGCCGCGGCGACTGGCAGAAGATGAGCGAGCTGCAGTACGGCAAGCTGCCGCCGCTCGAGGCGCAGCTCAAGAAGGCGGACAGGAAGTTCGCCGGCGACGAGGCGAAGAAGCCGCATCTGCTGCGCAAGGAGGTCGGTGCCGAGGAGATCGCCGAGGTCGTGTCGCGCGCGACCGGGATCCCGGTGTCGAAGATGATGCAGGGCGAGCGCGACAAGCTGCTGCACATGGAAGACGCGCTGCACAAGCGCGTCGTCGGGCAGGACGAGGCGGTGCGGCTGATCGCCGACGCCATCCGCCGCTCGCGCTCGGGGCTGGCCGATCCCGACCGGCCGTACGGCTCGTTCCTGTTTCTGGGGCCCACCGGCGTGGGCAAGACCGAGCTGTGCAAGGCGCTGGCCGAGTTCCTGTTCGACTCGGAGCAGCACCTGATCCGCGTCGACATGTCCGAGTTCATGGAAAAGCACTCGGTCGCGCGGCTGATCGGCGCGCCGCCGGGCTACGTCGGCTACGAGGAAGGCGGCCACCTGACCGAGGCGGTGCGGCGCAAGCCGTACAGCGTGATCCTGCTCGACGAGGTCGAGAAGGCGCACCCGGACGTGTTCAACGTCCTGCTGCAGGTGTTGGACGACGGCCGGATGACCGACGGGCACGGCCGCACGGTGGACTTCAAGAACACGGTGATCGTGATGACGTCGAATCTGGGATCGCAGATGATCCAGCAGATGTCGGGCGACGACTACGGCGTGATCAAGATCGCGGTGATGGCCGAGGTGAAGACCGCTTTCCGGCCGGAGTTCGTCAACCGCATCGACGAGATCGTCGTCTTCCACGCGCTGTCGGAAAAGAACATCGCGTCCATCGCCGGCATCCAGCTCAAGTACCTCGAAGCGCGGCTGGCGAAGCTCGAGATCCGGCTTTCCGTCTCCGATGCGGCGCTCAAGGTCGTCGCCGAGGCCGGGTTCGATCCGGTGTACGGTGCGCGGCCGCTCAAGCGGGCGATCCAGCAGGAGATCGAGAACCCGTTGGCGCGCGAGATCCTCGCCGGCCGCTACGTCGCCGGCGACACCGTCAAGGTCGGAGCGAGCGGGGCGAAGATCACCTTCGGCAAGGCCTGACCGCGCGACGCACGCGCGTGGCGCCGGGCTCGGGCGGCGGCCCCGGGTTGCGCGCGGATGGGGCGGCGGCACGCGGCGGGCGATGCGGGGGCGCGCAACCCGGGCTACCATCGACGCCGTAGCCCGGGGTGCGCCGGCACAAGCGCCGCTCGTCAGCCACGGACCCGCGCCGGCGCAACCCGGGGCAGTTCTCACCAGGAGGCAGATCGATGCACGACCGCCACAGCAGCGCCGCCGGAGCCGCAGCGGCGCACGCCGCCGAAGCGCCGTCGCCGTGGATCGTCCGCTTTGCGCCGCTGCTGCCGCGCGGCGCGCGGGTGCTGGACCTCGCCTGCGGGCAGGGCCGGCACGCCCGGTACTTCGCCGCGCGGGGCCATCGCGTGGTGGCGGTCGATCGCGACGCAGTGGCCGTCGCCGCGCTGGCCGGCGAGGCGGCCATCGACGCCCGCGCGCTGGACCTCGAGACCGGGCCGTGGCCGCTCGGCGGCGAGCGCTTCGACGCGATCGTCGTCTGCCGTTACCTGCACCGCCCGCTGTTTCCCCGCCTGCTCGCGGCGCTGGCCGACGACGGCGTCCTGATCTACGAGACCTTCGCCCGCGGCAACGAAGCCTTCGGCCGGCCGGCGAATCCGGAGTTCCTGCTGCTTCCCGGCGAATTGCTGGCGCTGGCGACCCCCGGACTCACGGTCGTCGCCTTCGAACAGGGGCACGCGGCCGCGCCTGCGCCCGGCGCCGTCGTCGAGCGCCTGGCCGCGGTGGGGTCGGGCCGGCGGTGGCCTCCGCCGCTGCCGTCGGCCTGAACGCCAACGGAACGGAACCGGCCGCGCCGGTTCGAATAAGGTAAAATCGTCCCTTTTCGCGGCAATCATCCATGTTGACCGGAAGCCTCGTCGCCATCGCGACGCCCATGCGGCAGGGCGGCGCGCTCGATCTCCCCGCGCTCGGCAAGCTCATCGACTTCCACGTCGACAGCGGCACGGCCGGCATCGTCATCGTCGGCACCACCGGCGAGTCGCCCACCGTCGACGTCGACGAACACTGCCTGCTGATCAGGACCGCGATCGAGATGGCGAAGGGGCGCGTGCCGGTCATCGCCGGGACGGGGGCCAACTCCACCCGCGAGGCGATCGAACTCACCGGGTACGCGAAATCCGCCGGCGCCGCGAGCGCGCTGTCGGTGGTTCCCTACTACAACAAGCCGACGCAGGAAGGCCTCTACCGCCACTTCCGCGCGATCGCCGAGGCGGTCGACCTGCCGCTGATCCTCTACACCGTGCCGGGCAGGACGGTCGCCGATCTCGTCAACGAGACGGTGCTGCGGTTGGCGCAGGTGCCGGGCATCGTCGGGCTCAAGGACGCCACCGCGGACCTGGGCCGCGGCAGCGAACTCCTGCGGGGGCTCGCGCTGGCCGGCAAGGGCGACTTTGCCGTTTACAGCGGTGAGGACATCACCGCGCTGCCGCTGATGATGATGGGCGGTCACGGCGTGATCTCGGTCACCGCCAACGTGGCGCCGGCGCTGATGGCGAAGATGTGCGCGGCGGCGCTCGCCGGCGATTTCGCCGCGGCGCGCGCCTGCAACGACCGGCTGCTCGGTCTGCACCGCAAGCTCTTCGTCGAAGCCAATCCGATCCCGGTCAAATGGGCGCTGGCCGAAATGGGCCTCATCGACAACGAACTGCGGCTGCCGCTGGTTCCGCTGTCGCCGCAGTATCACGATACCGTTCGCGCCGCGCTTCGCGACGCGGGCTGCCTCGGATGAACGTCAAGGTGCCACGCATGCCCGCTGCCCTGGTTTCAGCCCCCGCCCGCGCGTTCGTCATCGCTGCCTGCGTCGCACTCGGCCTCGCCGGCTGCGAGTCGATGACGGGTTCGCTCGGCAAGAAGATCGACTACAAGTCGGTCTCGTCGGCGCCGGCGCTCGAGGTTCCGCCGGATCTCGCCACGCCGCAGTACGACGAGCGCTACAACGTCGCGACGGCGTCGGGACTCGCCGCCCGCGACGCGACGCGGCCGCGCTCCGGCGGCGACATCGCGCCCAATGCCAATGCCGATGCGCGGATCGTGAAGGCCGGCACCGAGCGCTGGCTGGTGGTGACTGCCTCGCCGGACCAGGCGTGGAACGTCTGCCGGCAATTCTGGAGCGAGAACGGCTTCGCGCTGGCGATCGAGCAGCCGAACCTCGGCATCATGGAAACCGACTGGGCGGAAAACCGGGCGGAGCTGCCGCCGGATTTCCTGCGGCAGTCCGTCGGCAAGCTCGCCGACGTGTTCTACACGACGTACAAGCGCGACAAGTTCCGCACCCGCATCGAGCGCGGCGCCGAAACCGGCACCGTCGAAGTGTACGTTTCGCAGCGCCGCATGGAACAGGTGCCGACGACCAAGATCGACAACGTGTCGCCGGCGGCGTTCGCGTGGGCGGTGATGCCGCCTAGCCCCAGCATCGAGGCCGAGTTCCTGACGCGGCTGATGGTGAAGTTCGGCACTTCGGAGGCGCAGGCCACGCGCGCGGTCGCGGCGACCGCGACGCCGGGCGTGCTGCCCGACCACGCGCGCATCGACAAGGCTGCCGACGGTTCGGCGCAGCTCTACGTCGACGACAGCTTCGACCGCGTCTGGCGGCGGGTCGGCCTCGCGCTTGACCGCGTGGGCTTCACCGTCGTCGATCGCGACCGTTCGAAGGGCGTCTACTTCGTCCGTTACGCCGACCCCGACGCGGCAACCAGGAAGGACGGCGGCTGGGTGTCGAAGCTCATGTTCTGGAAGGACACCGCGGAGAAGCCGGAACAGTACCGGATCCTGGTCGCCGATGCGGCGCCGCGGGCTCTGGTCACGGTGCAGGATGCCAACGGCGCGCCGGACAAGACCCCCAACGGCGAGAAGATCCTGACTCTGCTCAAGGACCAGCTCAAGTAATGGCAGCCCGGTCCGTGCGCGCAGCGCCTGCCGTGCCGTCGGCCTGCCGCGGCGCGCGGCCCGCAGGCTGAAGCGGCGCGCCGCCGATGCGCTTTGCGTCCCTGGGCAGCGGCAGCGAGGGCAACGGCCTGGTGATCGAAGCCGCGGGCACCCGCGTCATGATCGACTGCGGGTTCGGCGTGCGCACCGCTGCCGCGCGGCTGGCGCGGCTCGGACTCGAACCCGACTCGCTGGACGCGATCCTCGTCACCCACGAACACGCCGATCACGTCGGCGGCGTGCGCAAGTTCTCGGCGCGCCACGGGATTCCGGTGTGGGCGACGTTCGGCACGCTGACCGCGGTTTCGGAGCGCTTCGGCAGCATGGCCAACGTCTTCGGCTTCGACAGCCACGACGCGTTCGCGATCGGCGCGCTGACGATCTCGCCGTTCCCGGTTCCGCACGACGCCCGCGAGCCGGTGCAGTTCGTCGTCGGCGACGGCGCACGCCGGCTGGGCGTGCTGACCGACATCGGCGCGTCGACTCCCCACGTCGAGGCGAGCCTTTCAGGCTGCGACGCGCTGGTGCTTGAATGCAACCACGATCTCGACCTGCTGGAGCAGAGCGCCTATCCGCCTGCGCTGAAGCAGCGGATCCTGGGGCCGTTCGGGCACCTGCACAACGAGGCGGCGGCGGAAATCCTGACACGGATCGACACGTCGAAGCTTCAGCACATCGTGGCCGCGCATCTGTCGCAGCACAACAACACTCCGACCAAGGCGCGCGCGGCGCTTTGCGCGGCACTCGACTGCACGCCGGACTGGATCGGAGTGGCCGATCAGGCCACCGGCCTCGGCTGGCGGGAACTCGTCTGACGCAACCGGACGCACCATCAAGGGAGAGCGAGGCATGGAAAAGCGGCAGGAACTCTATCGCGGCAAGGCCAAGACCGTGTACGCAACCGACGATCCGCATCGGCTCGTCATGCACTATCGCGACGACGTGTCGGCGTTCGACGGCGTGAAGCTCGCGCAGCTGGCGCAGAAGGGCGAGACCAACAACAAGATCAACGCCTACGTGATGGGCAAGCTGGTCGCGGCCGGCGTGCCGACGCATCTCGTCAGCGTCCTGAACGAGCGCGAATCGCTGGTCAGGAAGATGAGGATGCTGCCGGTCGAATGCGTCGTGCGCAATATCTGCGCCGGTTCGATGGCGAAGCGCTACGGCATCGAAGAGGGCACGCGGCTGTCGGAGCCGATCTTCGAATTCTTCCTGAAGAGCGACGCGCTGCACGATCCCCTGGTCAACGAGGACCACATCCGCGTGCTCGGGTGGGGCAGCGCCGCCGAGATCGGCGAGATGAAGGCGCTGACGCACAAGGTGAACGCCGTGCTGAAGCCGCTGTTCGCCGCGGCGGGAATCGACCTCGTCGATTACAAGCTCGAGTTCGGGCACCCGACCGACGACCCGAACGGTCCGCTGATGCTCGGCGACGAATTCACGCCGGACGGCTGCCGGCTGTGGGACGCGAAGACCGGCGAGAAGATGGACAAGGATCGTTTTCGCCGCGATCTGGGCAGCGTCATCGAGCACTACCGCGAGGTCGCGCGCCGGATCGGCGCCCCCCTCTGACCCGTCGTGGCCCGGGGGTTCCTGCTTCGATCAGGCGACGAGCCAAGAAAAAAGCCGACCCGAAGGTCGGCTTTTTTCACGTCGGCGGGACCGACTTATTTCTTCGCGGCGTCCTTCGCGGGTTCCGCGGCCGGGGCAGCAGCGGGTGCGGCGGCCGGGGCAGCAGCAGCCGGGGCGCCGGCGGCGGCAGGCGCGCCGGCATCCTTCGCTGGTTCGGCGGCAGGAGCGGGCGCCGGGGCCGGTGCCGGGGCGGCGGCAGGTGCCGGAGCGGGCGCAGGCGCGGGGGCCGGGGCCGGCTTTTCGCCGCAGGCGGTGACGGCAAGCGCCAGAGCGGCGACGAGGAAGAGTGACTTGTTCATTTGACGTTCCCTTAGACTGGTTTGGAGAAAAGAGGTTTTGCGCTATCGGCCACCGCGATTGCCGGCGTGTCCACGGCAACGCATGCGCGACAGCGTTGCGACCGAACACCCAAAATTATAGCACAATCTCCAAGCGATTCAAGGCGATTGTGCACTGCGGCAATCGTGGCGACGGGGAGCGGACGCCGCGGTCAAAGTCCCAGCACCGACCCCTGGACCCCCGGCTCGCCGCCGGCCCAGATCTCGTCGAAGCGCCGGATCAGCGGCTGCGCCAGCTGCGGCTGGACGATTCCCAGCGCCGCGCGCGGCTGCTCGACGTGGAAGCGATGCAGGTAGTGCTGCCCGTCGACGATGACGAGGGGGTCCATCGCGCCGCGCGCGTCGGGGCCCGTTCGCCGGATGGTGACGGCCTCGCCGAAGAGCCGCATCAGCGCGACCAGCCGCGCGCACCGGCTCTCGACGTAGCGCGTGTCGTGCACGATGATCTCCAGCCGCGCCAGGCGCGACCGCCGCAGGAAGGCAGCGAGCCGTTCGATGCGGGCAGGCTGGTTCCACCCCGTGTCCGAGAGATCGAGGTCGAAGACGCGGACCGAGTGCCGGGCGACGCCGATCAGTTCGTCGATCGCGGCGATCTGCGCGGCGATCGTGTCGAGAATCTCCTCGCGCGGCGCAGCGGGAGCGGCGGCGTCAGTCGCTGTCGGGGTGGAGGAACCCATCGCGATACCAGTCGTAGAGCAGCGCCGCGACCGGTGGCGGCAGCGCTGCCGCGTCGCGCGGCGCGAGCGCGCGCGCGTCGGCGAGGCGGGCGAGCAGCGTGGCGCCGGAAGCGGGCCAGGGCAGCGCCGCGCCGTTGACGAACAGGTGGCGGTCGTCGTACAGCAGTTGCGTGCGCGGGCTCAGGCGCACGCCGTGTTTCGCCGCCGCCGCGGCGAAGGCCGCGCGCGAACGGGGCCGCTCGGGCGGCTCGAAGAAGACCTGCGGCTTCGGCTCCGACAGCCAGCAGCCGAGGAAGCGCGCGACGGTGGCGGCGTCCCAGCGGATGGCTTTCAGCGTCTGCGCGCACTGGCGCTGCATCGCGGCACCGATCCGCGCCGGCGTGCGCGTCGGCGCGAGGTCGGGGTCGGCATAGCGGCCGGGAAGCTCGATTTCGTCGCGCAGGAAGTCGACGAACGACGTCGCCATGTCGTTCGAACTCGCCGCGCGGAACCCGATCGACCAGGTCGTGCACTCGGTGACCGCGACGCCGTCGTGCGCGTACTGCGGCGGCAGGTAGAGCATGTCGCCGGGGCCGAGAATCTCGTCGTGCTCGGGCACGAAGCGCTGCAGGATCCTGACCGGCAGCCCGGGCTTGAGCGCCTGGTCGTCCTGGCGGCCGTATTTCCAGCGCCGGCGCCCGCTGCCCTGCAGCAGGAAGACGTCGTAGGAATCGAAGTGCGGCCCGACGCCGCCGCCGGGCGCGGCGTAGCTCACCATCAGGTCGTCGAGCCGCGCGTAGGGCAGGAACGAAAAACGGCGCATCAGCGCGTCGGCCTCTTTCGAGTGCAGGTTGACGCCCTGCACCAGCAGCGTCCAGTTGCGCGCCGGCAGCGCCTTCCAGTCGCGGCGCGAGAAAGGTCCGTGCGTGAACGTCCAGCGCCCGCCCTCGCGCACGAGGAGCCGCGATTCGACGTCGTCGCGCTCGGCCAGAGCCATCAGGCCGGCGCGGTCCAGGAGTCCCGCGAAGCCGGGCACCGCATCCCTGACCAGCAGCGCGTCCTTGTGCCAGAACCCCTTGAGGAATGCGGCGACCGTGCGGCCGCCCAGCAGCGTCGCCGTCGTCGCCGCGGGGGTGGCCGGTGCCTCGATTTGTCGTGTCATCGTTCGATTATAGGGCATGGCCTGCGCTACAATGCGCCGGCGTGCCCGGGGCCGGCCCTGGGCGTCCGGCGCGCGCCTCCCCCTTCCATTCCCGTGTCGAGACCCCTGATGCACATCTTTGCCAACACGGTCGTCACCATGACCTTCGACCTCTATGACGCCGACAACACGCTGCTCGAATCCGCCGACGAGCCGATCGTCTACCTGCACGGAGGATTCTCGGGGATGCCGCCCAAGCTCGAGGAGTCGCTAGTGCACAAGAAGGCCGGAGAGGCCGTCTCGGTGACGCTCGAGCCCGCCGACGCGTTCGGCGAATACGACCCGGAACTGGTCAAGATCGAAGCGCTGGACCGCCTGCCGCCCGACGTCGAAAAGGGCATGATGTTCGAGGCGCAGGTCGGCGACGACGGTGAGGGCGAGGGCGTCGTGTTCACGGTGACCGACATCGCCGAAGGGAAGGTCGTCCTCGACGGCAATCACGCGTGGGCGGGCAAGCGCGTGCGGTTCGAGTGCCGGGTCCTCGACGTCCGTCCGGCGACCGCCGAGGAAGTGCAGCACGGCCACGCGCACGGCCCCGAGGGGCATCACCACCACTGACCTGCCGGCGGGCTCGCGCGCACGCCGGGCTACCGATTCTACCGATTCGGCGCGTAGCCCGGGGTTCGCGCCCACGGGCCCTGCCGCCAGCCCCTGACCGCGACTCGCGAAACCCGGGGCGGCGTGGCCACGGGTATGCCTGCCCCGGGCTACGCGCGGCGTGCGCTTGCGGCTGGCGGCGGTCGTTCGGGGGCGCGTAGCCCGGGGTTCGCGCCCACGGGCCCTGCC
>CAIWHR010000126.1 GCA_903912485.1 uncultured beta proteobacterium | reverse complement strand
TCGCGGCGGGCGGCGAGCACCGCCAGCGTGGACGCGAGCAGCGTCCCGCCGACGCAGAAGCCCAGCGCGTTGACGCGCGCGCTGCCCGTGATCTCGCGCGCGACGCGAATCGCGGTCAGCGCACCGCTTTCCAGGTAGTCCTCCCAGCCCAGCCCGCCCAGTTCGGCGGGGACGTTGCGCCAGGAGATCATGAACACCGTGTGGCCCTCGGCGACGGCGTGCCGGACGAACGAGTTGCCCGGCTGCAGGTCGAGGATGTAGTACTTGTTGATGCACGGCGGCACGATGACCAGCGGAAGGCGACGCACCTCTGCCGTCGTCGGCGCGTACTGGATCAGCTCGATGAGGTCGTTGCGGTAGACGACCTGCCCCGGCGTCGCCGCGATGTTGGTCCCCACCGCGAATCCGCGCTCGTCGGTCATCGAGATGCGGCCCTTCCGGGCGTCGTCGACGAAGTTGGCGAGACCCTGCGCGAGGCTGGCGCCGTCGGTCGCCAGCGCCTTCCGGATCGCCTCGGGGTTGGTCGCCGGAAAATTGGTCGGCGCCAGCGCGTCGATCGCCTGCCGCGTGAAAAAGGCGATGCGCCGGCGTTCGTGCTCGGGCATCGGCGCCAGCGCCGCGAGCTGCTGCGCGTACTCGCTGGCGAGCAGGTAGCTCTGCTTCATCAGCGAGAAATACGGGAGTTCGTCCCAGTCGCTGCCCGCGAAGCGGCGGTCGCCCGGTGCCGCTTCGATGACGGCGGCGAGGCGCGCGGGCCGGCCGTCGCCGGGTGCGGCGCCCGGCGGCTGCAGCGATGCGGACTGGACGGCCGACCACAGCGACTGCCAGCGTTGCGCGAACGTGGCGTTGAGCGCTGCGAGCGCCTGCGGATCGATTGGGGTGGGGGTCATCGGTCAGTGCTTGAGGAAGAGGTGCGCGGCGGCGATCACGCCGATGCCGAGGCCGATCAGCGCCAGCTGCTTCAGCGTTTCGACGGGCTCCGGCCGGCGGTGCAGGCTGGGAATGAGGTCGGCGACCGCCACGTAGAGCAGGCTCGCCGCGGCGATGGCGAGCACCGTCGGCAGCATCTGCTCCATGTCGGACAGCGCGAAGTAGCCGGCGAGCCCGCCGACGAGCGTCGCCGCGCCGGTGGCGAGATTGAACGCGAACGCCCGGCGCCGGGTGTAGCCCGAGTGGAGCAGCACGGCGAAGTCGCCGACCTGCTGCGGGATCGCGTGCGAGACGATCGCCACCGTGGCGGCGGCGCCGAGCGTGGTGTCGGCGAGAAACGCCGCGGCGATCACGATGCCGTCGCACAGGTTGTGGACGCTGTTGCCGATCAGGATCATCAGCCCCGAACGGCCGTGGTCGCCGGCCTCCGCCGCGCCGTGGTCGTGCGCGTCGGCGGCAGGCGCGCGATCGTGTTCGCCGTCGCGCCCGGCGTCGTCGCCTTCGCCGTGGCCGTGGCTGTGCCGCCACAGCACCAGCTTCTCGAGCAGGAAGAACGCCAGCAGTCCGGCGAGCACGGTGATCATCACACTTTCCGCGGCGCCGGTCTCGAGCGCGTGCGGCAGCAGTTCGAGAAACACCGCGCCGAGCAGCGCGCCCACGGCGAAGCTGACGAGCTTCGAGATCCACGAACGATGCAGCGTCAGCGTCCCTGCCGCCGCGACGATCGACAGCACGCCGCCGGCGAGGCTGGCAGCGACAATGTAGGCAAGCGTGGACAAAGGGGGCGTCGGGGAGGGAGCGGATGGCGGGGACGGGGCGGCGCGCGACCGGTCGTGGTTGCCGACGCCTGCGCTGCGCATTATAGCTTTGCCGCGTCGCCTGCCGTCGCCCGCCACACCAGCGTCGCCAGTCGCCCGGTCGCGCGGTCGCGTCGATACGAGTAGAAACGGGACGCGTCGGACCACGTGCATTGGTCGCCGCCGCGCAGGTCGCGCACGCCGGCCGCGGCCAGCCGCCTTCGCGCGAGCCCGGGCAGGTCGGCGAGCCACCTGCCGTCGCGCTGCGGCACGAAACACGCCGCCGCCGAGCCGGGATCGACCGCCTCGAACGTGTCGCGGACGTCGCCGCCCACTTCGAAGGCGCGCGGCCCGATCGCGGGTCCCAGCCACGCGCACAGGTCGGCTCTGCGCGCGCCGAGCGCTTCCAGCGCCGCCACCGTCGCGGCCAGCACGCCGCCGGCGAGGCCCCGC
>CAIWHR010000125.1 GCA_903912485.1 uncultured beta proteobacterium | reverse complement strand
TTCAACATGATCCGGCTCGCCGCCGACGCGATGGCCAAGGGCGCGCCCAACGACGAGGGCGAGCGCGGCGTGATCGTCTGCACGGCGTCGGTCGCCGCGTTCGACGGCCAGATCGGCCAGGCCGCCTACGCGGCGTCGAAGGCGGGGATCGTCGGCATGACGCTGCCCATCGCCCGCGAACTCGCCCGCCACGGCATTCGCGTGATGACGATCGCACCGGGCATCTTCGAGACGCCGATGATGGGGCAGGTGCCGCCCGAGGTCGCCGCGTCGCTGGGCAAGATGGTGCCGTTCCCGCCGCGGCTGGGTCGCCCCCCCGAGTTCGCGTCGCTGGTGCGCGAGATCATCGGCAACGTGATGCTGAACGGCGAGGTGATCCGCCTCGACGGCGCAATCCGGATGGCGCCGAAATAGCGTCGCCAGTCGCGTAGCCCGGGTTTCGCCGCCACCGACGGCGATCGCGAGCCCCCGGCCAGAACAGGCGAAACCCGGGGCAGCCGAATCGCTAGCGTTCCCGTCGGATCAGCGCGAAGGCGGCAGCGATCATCGCGACGAAGAACACCAGAGTCCACGACGGGATCGCCAGCCCGAGGAAGACCCACGCGGTCTCGGCGCACTCGCCGCTGCCCTTGAACACCCTGGTCAGCACGTCGGTCAGCGGCAGCGTCTCCAGCATGTAGTTGAGGCCCATCCCGCAGGCCGGGACGTCGCCCTTGGGCAGCGACTGGATCCACACGTGGCGCATCGCGGTGGCGATGCCGAACCCGCCGATGACGAACGTGAGCGCGGCGTACACCGCCGCGCCGGTGCGCCCGGGGTTGTGCAGTCCGGCCAGCAGGAAGACGACGCCGATCGCGATCACCGCCATCCGCTGCAGCGCGCACAGCGGGCACGGCTCGAGGCCGAGACCGTACTGCAGCCACAGCGCCCAGCCCATCAGGCCCGCGCAGACCAGGAATCCCAGGATGTACGCGGGTCGGCGCGGCGGCAGCAGGATCAGCGCCAGCGAGGTCGCGCCGATGGTCATCACCAGCATCCGGTAGCTCGTCTGCGCCAGCGACGGGTTGGCGCCCAGCCAGGCGAACAGCGCTTCCTGGCCCAGCAGCGCCAGCGTCATCGCCAGGCCGACCCACGGCCACGGAATTCCGGGATATTTCATCATTGCTGCGATCGCTCCAGCGCCTGGTCCAGGTCCCACAGGATGTCGTCCGCCGTTTCGAGCCCGACCGAAAGGCGGATCATTTCGGGCGTCACGCCGGCGGCGCGCTGCTCGTCCTCGGAGAGCTGCCGGTGCGTCGTCGACGCGGGGTGGATCACCAGCGTCTTGGCGTCGCCGACGTTGGCGAGGTGGCTCAGGAACTGCACCGCCTCGACGAAGCGCTCGCCGGCGCGCGCGCCGCTGACCTTGCCGCTGCCGATGCCGAAAGTGACGATGCCTCCGGCGCCGCGCGGCAGGTACCGCTGCGCCGCGTCGCGGTAGCGGTCGCCCTCGAGCATCGGGTAGCGCACCCAGTCGACCAGCGGATGCGCGGCGAGATGGCGCGCGACGGTGAGCGCCGATTCGCAGTGCCGCGGCATGCGCAGGTGCAGCGTCTCGATGCCCTGCAGCAGCACGAACGCGCTGAACGGCGCGAGCGTGGGACCGAGCGTGCGCATTGTCTCCATCCGCGCCTTCATCGTGAACGCGAAGTCGCCGAAGGTCTCGAAGAAGCGGACGCCGTGGTAGCCGCGCGACGGCTCGGTCATCTGCGGGAAGTTGCCGTTGTCCCAGGGGAACCTGCCGGACTCGACGACGACGCCGCCCATCGTCGTGCCGTGCCCGCCGAGGTACTTGGTCACCGAGTGGATCACGATGTCGGCGCCGTGCTCGATCGGGCGGCACAGGTACGGCGACGCGAGCGTGTTGTCGATGACCAGCGGCACGCCGGCGCCGTGCGCGATCGCGGCCAGCGCGGCGATGTCGCAGACGTTGAGTTGCGGGTTGCCGATGGTCTCCGCGTAGACCGCCCTGGTGTTGGGCTTCAGCGCGCGCCGGAAAGCTTCGGGATCGTCGGCGTCGACGAAGCTCGCCTCGATGCCGAACTGCGCGAAGGTCACCGCCAGCTGCGAGTAGGTGCCGCCGTAGAGCGTGCGCGCCGCGACGATGTGGTCGCCCGCGCGGCACAGCGTGAGCAGCGCCAGCGTCTGCGCCGCCATGCCGGTGGCCGCGGCCAGCGCCGCGCGGCCGCCTTCCAGCGCGGCGATGCGCTCTTCGAGCACGGCGACGGTCGGATTGGATATCCGCGAATAGACGTTGCCGAAGGTCTGCAGGTTGAACAGGCTCGCTGCGTGGTCGGCGCTGTCGAAGACGAACGACGTCGTCTGGTAGATGGGCACCGCGCGCGCGCCGGTCGCCGCGTCGGGGATCTGTCCCGCGTGCAGGCACAGCGTGTCGAAGCCGAAGGTGTGATCAGCCATGGGAGTAGGGAAGGTGGTATCCGGATTACGAACCGGCGCGCCGGGCGGAGATGACGCCGGTGTTCACGCCGGCGAAGTTGAGCCCGCCGAGGATGCGCGCGTGCTCGATCTTGACGCAGCGGTCGACGACCACGTCGAGGCCGGCGTCGGCGGCGATGCGTTCCGCTTCGCCGTTGCGTATGCCGAGCTGCAGCCACAGCACCCTGGCGCCCTTGGCGACGGCCTCGCGCGCGATGGGAACGATGTCGTCGGGCTTGCGAAAGCAGTCGACGATGTCGACCGCTTCGGGAATCGCGGCGACGCTGGGATAGCACTTCTCACCGAGGACCTCGGCGTAGTTCGGGTTGACCGGGACGATCCGGTAGCCGTGATCCTGCATGTACTTCGCCGCGAAGTAGCTCGGGCGGTGCCACTGCGCGGACAGTCCGACGACGGCGATGACCTGCGATCGCGCCAGGATCCGGCGCAGGCCCGCGATGTCGTCGACGATCGGCGCGGCGGGGGAGGCTGCTGGCGGTGCTGGCATCGTCGTCCTCGCAGGGGGGCAGGAATTCAAAGCGCCGCGAGCCACGCCGACAGCGCGCGCGCGGCGCGCTCCCATTGTCGCTCCAGCATCATCATGTGCGCGAGGCCGGGAACGATCACCGGTTCGACATCGTGGTGGCGCGCCGTCGCGTGCACCTCGTTCGGCGTGCAGATCCGGTCGCCCTCCGCGCCCATCACCAGCACCGGGACGTCGCTGCGCTCCGGCAGTTGCCAGTGCAGCCGCAGCGACAGGTCGAGCAGCGCCCGCGGCGATTCGGCGCCGAGGTGGCGGCCGGCTTCGGCGAGGATCGCGGGCGCGACGTCGTCGCTGAAATAGAACTGCTGCAGCGCCCCCAGCACCTTGGCCGAAAGCCGGGCGGGATCGAGCTGCCCCATGTGCACGAGGTAGTCCGGGCGCTCCATCGCCAGCCGTGCCGCCAGCGTCAGCAGGCCCGCCGGGGGAACGGGTGCGATCAGCGCGACGGCGCGCAGCGGGCGCGTGGCGAGCAGGCGCTCGACGACGGCGGCGCCCATCGAGTGCCCGATCAGGACGGGAGCGACGGGAAGCTGCGCCATCACGCGCTCGACGTCGGCAGCGTAGTCGTCGAGCCCGGCGACGAACAGGCTGTCGTGGCCGCCCGAGTCGCCGTGGCCCCGCAGCGACAGCGCGTACGCGGCGTGGCCCTGGCTGGCGAACCAGGGCAGGAAATGCGGCTCCCAGCACCAGCCGTCGCAGTAGCCGCCGTGGACGAACAGCAGCGGCGGCTTGCCGCCGTTGCCGTTGCTCTTGCCGTTGTTCTTGCCGCCGGCGGGGACGGGCAGGCGGGACCGGACTTCGATGCGGGATTCGGGGGGCAGCATGGCAGCAGGGGACCAGGAACCGGGTCGGCGACAGGGCAGGGAGCGTGCTAGGATTTGCGCGCCCCCCCATGTCAACCGCCACGGAAACGTTCGCCATTCTGCCAGAACCGCGCGCCTTGCCCGTTTACGACGAGGCCTGCCGCCGCTGCGAGCGGCTGGCCGCGTTCCTGGACGGGGTGCGGCAGGCGCATCCGTCGTACTTCTGCCGCCCCGTCGCGCCGTTCGGCGACGACGGTGCGACGCTGGTCGTCGTCGGCCTCGCGCCGGGCATGCACGGCGCCAACGCGACCGGGCGCCCGTTCACCGGCGACCACGCGGGCATCCTGCTCTACGCGACGCTGCACGCCTACGGCTGGGCGTCGCAGCCGCAGGGATCGTCGCGCGGCGACGGCCTCGTGCTGCGCGGCTGCCGCATCACCAACGCGGTCAAGTGCCTGCCGCCGGCCAACAAGCCGGCTCCGGCCGAGATCCGGACGTGCAACGACTACCTCGCGGCGGACCTCGCGACGCTGCCCGCGGGCGGCGCGATCGTCGCGCTGGGGCGGATCGCGCACGACGCGACGCTGCGCGCGCTCGGCCGCCGGACGGGGGCGTTCGCGCACGGCGCGCGGCACGACGTCGACCGCGGCGTCGCGCTGTTCGACAGCTACCACTGCAGCCGCTACAACACCAACACGCGTCGGCTGACGCCCGCGATGTTCGACGCCGTGTTCGACGCGGTCGCCCGCCACCTCGGGCGCAGCGGCCGCGCCGCGCCGGGCGCCGGGTAGCGCTGCCGCGGCCCTTTGCCCGGTCATGGACGCGCCCGCGAGTCACGAAGCCGCGCCTGCGGACAAGGCGCCGGCATTCGACGCGCGCGAGCTGGTCGCGTCGCTGCCGCACCGGCCCGGCGTCTACAGGATGCAGGACGCCGGCGGGGCGACGCTCTACGTCGGCAAGGCGCGCGACCTGAAGAAGCGCGTCGCGAGCTATTTCCAGAAGAGCGTCCACGAGTCGCGGATCACGCTGATGATCGCGCAGGTGGCCAAGGTGGAGACCACCGTCACGCGGTCCGAAGCCGAAGCGCTGCTGCTCGAGAACAACCTGATCAAGGCGCTCGAGCCGCGCTACAACATCCTGTTCCGCGACGACAAGAGCTACCCGTACGTCTGCCTCACCGGCGAGGCGTTTCCGCAGCTGCGCTTTCATCGCGGCAAGCTCGACCGGTCGAACCGCTACTTCGGCCCGTTTCCGAACGCCGGCGCCGTGCGCGAAGGGATGGCGCTGCTGCAGAAGGTGTTCCAGCTGCGCACCTGCGAGAATTCGGTGTTCGCCAACCGCTCGCGGCCGTGCATGCTGCACCAGATCGAGCGCTGCAGCGCGCCCTGCGTCGGGCGGATCGACGAGACCGATTACCGCGACGACGTGCACGCTGCCGTGCTGTTCCTGCAGGGCAAGGCGGGCGAGGTGCTGGCGCAGCTGAAGGCGCAGATGGACGCGGCGAGCGCCGCGCTGGAGTTCGAGCGCGCGGCGCGGCTGCGCGACAAGGTCACGCGGCTGCAGCAGCTGCAGTCGCGGCAGTTCGTCGAAAGCGCGACCGCCGGCGACGTCGACGTCGTCGCGGCGGCCGCCGAGCAGGGTCTGGTCGCGGTCAACGTGGTGATGATCCGTGGCGGACGGCACGTCGGCGACCGCACGCATTTTCCCCGGCACGCGGACGCGGCGCACCTGCCCGAGGTGGTGGCGGCGTTCCTCGCGCAGCACTACGTCGAGCGGCCGGTGCCGTCGACGATCGTCGCGCCGGATGCCGAAGTCGACGGGTCGCTGGCCGACGTGCTGTCGGCGCAGGCGGGGCAGAAGGTGCAGATCGTCGCCGTTCCCGGCGGCGAGCGCCGCGTGTGGCTGGCGATGGCCGTGCAGAACGCGCAGTTCGCGATCGCGCAGAAGCTGGCGCAGAAGGCGACGCAGGACGACCGCCTCGGCGCGCTGCAGCAGGCGCTCGGGCTGCCTGCGTCGGCGCAGCGGATCGAGTGCTTCGACGTGTCGCACACGATGGGCGAGCGTGCCGTCGCGTCGTGCGTGGTCTACGACCGGCTGGGGATGCAGACCGGCGAGTATCGGCGCTTCAACGTCACGCCGGCCGCGGGCGGCGACGACTATGCGGCGATGCGCGAGGCGTTGACGCGGCGCTGCGCACGCATCGTCTCCGGCGAGTTCCCCGCGCCGGACCTGCTGGTGATCGACGGCGGCAAGGGTCAGGTCGCGCTTGCCGCCGAGGTGCTCGCGGAGCAGGGGCTGCACGACACGCGGCTGATCGGCATCGCCAAGGGGCCGGAGCGCAAGCCGGGCCTCGAGGACATCGTGTTCCCGGATCGCGCGCTGCCGCTCAATCTGCCGGCCGACCATGCCGGCCTGCACCTGCTGCAGCAGGTTCGCGACGAGGCGCACCGCTTCGCCATCCAGGGCCATCGCGCGCGCCGCGCCAAGGCACGCACGACGTCGACGCTGCAGGAGATCGCGGGCATCGGCGCCCGCAAGCGGCAGGCGCTGCTCGCCCACTTCGGAGGCATTCGCGGCGTGCACGCCGCGAGCGTCGACGATCTCGCCTGCGTTCCGGGGATCAGCCGCACGCTGGCCGAGCGCATTTTCGCGGAACTGCATTAGCGTGCCGGCGGCGCAATCGCGGCGAGAGAGGTAGAATCATTGCCGACGAAGGCAATCCGCGCCGCGGAGCGCGTCTGCTCAACCATGCCCGTGAACATCCCCACCGCGTTGACCTGGCTGCGGATCGTGCTGATCCCGGTCTTCGTCGCCGTCTACTACCTGCCCGACGACTGGCTGTCGCCGGCGGCGAAGAACTGGACGGCGATGACCATCTTCTCGATCGCTGCGATCACCGACTGGCTCGACGGCTACCTCGCGCGCCGCTGGGGCGAGACGAGCGCTTTCGGCGCCTTCCTCGATCCGGTCGCAGACAAGCTCATGGTCGCCGCCGCGTTGATCATGCTGGTGTGGCTCGGCCGCGCCGAGTGCTACCTCGCGATGATCATCATCGGGCGCGAGATCGCAATCTCGGCGCTGCGCGAGTGGATGGCGCAGCTCGGACAGGGCAAGAGCGTCGCCGTCGCGTTCATCGGCAAGGTGAAGACCGTCGCGCAGATGACGGCGATCATCGCGCTGCTGCTGCACGAGCCGCTGATTCCCGGCGTGCCCACGCCGTACATCGGCACCGCCGCGCTGTGGATCGCCGCGCTGCTGACGCTCTGGTCGATGATCCACTACCTGAAGCTCGCGGCACCGCACTTCGCGATCGTGACGTCGCCGCATCCGCATGCGTCCGCGGGCGTCCAGACGCACATGGATCGCAGGGAGGTTTGACCCCAAACAGCCAGAAACGCTATAATCGACAGCTTCGTTTCCCCGATAGCTCAGCTGGTAGAGCGACGGACTGTTAATCCGCAGGTCCCAGGTTCGAGCCCTGGTCGGGGAGCCAACGAAATCAAAGACTTAGGGGCATTTTCCTAGGTCGAATCCTCCCGCTTGGGACCCGAATGGGACCGCATGCAGTAACGCGGCCTACACCCGAACTCGAGGACGCAGTGCCTGCAGCGGGCGTGATTGCCGTTGCACGCGGAGCAGGAGGCAGACCTGCACGTGATCCCAGCCCATGGGACCCCAGCCGGTAACACCGGTGTGCTTTGCGAGAGTCGGCGACTCGACAGAGCTCTAGGGGTATGGCTCGCAGCCCACAAAACTTCGACGTGACGAAACTCGACATGACGTCGGCCTGCGGGCGAGCGAGCATATGTATCCAGCTCATTCCGTAGACCTCCGACTCGCGGTTCGCCGCGGGTATTTCACGACTTGCCCCGCTCGGACCAAGTCCGACGGGGCGTCGAAGGAGAAGTTTATGGCACTAATCGAAAAGCGTACCCGCGCGAGCGGGAAGCCGTCGTATCGTGTGCGCGTGAAATTCCGCGGACGCGTGCTTTCCTCCACCCACAGCGACCGCACCCGCGCTGAGCGGTGGGCTGCCGAAATCGGCGCCAAGATCCGCGATGACGCTCACTTTGCCGGGGAAGGGAACCGGCGGCGTGCGTTGGCGGACATGATCGACCGTTACGCCGAGCACGTTCTACCGGATAAGCGCAATGCGCGCTCTCAACGGCGACATCTCGTGTGGTGGCGGGCAAATATCGGCCATCTGCCACTGGCGAATGTGACGCGCGCTGTGATCGCCCAGTGTCGGGATGACCTGCTGAAACCCCACAAAGGCAAGCTACGCGGACCGGCGACGGTCGTGCGCTACATGGCCTCGCTGTCGCACGTGTTTACCGTTGCGATCGGCGACTGGGAGTGGGCGGAAGTGAACCCCGTACGCGGGGTCCGCAAGCCCAGAGAACCACGCGGTCGCGACCGCTACCTTCAAGACGAAGAACGCGAGGCGTTGCTGGCCGCATGCAAGGCTTCGACGAGCACGGATCTCTACGCGGCGGTGCTGGTGGCGCTGTGCACCGGCATGCGCCGGGGGGAAGTTTTGGGCCTCGAATGGCGCGATATCGACTTCCCGCGCCGACAGGTCACGCTTCGTCAGACGAAGAACGGCTCACGTCGCTCGGTGCCATTGGTCTCACTCGCGTATGAAGTCCTGGATGCGCGTAGCAAGGTCCGGCGGCTGGACACACCGCTCATCTTCCCCGGCAGGAAGGATCCCAGGACGCCGAAC
The DNA here is from genome assembly GCA_903912485.1 of uncultured beta proteobacterium. Classification (GTDB taxonomy): domain Bacteria; phylum Pseudomonadota; class Gammaproteobacteria; order Burkholderiales; family Casimicrobiaceae; genus CAIWHR01. The sequence continues at coordinate 5,189 of CAIWHR010000125.1, read as the reverse complement.
GAGGTGATCAGGCCGAAGGACCTGACGAAGCCGTGGGAGACAGCTAGGCGGCGAGCCGGCCTGGCCGACTTTCGGTTTCACGACTTGCGCCATAGCGCGGCCTCGTACCTGGCCATGAGCGGCGCATCGACGTTGGAGATCGCCGCCATTCTCGGGCACAAGACGCTGCAGATGACCAAGCGCTATTCACACCTGTCGACAGAGCATCTGCGGTCGGTTCTGGAGCGTTCCAATGAAGGGGTACGCCGCCATGCATGAGTTCATGGGCTTCATCGTGAAGCCGGTCGTTCGGGTTGGCAAGCCGGTGGCCTCGCCTAAGAGCGGTTGTTGTCGACCGGAAGCAGTGTCGGAGGCGGACTATGCGGCACTGCGCGACGCGGCGCCGCTTACCCTCGCCGATCTGGCAGCGATCTTCTCGGGTCGCACGCCCTTCGAACTGGAGCCGGTTGATAACCCGGCGGAGGTGGAGGACTGGGCGCGGATTCTGCGGCGGCTAGATCGAGCCGTGGAACGTGGCCAACTGCCTGACACGCCGACGCTGCGGGAGGGCGTCCTCTGGGCGCTGGAGGTCGGTTGCCCGATGGTCAACCAGGACCAACTGCTGGCCGCGGCAGGCTTGTCAAGACATCAATCGCGTACGCCACAATGGAGCGGTGGCACGCGCAGGTCTGAATACGACCCTGAGCTACAGGCCCAGGCCGAACGGATCGCCACGGAACTTAAGGCCGAGCGCGTGGGTCGAGCACTGCCGAAGAAAGAGATAGCGGCGAGGCTGAAGCGCCGACTTGGGCTCGGCATGGATGACGGCACTATCATCCGGCGCATCCGACGTACCTGGTAGAAACGGCTGAGCCGATGGAGCCGTGGCGGCCCTGCTGCCACGGCTTCTTTTTGTCGCCCAGGCGAATCAGGCGCGCCTGTTTTGGATGCTCCGAGCAGTTGAGTTGAAAGCGAATTCCGACTCCCGCCTCGCCTGTTGTCGTCTGCACTCGCCCGCATGCCTGGCTTTCAATCGGGGATGCCGAACGATATCCCGTCGTTTCGTGCAAACCGAAGGAGCAATCCATGCAAGCTAGCGAAACAACCCGTTTGATCACAGTCCCGGACTGGCCAAGGTTCCATCCTTGGCCCTCGCAGGCAGGGCTTCGGCACCTGATCTTTCATGCTCGGGAGAATGGTTTCGTTGCCGTTGTGCGCCGCTGCGGTCGCCGCGTTCTCATCGACGAAGCCGCGTTCTTTGCGTGGGTCGATCAGCAAGGGGGGGCGCAAGATGACTAAGCGCCCGCCATTCCTCACTGAGAAACAGATTCGGAGCCAGTTCCGGATTCTGCCGGAGCTAGCGATGGAGCTGCTCGTGCATCCGAGTTCTATCCCGCTGGTAGAAGACGCACGGCGTTGCGCGGAAGCGGCGGGCGATCGGTTCGATGTCATAGTCTGGCCGGATTGCACTATTGTCAGCTGCGTTACCGCGGCTTCCAAGCCCATCGACGGGGATGACCTCGTGCGCAAATACAGGGCTGCGCAGCGCGCCGATGACCGCAAAGTGACGCGGAGGCGCACCCATGAACACTAAGATCGATGTGGCAGCGTATCCGATGCGTGACCTGTGCGAAATGGGGTCGCCCTCTGTAGCACAGCGGCAGCCGGTTTGTCTGGTGCTCGTACCCGGGGGCGCGCAGGAATTGCTTACCCACCCGGTCACCGCCTGCTTCGGGAAGAGCAACCGCGACACGAATCCGAACCCGAAGACGGTGCCGCTGCGTGAGTTGTTCGACGACTTCTCGCGCCCGGATACACGGCGCGGGAAGCTGTCGAGCGCGGAGTATCACGCGCTTCGTGACGACATTCCGGAGGAGAAGCGCCGGAAGGGCGAGGAGAAGAACGGACGGTACTTCTGCATTGCCCAGTTTCGCGGGCCAAACACGCGCGAACAGAAGGACGTGGTCAGCGTCAGTGGCTTCGCGCTCGACTTCGATACGGGCAAGACGACCGAACAGATCATTCGCGAGAAGCTGGCCGGGATCACCTACGTCGCGTACACCAGCTACAGCCATCGCCCCGGCAAGGAGCGCTGGCGCGTGTTCATCCCTTACCGGGAGCCTGTGGGCATCGAACACCATCAGGCTGTTCATGAACATTTCCAGGCGTTGTTCGACAACGACCTTGACCCGCGGTGCGGCGTGGCGGCCCAAGTGTGGTACACACCGGCCTGTCCGCGTGACGCCGAGGGCGAGTTCCGTTGCTTCCATCAAGTCGGGACCTTGTTCGATCCGCTGACGGTCGCACGGCCTCGGGCGGCGTCGAAGCCGGAGCAACCGCCGTCACCTTCACCGTCGGCGTCACCGTCGGCGTCGGCGGAGCACGTGGCGGCAACACTGAAGCGTCTCGCATCTGCGCTTGAACACCTTGATCATGACGACCGTGAGATCTGGGTGAAGGTCGGTTTGGCGATCAAGCATGACCTCGGCGACGCCGGACGTCAGGCCTGGCTCGACTGGTCGGCGAAGTCACCGGCGAAGTTCAGCCATGACGACGCTGTCGACGAGTGGGAGTCGTTCAAGCGTCGCGAGCCCGGAGAAGAAGACGTTGTTACCCTTGGCACGGTGTTCCACCTGGCGAAGCAGGCAGGATGGCACGACAGGGTCGGGCCGCCGCACATTGCCGAGATGAACGAGGAGTTCTTCGTCGCGCCGATCGGCGCACAGATGGCGATCTTCCGCAAGCGCGCTGACCCGAACTTCGGTTACCCGATGCTGATACCAATGAAGCCGGAGGCCTTTCGCCTTTTGCTTGGCAACAGATTTCATCTGGTGCAGACGGCGAATGGGGACGTCAAGCAAGTCAGCCTTGCCAAGGTCTGGTTAGAGCATCCCGCTCGCCGCGAATACGACGGCGTAGTCCTTGCACCCAATGAAGACGTCCCCGGTTATTACAACCGGTGGAGGGGGTTCGCGGTGCAGCCTGCCAAGGGAGAGTGGAGGCGGATGCGCTGGCACATCCTCTTCGTCATCTGCGGCGGGAGCCTGCGGCTCTACCGGTATGTGCTCGGATGGCTTGCCTACTGCGTGCAGCACCCGGACAGACCGGTGGAGGTTGCGCTCGTCCTTCGTGGCGGCCGCGGTGCTGGCAAAGGCATGTTCGCGCGGACAGTCGGAAGTCTGTTCGGCCTGCACTTCCGGCATGTCACTCACGCGAAGCACGTCAGCGGACAGTTCAACGCGCATCTCGCAGACTGCATCCTGCTGTTTGCCGATGAGGCTTTCTGGGCCGGGGACAAGCAAGGCGAGTCGACACTCAAGGCGTACATCACCGAGCCCACGATCATGTTGGAGCGCAAGGGTTTCGATGCGGAGCAGGTTCCGAACCGGCTCAAGATAATCATGGCGTCGAACAATGATTGGGTCGTTCCCGCCGGGCTCGACGAACGTCGCTTCTGCGTACTCGCCGTATCCGACGTTCGGCAGCAGGACGCCACGTATTTCGGCGAACTCCAGAAGGAGATCGACGGCGTCGGGCGCGAGGCGATGCTTTACGACCTGCTGCACCGCGACTTGCGCCGGTTCGACATCCGCAAGGTGCCCAACACCGACGCCCTCAAGGAGCAGAAGCTCCTGTCGCTAAGCCCTATCGAGCGTTGGTGGCTTGACATGCTTGAGGCTGGCGAGTGGGTGGCTCTGCCGGGGCAAAACGGCGTGGCCACACTGACGTTCCCCTGGACGCAGGTGCCCAGGTTCGTCGTGCACAACATCTACGTTCAGTCGCTGCAGAAGACCGGCGTCGCCAGACGATCCACCGAGACTGAGCTGGGGGCCGCCCTTCGAAAGCTTCTCCCGCCGGGATGGCCGAAAGACTCCAAGGCCTTTCCGCTGTACACGACGGGGGGCGTGCCGTCGCGCGTGAACCACTACCTGTTCCCGCCGCTAGATCAATGCCGCGCTCACTTCGAAAAGATCGCGGGCATGCCAGGGCGAGACTGGTCGTAGGACGGGGGGCGCGCGTCCAACCAGTCCAACCTCTCCGACCTTTTTCGCTGGCTCGCGCGCACGGCGGGAAAGCGGGGCGCTACCGGAGTGGCGTGGGGGAGCGCCCCCGAGACAGATTATTTTGTTTCAGCCTACTGAAAAGGTTAGACAGGTTAGACAGGTTGGACGGCGGCTACGAACTCTGGCCGCTGCCCGCCACGATCTCCAGCAGCGCGTCGTCGGACAAGGTCTCCATCTGCTCGAACACGCGCTTGGCCGTGATGTTGACGTCGACCTTCAGCGCCTTCTCGGCGGCGAAGTAGCCGAGCAGCCGAGCTACCTCGGCCCAGGCGCGGACCATCGCCCCCGGGTCGCCCTGCGCCCGAGCGACGTCGACGGCTTCGAGCAGCCCGCACAGGACCTTTTCCTTATCCAGCTCCAGGCGCCGGGCGGTCTCGGCCTGGTTAGATAGAAGAAGTTGCCTGACGTTAGCGTCAGATAACAACCGGCTGGCAGTTACCTTGGCAGATCCGGGCGAATACCCGGCCCGGGCAGCAGCGGCGGCGCCGTTCAGATCGACGGCGTACTCAGCGACGAATCGGGCTCGGCGGTCGTTCATACCGTATAAGTATACGGTCTTTCATCCGGGCGGTGCCGCCGAGTTGTGTCTCGCCGGCCCACTTCAGTACGAAGAGAAGAGTATCTCTGTGCACATCCACTTTTTCAAAAATCCAAATTCAGATCGAAACAAAACGAAACAGAGCAAGTCAGTGAACCACCTGACCGACGGCCGCCGAGGCGCCGAGAAACCTACGAAGTGCCCCCGGCGCCGTAGAACGGCCAAGGACGCGCCGAACTCCTCGGTCCTGCCAACCCCTTGCTAGGTGCCGAGTCCCGGCTTCGCCCCCAGTTGCAAGGCTCGGCACCGCCGGCGTCACGGGCACTCCCAAGGGTTGGATACTTGTCGGTGCTGCAGCCAACGGCTGCGAGGTTCGTGGCAGCGACCGTTCAGATTTACGGGTCAGGAGCCGGCCGGTTCCAGCCGTTCATGCCCTTCAAAATTCACGCCGGGAAGCACGGTTCCCAAGCCGAGCAACCATGCCTCGTCGTCGCCCCAGAACATCCCACAGATGCCGCTTCAGAACGGAAGATAGACAGCCCGCGGCCTCCATCGGGGTGTACGATGTAGAACTCCGGCATGACCATGAGCGCAGAGAGGGATTTTTG
>CAIWHR010000124.1 GCA_903912485.1 uncultured beta proteobacterium | reverse complement strand
GCTCGATCGTGTTGACCGGCTCCGCCACGGGGCCGTGGACGCCCGATCGACACTGCCCGAGGATCCGCGATGAATCGCCTGCTCCGTGCTACCCGCCTTGTGCCGCCGCTGCTCGGCCTGCTGTGCGCTGCGTCGGCCGCTGCCGCAGCGATCTACCCGATTGACCGCGCGCACTTTCTTGCCGGCAGCCGGTTCGACTTCAAGGTCGAGTTCGACGGCAGGGTTCCCGCGGACGCCATCCGCATCACGGTCAACGGCGTCGACGCGTCGACGCTGCTCGCCCGCAAGCCCCAGTACATCGAGAGTGAGGGCGGCAGCGATGGCTCGTCGGTCGTCCTGCGCGATGTGTCGGTCGAGATCCCGGGCCGCTATCTGGTCGAGGCGAGCGACGGCAAGTCGACGCAGAAGGTGGTCTGGGACGTCTACGGCACCGGCCCGCGGCGAGCGAAAAACGTGATCCTGTTCGTCGGCGACGGGCTGAGCGGCGCCAACCGCACCGCGGCGCGCCTGCTGTCCAAGGGCATGCGGGAAGGAAAGTATTACGGGCAGCTGGCGTTCGACGACATGCCGCACATGGCGCTCCTGGGAACCTCCGGCGTCGATTCCATCATCACCGACAGCGCCAACGCCATGAGCGCGTACACGACGGGGCACAAATCGAGCGTCAACGCGCTGGGCGTCTACGTGTCGCGCGCCAAGGACAACCTCGCGCACCCGAGGGTGGAGACCATCACCGAGGTCGTCAAGCGGCGGACGAAGATGGCGGTCGGCATCGTCACCGACGCCGAGGTCGAGGATGCGACGCCCGCCGGGATGGTGGCGCATACGCGGCGGCGTGCCGACAAGGACGTGATCGCCGAGCAGCTGTTCCTGTCGGGCGCCGACGTGATCATGGGCGGCGGCTCGGCGTGGTTCCTGCCACAATCGACGCCGGGATCCAAGCGCAAGGACGCCAACGACTACATCACCCTCTTCCAGCGCACCGGCTTCAGGTTCGCGACGACCGACGCGGAGATGAAGGCGGCTGCGGCGGAGCCCGGCGCGACCCGGCTCCTCGGACTGTTCCATCTCGACAACATGGATGGCGCGCTCGACCGGCGCGTGCTGAAGAAAGGGACCGTCGGCAAGTTCCCGGAGCAGCCGGATCTCGCCGACATGACGCGCGCGGCGCTCCAGGTCCTGTCGCGCAACCGCGACGGCTTCGTGCTGATGGTCGAGGCGGGGCTCATCGACAAGTACAACCATCCGCTCGACTGGGAGCGCAGCGTGTACGACACCATCATGCTGTCCAACGCGGTGCAGGTGGCGAAGGATTTTGCGGCGAAGCGCAACGACACGCTGATCATCGTCACGCCCGACCACACGCACGGCGTGTCGATCGTCGGCACCGTCGACGACGGCAAGCCCGGTCCCGAGATGCGCGACAAGCTGGGCGTCTACGCCGAGGCCGGATTTCCCAACTACCCCGAACCCGACCGGGACGGCTACCCGCCCAGCGTCGACGTCACCCGGCGGCTGGCGATGTTCTACGGCAACTTCCCCGACCACTACGAAACTTTCCGCCCGCACCTCGAAGACCCGAACGTGCCGGCGGTGAAGAAGGGCGATGTCTACGGCGCCAGCGAGCAGTACCGCAATGCTCCGGGCGCGATGCTGCGCATTGGCAATCTGCCCCGCTCCGCCGATTCGGGCACGCACACGGCCGACGACGCGCTGGTCACGGCGATGGGCCCGGGCAGCGAGGAGTTCCACGGATTCATGGAGAACGTCGAGGTCTTTCGCGTGATGGCCTCGGCACTCGGGCTGGGCCAGACCGCAGTGGCGGCGAAGAAGCCCGTGGTCACTCCGGCCAGCGCCGGCAGCAAGGCGCCGGCACCGGCGGCGCAGTGACCCCTGTGAGCGCCGCGGGATGAATCGCCGCAGTCTGCTTCGATTGTGCAGCGGTGCGCTCTGCGGCGCGGCCCTGTGGATGGCACGCGGCGCCCGGGCCGACGCACTCGCCTTCGCCGAGATCTATCAGGCGCAGACGGTGCGCGGCCTCGAACTGTCGACGAAAAGCCGCGCGCTCGCGGGCAAGCCGGTGCAGATGCTCGGCTACATGGCGCCGCCGTTGAAGCCCGACGTGGACTTCTTCGTGCTGACGCGCGCGCCCGTGGCGCTGTGCCCGTTCTGCAACTCCGACGCGGATTGGCCGAGCGACATCGTCGTCGTCTACCCGCGCGAGCGCGCCGGCTGGGGTCAGGACGGATTGCCGGTAGCCGTCCGCGGCACGCTGGAACTCGGCGCCAAGGTCGACGCGAGGACCGGGTTCGTGAGCCTGGTTCGCGTCGTCGATGCCGACGTGACGACGCTGCGCTGATGGCCGGCGTGACCACGAGCCGGCTCGGCCTGGAGCTCGCGGACATTCGCGTCGCGTTCGCCGATCGCGGCGGTCACGCGCGTACCGTTCTCGCCGTTCCGGAATTCCAGCTTGCGCGGGGAGAACAGGCGGCCATTTGCGGACCGTCCGGATCGGGCAAGACGACGCTGCTTCATGTCCTTGCCGGAATCGAGCGGCCGACTGGCGGGACCGTGCGCTGGGGCGGGGTGCCCATCTCGCACCTCACCGAGCGCGC
>CAIWHR010000123.1 GCA_903912485.1 uncultured beta proteobacterium | reverse complement strand
CGCCGTCGTCAGGCCGGAGATCCGCGCGCTGACCGCGTACGCGGTGGCCGACGCCGAAGGTCAGATCAAGCTCGACGCCAACGAGAGCCCGCACCCGCTGCCCGAGGCCGTGCGCGCGAAGATCGCCGCGGCGGTCGCGGCGGTCCCGTTCAACCGCTATCCCGACGGCGCCGCCGAATCGGTGATCGCGGCGCTGCGCGCGGCGGCGGGCATTCCCGACGCGTCGGGAGTCCTCCTCGGCAATGGTTCCGACGAGCTGATCGCGATGATCGTCTGCGCGCTGGCGCGGCCGGGCGCCGCGATGCTCGTGCCCGAGCCGACGTTCGTGATGTACCGGATGAACGCGCTCTACGCCGGGATGCGCTTCGTCGGCGTGCCGCTGGCGGCCGATTTCTCGCTCGACGCCGACGCGATGCTGGCCGCGATCAAACGCGAGCATCCCGCGCTGATCTTCCTCGCGTCGCCCAACAACCCGACCGGCAACCGCTTCGCCACCGCCGACGTCGAGCGCATCCTGCGCGCGGCACCCGGGCTCGTCGTCGTCGACGAGGCCTACGCCGCGTTCGCCGACGAAAGCCTGCTGGCGCGCGTCGGCGAGTTTCCGAACCTGCTCGTCCTGCGCACGCTGTCGAAGATCGGCATGGCGGCGCTGCGACTGGGGTACGCGGTGGCGGCGCCGGCGTGGATACGCGAATTGAACAAAGTGCGCCAGCCGTACAATCTCAATGCGCTGACGCAGGCGGCGGCGCAGGTGCTGCTGGGCGAACGGGCGCTGCTGGACCGGCAGGTCGCCGACATCGTCGCCGAGCGCGCCCGGCTGGCGGCGGCGCTGGCAGCGGTTCCCGGCGTGACGGTCTTCCCCGCGCACGCGAACTTCGTGCTGCTGCGCGTTCCCGACGCGCCGGCGTGGTTCGCGCGGCTGTCCGCGGCCGGCATCCTGGTCAAGCACCTGCACGGCGCGCATCCGCTGCTGGCGCAGTGCCTGCGGATCACCGTCGGCAGGCCCACCGAAAACGACGCGCTGCTGGCGGCGCTGGAGACCATCGCATGAACGCAGCTGTCCCGGCCAACACCGCGCGCGTGGCGCGGGTCGAGCGCAACACCGCGGAGACGCGGATCGTCGTCGAGCTCGACCTCGACGGCGCCGGCGCGTCCGGACTCGCGACCGGCGTGCCGTTTCTCGACCACATGCTGGACCAGGTGGCGCGGCACGGGATGGTCGATCTCGCGGTGCAGGCTGCCGGGGACCTGCACATCGACGCGCACCACACGGTCGAGGACATCGGCATCACGCTGGGCCAGGCGGTCAGGCAGGCGCTGGGCGACAGGAAGGGCCTCGCGCGCTACGGCCACGCCTACGTTCCGCTCGACGAGGCGCTGTCGCGCGTCGTGATCGACCTGTCGGGCCGCCCGGGACTCGAGTTCCACGTGCCCTTCACGCGGGCGATGATCGGCGCTTTCGACGTCGATCTCGTGCACGAGTTCTTCCAGGGTTTCGTCAATCACGCGCTGGTGACGCTGCACGTCGACGCGCTGCGCGGCGACAACGCGCATCACCAGGCCGAGACGGTGTTCAAGGCGTTCGGACGCGCCTTGCGGATGGCCGTCGCGGCCGACCCGCGCTCGGCGGGCGTCGTTCCGTCGACGAAAGGGGCGCTGTGAACCGGAGCGGCAAATGACCGATATCGCCGTCGTCGACTACGGGATGGGCAACCTGCGCTCGGTGGCGAAGGCGCTGGCGCACGTCGCGCCCGAGCGCAGCATCGTGATCAGCGCCGAACCGTCGGTGATCCTCGCCGCCGCGCGCGTCGTGCTGCCCGGCCAGAGCGCGATGCCCGACTGCATCGGCTGCCTCAACGCCAGCGGCCTGCGCGACGTCGTGCTGGAAGCGGCGCGGACGCGGCCTTTCCTCGGCATCTGCCTGGGGCTGCAGATGCTGTTCGAGACGAGCGAGGAGGGGCCCACGCAGTGCCTGGCGGTGCTGCCGGGGCGCGTCGTGCGCTTCCGCGACGCCGACATGAAGCTGCCGTCGCAGGAGCGCCTCAAGGTCCCGCACATGGGGTGGAGCCCCGTCCGCCAGACGAAGGCGCACCCGCTTTGGGCCGGCATCGCCGACGGCACGCGGTTCTATTTCGCGCACAGCTACCATCCGCAGCCCGACGACCCCGGCGCGATCGCGGGCACGACCGATTATCCGCTGCCGTTTACTTGCGCGGTGGCACGGGCTAATATCTTCGCAACGCAATTCCACCCCGAGAAGAGCCAGCGCGCGGGCCTGCAGCTGCTCGCCAATTTCGTCGTCTGGGACGGGAGCGACTGACTGTTCGCGGCTGTCGCGATCACCCTGCCTGCTCCCGCCGCCTTTTCCGCCACCCGTCGTCCACCGACCCCCGTCGCCATGCAGATCATTCCCGCCATCGACATCAAGGACGGCCATTGCGTGCGCCTCAAGCAGGGCGAAATGCACTCGGCCACCGTCTTCTCCGAGGACCCCGCGGCGATGGCGCAGCACTGGCTGGAACTGGGCGCCGAGCGGCTGCACATCGTCGATCTCAACGGCGCCGTCGCCGGCGTGCCCAGGAACGAGCTCGCGATCCGCGAGATCGTGAGCGTGATCGGCGAGGAGATCCCGATCCAGCTGGGCGGCGGCATCCGCGACCTCGAGACGATCGAGCGCTATCTCGACGACGGCATCACCTACGTGATCATCGGCACCGCCGCGGTGAAGAACCCCGGCTTCCTGCACGAAGCCTGCTCCGCGTTCCCCGGCCACATCATCGTCGGCCTCGACGCCCGCGACGGCAAGGTGGCGACCGACGGCTGGTCGAAGATGACCGGGCACGACGTCGTCGACCTCGCCCGGAAATTCGAGGACTACGGCGTCGAGGCGGTCGTCTACACCGACATCGGCCGCGACGGCATGCTGACGGGCATCAACGTCGAAGCGACGGTGAAGCTCGCCCGCGAGCTCAAGATTCCGGTCATCGCCTCGGGCGGGCTGGCGTCGATCGATTGCATTTTCGACCTCGTCAAGCACGAGAGCGACGGCATCGTCGGCGCGATCGCGGGCCTCGCGCTCTACGAGGGCAAGCTCGATTTCAAGGCGGCGCTCAAGGCGGCCAAGGGCCTGTAGCGGCCCGCCGGCGCGGGTCCCGGCGCGCCGGACCGTTCGGGCCGCCATTGCCCGGCGCGCAGGCGACGCCACCAGCGGAGAAGAGAGTGCGCGCAGCGCGGCGCCTGATCCCATGCTAGCCAAACGCATCATCCCCTGCCTCGACGTCGCCGCCGGCCGCGTCGTCAAGGGCGTCAATTTCGTCAACCTGCGCGACGCCGGCGACCCCGTCGAGGTCGCGCGCCGCTACGACGCGGAAGGCGCCGACGAGATCGCCTTCCTCGACATCCGGGCCAGCATCGAGACGCGCGGCCTGCTCTACGCGATGATCGAGGCGGTGGCGGACGAGGTGTTCATTCCGCTGACCGTCGGCGGCGGCGTCAACGCGGTCGCCGACATCCGCGCGCTGCTCAACGCCGGCGCCGACAAGGTCAGCATCAACACCGGCGGCGTGAAGAACCCGCGGTTGTTCGAGGAGGCGGCCGGGCACTACGGCTCGCAGTGCATCGTCGCCGCGATCGACGCCAAGCAGACGGCGCCCGAGTACTGGGAGGTGTTCACCCACGGTGGCCGCACGCCGACCGGGATCGGCGCGATCGACTGGGCGCGCGAGGTCGTCGCCCGCGGCGCGGGCGAGATCCTGCTCACCAGCATGGACCGCGACGGCGCGCGGACCGGGTTCGACCTCGCGCTGACGCGCGCGGTCGTCGACGCCGTCGACGTGCCGGTCATCGCCTCCGGCGGCGTCGGGACGCTCGCGCATCTCGTCGCCGGCGTGCAGGAGGGCGGCGCCGACGCGGTGCTGGCGGCGTCGATCTTCCACTACGGCGAGTTCACGATCGCCGCGGCGAAGCAGGCGATGGCCGCCGCCGGCATCGAGGTGCGCCAGTGAGCATTCCGCTGGCATCGGCGACCGGTTGCAGACGATGACCGACGCACCCGGCATCCCCCCGACGACCGATT
>CAIWHR010000122.1 GCA_903912485.1 uncultured beta proteobacterium | reverse complement strand
GACGTCCACGAACAGCGGCGTGCCGGCCCTCGCGAAGGGCGAGTCCGCATACCAGCGCGCGGCGGCCGGCAGCATCTCCCCGACCACGAGGTCGACGTAGGCGTCGGCGCGCCCGGCGAACTCGGGCGGCAGCGCGTGCGCGCCCAGGAACGTCGTGCGCACGCGCACCGGCAGCAGCGTGCCGATCCGCCGCGCGACGCGCAGCATCTTCGCTTCGGTCGCGAGGTCGAGGCCGTAGCCGGACTTGATCTCGATCGTCGTCACGCCCTCGGCCAGCAGGCTCGCCACGCGCGGCAGGCTCGCTGCGAGCAGCTCGTCCTGCGCGGCGGCGCGGGTCGCCCGCACCGTCGCCAGGATGCCGCCGCCGCGGCGCGCGATGGCTTCGTAGCTGGCGCCGTTCAGGCGATCCTCGAATTCGTCGCTGCGATTGCCCGCATGGACGACGTGCGTGTGGCAATCGACGAGTCCCGGCAGCAGCCACCCGCCGCCGCCGTCCTCGACGACGCGTGCCCCGTGTCCCGCGGGAAGGTCCCGGCGGCGTCCGACCCAGGCAATGCACCCGTCGCGGGTGGCGATCGCGCCGTCGGCAATTGCGCCGTAGCCCGCCCCGCCGGCGAGCGTGGCGAGATTGACGCGGGTCCAGAGCGTGTCCCAGCTGCTGCTTGCCGTGGCGGTCATCGGCGATTCTTCCGGGCGGACGCGGGCGCCGCCGGCCCTGGGCGCAAGCCCCGGCCCGGAAATGCCCGCCCCGAAGCGCTCAGCTGAACATGGTGTTGCAGTTGAGCTCGCGCCCCTTCCAGTACATGCCGTTCAGGCGCAGCGCGAGATTGGTCAACGCCATCGTCGTGCCGCCGGTGAACTCCAGGATCGCCGCGGGATGCGTGCCCTCGCCTTCGATCCGCTCGATCATCGTGCACTCGAGGTCGGGCGAGTATTTCACCATGAACGCCCTGATCTCGTCGTCGCTGGTGCCCGGTGCCATGTTGCCGATCCAGAGTCTCATGCTGTTGCTCCCGTCAATGCCTTTCGCCCGATGCGATGGCGTACCGCGTCAGGATACCGCTTTGGTCCCGGCGTCGCGGCGCACCTTCGCCACCAGCACCGCGACGGCGCAGGAGGCGAGCCTCGTCATCACCGAATCGGCGCGGCTGGTGAGGATGATCGGCACCCGCGCGCCGAGCACGATGCCGGCGGCGTCGGCGCCGGCGAGGAAAGTCAGGCTCTTCGCCAGCATGTTGCCTGCCTCGAGGTCGGGAACGACCAGCACGTTGGCACGTCCGGCCACCGGCGAGTCGATCTTCTTGATCGCGACCGATTCCAGGCTGATCGCGTTGTCGAGCGCCAGCGGCCCGTCGACGATCGCGCCGGTGATCTGGCCGCGATCGGCCATCTTGCACAGCGCGCCGGCCTCGACCGTCGACGGCAGCTTCGGATTGACCGTCTCCATCGCCGACAGGATCGCCACCCGCACCTCCGGAAACCGCAGCGCGTGCGCGAGGTCGATCGCGTTCTGGATGATGTCGACCTTCTCCTCCATCGTCGGCGCGATGTTGACCGCGGCGTCGGTGACGATCAGCGCCTCGGGATGCGACGGCACGTCCATGACGAAGCAATGGCTGACGCGGCGCGCGGTGCGCAGGCCCGTGTCGCGCCTGACCACCGCGCCCATCAGCTCGTCGGTGTGCAGGCTGCCCTTCATCAGCGCCTCGGCCCTGCCCTCGCGCACCAGCGCGACGGCCTTTTCGGCGGCGTCGTGGCTGTGCTCGGCGTCGACGATCGGGATTCCCGCGATGTCGATCGCGAACTCCTTCGCCACCGCCTCGATCTTCGCCCGAGGCCCGACCAGGATCGGCGCGATCAGGCCCATCCGCGCCGCGTCGACGGCGCCCTTGAGCGAACTCTCGTCGCAGGGATGCGCGACCGCGGTCGGCGTCGGCGGGAGTGTCTTGCAGAAATCGAGCAGCTTCTGGTATTTCGCGTGTCTGTCGCCCATGCCGGGGCTCTCCTGTTGTGGGGCGGCGCTTCAGCGGCCGCCGGCGGGTTTGCGGACTGCGCCGGACGGCGCCCGCTCGGCCGCGTTCTTGCGCGCGCGGACGATGCCGCGGCGCCGGGCGGGCGCGACCTCGAGCACGTCGGCGATGCGCTTCAACATCGCCCGCTGCTCGGGCGACGGCTCGACCGCGTGCATCCGCCGGTCGGTCAGGAGCCGCTCGATCAGCGTCACCAGCCGTTCACGGTCGCCGGGCTCGGCGAGAAGCTGCGGCAGCGTCGCCAGCGCCTGCTCGCGCGCGTAGCGGACGATGATGTCCTGGACGCCGCGCAGCTGCCGCCAATGGTCGGGCGACAGGTCGGGCAGCAGGCCGCGGTAGTCGCTGGCGAGATCGCGTTTCAGCGCGACGCGCTCGAGCGGGAACGGCACGCCGCTGCGGGCGAGCAGCGCCCCGGTCCGCGTCAGCGCCTCGGCAAAGCCGCCCTTCGCGATCGCCGCCAGCGCGTCCTTCACCACCGGCAGCTCGCGCGCGTCGACGGGGGCGGCGGGGCCGGGGCCGGCCTTCGCCTCGTCGGCGAAGTAGAGCGAGAACACGTTGCCGTAGGTCTCGAAGAACGACGCCTCGGTGAGTGCGTCGCGCAGTTCACGGTAGAAGTCGAGCGAGGCGCTGATGCCTTCGGACGCGAACGCCTGGACCTTGCTCGCCGGATTGTCGGGCGCCATCGGCTGCCGCTGCGCCTTGACGACCTCCGCCGCGGAGGGCAGCCACGACAGCCACGGATTGAGGTCGGAGATGCCCCAGTGCTGGACGCGCAGCGGGTGCAGCTCGCGCGCCACCTCGGCCGCGGCGTCGTTCGCCAGCGACTCGACCACCGGACGCGCGAACAGCTCGTACGCGCGCTGGTTGAACTCGGACAGCTTGGCCACCGCCTCGAACGGCTTTTCGTCGACGCGCTGGAAGCGGTTCAGCCGGCCGGCGAGCTCCTCCAGCCGCCGCTCGCGGAACTCGACGTTGTACTCGACCTTTCCGTCGGCGCCCGCGTGCTCGTGGATCGCCATGCCGTAGAGGCCGGGTGGCAGCGACTCGACCGACTTCAGCACCGAGACGATCTGCGCGTGTTCCTTCTTCGCCACCTTGCCCGACACGAAGATGCCGAGGTGGCCGACGCTCTCGTGCAGCAGCCCGACGATCACCTGCCCGCGGGCCTTGATCTCGTCGGTCGAACCGTAGACGTCGGCGACCCAGTTGAACGCCTGCTGCGGCGGCGTGATGTTGTCGCCCATCGACGCGAACAGGACGATCGGCGACTTGATGTCCCTGAGGTCGAAGCCCTTGCCGTGGCCCGCCATGTCGCCGCCGGACCAGAGCTTGTTGCCGACGAAGAGATTCTGCGTGATCCACTCGATCTCCTCCCGGTTCATCAGGAAGTAGCCGCCCCACCAGCGCTCGAACTCGAGGAAGCGCGGCGCCTCGGTGTCGACGTTGGTGAACAGGTTGTAGTACTTGTCCCACAGCGAATTCGCCGGGTTCAGGTTCTCGAAATTCTCGACCAGATACGCGCCGTCGAAGATGCCGGCGCCCATGTCGGCGGTGAACGACGCGAGCCAGGTGCCGCCCAGCATGCCGCCCGAATAGCGCATCGGGTTGTCGCCTTCGCCCTCGGCCCAGGCGCCGCCCCAGTACGACATCGGCGCGCCGTTGATCACGATGGGGCCGGTGTCGTCGGGATCGGAGGC
The DNA here is from genome assembly GCA_903912485.1 of uncultured beta proteobacterium. Classification (GTDB taxonomy): domain Bacteria; phylum Pseudomonadota; class Gammaproteobacteria; order Burkholderiales; family Casimicrobiaceae; genus CAIWHR01. The sequence goes on along the minus strand of CAIWHR010000122.1, from coordinate 107 downwards.
GGCGACCATCATCGCCGCCCAGCCGCCCTGGCAGTTGCCGACGATCGCCGGCTTCGGGCTATCGGGATGCAGTTCGCGCACGTGGTGGACGAACTGCTGTTCGGCGG
>CAIWHR010000121.1 GCA_903912485.1 uncultured beta proteobacterium | reverse complement strand
GTCAGCGCCGCGAGGCCGTAGCCCAGCACCACCAGCGGCTTCCTGCGCCGGAAGAGATCCGACAGCACCCCCGAGAACACCTTGAGGATCAGCGCCGTGGCCTCGGCGATGCCCTCGACGACGCCGATCGTCAGCGTGCTGGCGCCGAGGCCCACCGCCATGTACAGCGGCAAGAGCGCGTGGATCAGTTCCGACGACAGGTCCATGCACAGGCTGACCAGCCCCAGCGCCCAGATGCCGCGCGGAATCGCGGCGAGTCCGGTCGTCCTAGCGACCAAGGTCGAATGCCGCGGTGAGGTCGCCGACGTCGGGCCGCACGCCCGGAAGCGGCTCGAGCCCGAAGCGCAGCGTGAGGAACTTGAGGATCGACGTCGTATCGTAGACGCTGTGGTCGACGTGCCCCTTCTTCGCGAACGGCGACACGATGATCGCCGGGATGCGCGTGCCCGGCCCCCAGCGGTCGCCCTTGGGCGGCGGCGCGTGGTCCCAGAAGCCGCCGTTCTCGTCGTAGGTGACGATGATCGCGCTCTTCGCCCACAGCGGGCTCGCCTTGATCCTGGCGACGAGTTCGGCGATGTGCGCGTCGCCGCTCAGCACGTCGGTGTAGCCGGGATGCTGGTTGAGGCTGCCCTGCGGCTTGTAGAACGCGACCGCCGGCAGTTCGCCGCGCTCGATGCCGGCGACGAGATCGGTGTAATCCTTGAGATGACGCGCGCGATCGGCGGTGCCGGGCGCGAAGCGCGCGTAGAAGTTGAACGGCTGGTGGTGCGGCTGGAAGGACACCGTTCCCACGGCATTGCTGTAGATGATCGTGCGCTTCATTTCGGGCGGCTGCATGCCGTCGGCGAGCGCCAGGTTCCAGCCGCCGGCGTACCAGGCCCAGCTGATGCCCCGCGCCGACAGCGTGTCGCCGATGGTCTTCTGCGTCTGCGGCGGGAGTGCGCCGCCCGACCGGCCCTGCGCGTCGACGGCGAGGCGCGGATCGCCGCCTTTCGCCGGCAGCATGCCCGACGGCTGATACGGCGGCTGCGCGGAATTGACCGCGTAGCCGTCCGGCGAGAACGCGCCGTCGAACAGCAGCGGCCGGCCGTCCCTTGCCGACGCGGGCGAGCCGGGGCGCCGCTTCAGCCAGCCCCGGTCGTCGAGCTGCGCGCGCCGGCTCTCGGGTGCGGCCTCGTCGCGCGGCGTGCAGGCGCAGATCAGCCACTGGTGGCTGATGAACGAGCCGCCGTGGGCGGCCATGAAGAAGCTGTCGGCGAGCGTGTAGTCCAGCGCCCAGCGCCACATCGCCATCTTCGAGCCGTCGTAATGTCCCATCACCAGACCACCGGCGTCCGACATCGCGGCGAAGCGGTCGTTGCGGCCGCCGTCGATCTGCTCCCGGTTCTGGTAGAACGCGTGCGTCGCGTCGCGCAGCTGCTGCGACAGCGGCAGGTTGAGCGGCGGCGCATCGAGACGGAACGGCCGGTTGGGCATCCGGTGCGGAAACGCCGGATCGGGGCGCCCGTCCTTCCATGCCGGCGGCAGCTCGGGCAGCGGCGTCCCGTCGTGGTCGACCTGCGTCGCCTGCTCGGGCGTCGCGTTGGCGATGCCGTTCGCGCCCGGGAACAGTCCGTAGAGGTGGTCGAAGCTGCGATTCTCGGCGTAGATGACGACGACGTGCTCGATCCGGTCGAGTCCCGCCGGAGCGGCCATCGCCGGCGCCGCGCAACAGGCGCAGGCGAGCGCGAGGGCCGCCCACGCCGGCGATGCCGGCCCGATCGCATCGCTGCGCCGGGGACGCTCACGCTGCGCTCGGGCCACGGGGCGGCGTTCACGCACGGCGAAGGATCGCTGCACCCGCTTCAGCCGAGCGTCACGCCGGCGCGAACGGTGCCGGCGCGCTCGTGCCGCGCGACGACGTCGACGCGCTGCCCCGCCTTGGCGCGCACGACCCACTCGACCTTCAGCCGGTCGTCGGTGAGGTTGGCGTCGGGCCAGAACGAGACGCCGGTGTGCTTGTACGCCTTGCCTTCGAGCTGGCCGAACTCCTCGCGCAGCTTGCCCGAATGGAGTTCGGCGCCGGGCGGCAACGCGATCTCGGCGACGACGCCGCGCACCATCTTGCGCTCCAGCGCGCGCTTGCTCACGTAGCTCGGCAGCCAGCCCGTGTTCTGGACGACCAGCCGCACCCGCCAGGTGTCGGCGCCCAGCGCGTCGGCCTCGGCCGCGACCAGCTCCATCCGCGGCGACGTCAGCGCCTGCCAGACCAGCCACCTGGGAAAGCGCTGCAGCTCGCGCTCGAGCAGCGCCGGCGGCGGATTCGAGAACGCGTGGAAGCGGTTCCAGCCGCCGATCTCGACGCGGCCGAGTTGCGGGTGGTCGAACGCCTTCCAGGCGATGTGCGCGAGGCCGCCCAGCTTGTCGCGGCTCCACGCGTGGAGCTTGAGGTCGTCTTCCGGCGGGTGGTCGCGGAACCAGTCGATGAACGGATATTTCTCGATGCCCGCTTCGCGCATCGGGCTCCAGATCTCGACCACCCACGCGTACATGCCGAGGTGCTCGTAGAGCCAGTCGAAGGTGCCGCCGATCACCGACTTCGGGTGATAGCGGAACTCGTGGTAGACCGAGATCGCGGGATAGCCGGTCAGCTCGCTGCCCTTCTCGCCGGCCTTCTGGTAGAACCACAGGTCCTCGGCGTGCATCTCTTCGTCGGGCTGGTGCTCGAACGGGCGCAGCAGCACGCCGCTCCAGGTGTGGAAGGTCGTGCCGCCGGTGATGTTGGTGTGGCCGGTGACGAACGCGGCGACGGCGCGCACTTCGGGCTCCGACGTCGGGAACGGCCCGGCGCCCTGCTGCTCGTATTCCTGCCGCCAGCTGGCGGGGAAATTGCGGTTGAGGTCGAGACCCTGCTTCGGCTTCTTCAGCCGCAGCGTGTAGCCGTCCCAGCCTTCGACGCTGCCCTCGGGCAACACGCGGAAATACGCGCCCCCGGTCTCGATCGGATCGCGCCGGATCATGAGCCCGGGCTGCTCGGGATGCTCCTTCCACAGGCCGTTGGCGTCGGGGAGGCGCATCTGCAGGATGCGCCCGTCGCCGTCGATGTCCTCGACGGTCAGGCCCTCGATGTCGTCCTCGTCGTGCGGGTAGGGGCGCGTGCTGGAGCGGATCCACTTCGGCTTGTCGGCCAGCGCCCACTCGGCGCCGTCGGGGTTGATCCGCGGGCAGACGTAGAACGCGCGGGTGTCGAGCGCGCGCGTCACCTCGGGATCCTGGCCGTATTGCGTGATCAGCGTGTGCAGGAAATACAGGTTGGCGGCGGAAGCGGCGACTTCGGTGGCGTGGATGTTGCCGTCGACCCAGAACGCCGGCTTGTCGGCGGCCGGACCGGTGGCAAGGTTGGTCACCGTCAGCACCCAGATGTCGCGGCCCTCGAAGCTCCTGCCGATCGATTCGATGCCGACGAGGCCGGGATGCTCGTCGGCGAAGCCCTGGAGGATCGCGGTGAGTTCGGCGTAGCGGTGGAAGCGGTCGAAGGCGATGGCGGGCATGCGGTGTGTTCTCGTCGGGTTCGGGGCGCGGGGTGCGGGGTGCGGGCGCCGCATCCGGCATCTTACCGGCCTTCGGCCCGCGGCGGCCCGCCCGGTGCGGCGACGGCTCCGGCGCGGGAGTTTGCTCCTCCGGCCGAATACCGTATATTTGTACGGTATTTGGCCGGCCGCCATGACGGCCGCCGCTGCCCGGACCGCTCCCATGCTTCCCGCCTACGCCGAACTGCACTGCCTGTCGAACTTCTCGTTCCTGCGCGGCGCGTCGCACCCGGAGGAACTGGTCGAGCGGGCGCACGCGCAGGGCTACGCCGCGCTCGCCGTGACCGACGAGTGCTCGCTCTCCGGCGTCGTCCGCGCCCACGTCGCGGCGAAAGCCTGCGGTCTGAAGCTCGTCGTCGGCAGCGAGTTCACGCTGGCCGACGGCGTGAAGCTCGTGCTGCTCGCGCCGGATCGTACGAGCTACGGCAACCTCGCGCAGCTCATCACCCGCGGCCGGCGCAGCGCGGCCAAGGGTCGCTACACGCTGACGCGCGCCGACGTCGCGGCGCACGCGGACGGTCTGCTCGCGCTGTGGCTGCCGCCGGCGCGTTCGACGCCGGACGCGGCGCGCTGGGTGGCGACGACCTTTCCGGGCCGCGGCTGGATCGCGGTGGAACTCGCCTATCGCGCCGGCGAGCGTGCGCGGCTCGCCGATCTCGCCGCGCTGGCGGCCGCCGGCGGGCTGCCGCTGGCGGCCGCCAGC
>CAIWHR010000120.1 GCA_903912485.1 uncultured beta proteobacterium | reverse complement strand
CCGCGCTGACCGGCGTGCCGTCGCCGGCGATCGCGCCGCCGACCGAGCCCGCGCACCCCGCACCCGCGGCGGACGCTCCCCATCCCGCGAAGCCGGCGGCGCCGGGGAAGCCCGCCGACGTCAAGGACAGCACGCTGCGGATCGACATCATCCGCTTCGACCAGATCCTGAACCTGTCGGGCGAGATCGGCCTGGTCAAGAACCGCCTCGCGCGGCTGCGCTCCGACCTGATGGGCGGCAAGCGCGACGCGGTCACGATGAAGCACTTCGACCGCGCGGTGTCGCAGCTCACCGCGCTGGTGGGCGACCTGCAGAACACGGTGATGAAGGCGCGGATGCAGCCGGTCGGCCGCGTGTTCCAGAAGTACGTCCGCATCGCCCGCGACCTGTCGCGCCAGCTGGGCAAGGACGTCGACCTGGTGATCGAGGGCGAGACCACCGAGATCGACAAGACGATGCTCGACCTCCTCAACGACCCGCTGACTCACCTGGTGCGCAACGCGGTCGACCACGGCGTCGATTCGCCGGCCGAGCGCGCCGCCGCCGGCAAGTCCGTCAGGAGCGAGATCAAGCTGTCGGCGCAGCAGGTCGGCGACCGCGTGATGATCGAGATCGCCGACGACGGGCGCGGGATGCGTCCCGAGGTGCTGCGCGACAAGGCGGTCGAGAAGGGGCTGATCACGCTGCAGGAGGCGTCGATGCTCGACGACGCGGGCGCGCTCAACCTCATCTTCCTGCCCGGGTTCTCGACCAAGACCGAGATTTCCGGCGTCTCGGGCCGCGGTGTGGGCATGGACGTCGTCAAGACCAACATCACCAAGCTCAACGGCCGCATCCAGGTGTTCTCGGTGCCGGGGCGCGGCACGCGCGTCGTGTTCGCGCTGCCGCTGACGCTCGCGATCCTGCCGGTGCTGGTGTTCCGCCTGACCAAGCAGCCGTACGCGCTGCCGCTGCGGCTGGTGCGCGAGATCATTCGCCTCGACGCCAGCAACGTCCAGCTGGTCGCCGACCGCCCGAGCATCATCATGCGCGGCGAGGTGCTGCCGGTGATCGCGCTGGCCGACCTGCTCAAGACCGAGCGCGGGCCCGGCGGCGTCGGTCTCGTGATCCAGGACGGCGTCGACTCGCTGGTGCTCGCCGTCGACGGGTTCATCGGGCAGGACGAGGTCGTGATCAAGGCGCTCGACAAGTTCCGGCCGAAGGGCGTGGCCGGCGCGACGCAGTCCGGCGACGGTGCGCTGGTGCTGGTGCTCGACCTGTCCGAGCTCCTGCAGCAGCACGGATGGAAGGTCGCGGCCTGAAGCGCCGCGACGCTCACGGAGGAATCATCATGTCCGAAGAATCCAGCGCGATGCTCGTCAGTCCGCTGCCGGAAGCGCAGCTGCCGGAGCATGCCTCCGCCACCCCCGCCGGCGGCGGCCTCGGCCGCAAGGTCAACGCCGGCGCCGCGCTGCTGCTGCTGGCCATCGCCGCGATCGGCGCCGTCCAGTGGAACGGCAGCACCGATCTCACCGCGCAGCTGGGGCGGCTGCCGGTCAACGGCGGCGCCGACGCGCTGGTCGGCAGGCTCGAAGACGTCATGCACTGGGTGACGCTGCTCGTCGTCGTCGCCCTCGGCGCCGGAGCGATCGGCGTGTGGTGGCTGCACCAGCGGCTGATCGGCCCCCTGGCCGAGCTCGACGAGCGACTGGCGGCGCTGTCCCGCGGCGAGACGCCGCCCGCGTCGTCGTTCGCGCCGGGCGAGTTCGCCGCGATCGCCGATCACGCCGACGGCCTGGCTTCGCACTGGCGGACCGCCGCCGGCAACGCGCAGAATTCGGTGCTGGGGGTCGTCGACGAATCGGACCAGGTGGTCGCGTCGCTGAAGGAGGCGACCTACGCCGCCGGCCGGCAGCGCGATCTGGCCAACGACATCGCCGGCGTCGGCGACGACGCCGCGCAGGCCATCTCGGGCGTCGCGGCCAGCGCGCACGAGATCGCCGACGCCACCGGCGGCCACCTGCAGAGCGCCGACCGCTCCTACCGCGAGCTGCTGGAAGTCACCGAGAGCATCCGCGGCATCGGCGACGCGCTGCAGCACTTCAACGGCACCGTGATCGAGCTCGACAAGAACTCGTCGAACATCGGCCAGATCGTCAAGCTCATCAACGACATCTCCGACCAGACCAACCTGCTCGCGCTCAACGCGGCGATCGAGGCGGCGCGCGCGGGCGAAGTCGGCCGCGGCTTCGCGGTGGTCGCCGACGAGGTGCGCAAGCTCGCCGAGAAGGTGAAGGGCGCCACCGACGTCATCGCCTCGTCGGTCGTCAACATGACCGGGCTGGTCGCCAACACCCAGCGCGAGACGCTGCAGATCCGCCAGAACGTCGAGCGCACGCGGCAGATCGTCGAACGCTCGTCGGGCCAGTTCTCGGGCATGGTCACCGGCTTCGACGTCACCCGCACGCAGGTCGCCAGCATCGCGACGGCGATCGGGCACCTGCGCGACACGCACCTGCACATCCAGCAGGTGGTCGGCGAGATCCGGACGCTGACCGCGAATTCGGCGGGCGCGATGGAAGTCGCCGAGGCCACGTCGGAGCGCGTCGCGGCAGCCAGCCGCCGGATCGAGGAAGCCGTCGGCGGACTCACCGCCGCGTAACCGCGTCGCCCCGGTGCCGCCGATCGAATTGGCGGCACATTCCCCCCCTGTTCAGCCGTTGGCCCGCGCGTGCGCGGAGGAATAATGGCGCCATCCCCGCGGTGTTTGGGATGGTGAAATGGCTGAAGACGACGGCGCAGAGAAAAGCTTTCCGGCATCCCCGCGACGCCTCGAACAGGCACGCGAGAAAGGGCAGGTTGCGCGCTCGCGCGAGCTGGCCACCGCCGCCATCGCCTTCGCCGGCGCGATCGGGCTCACGTCGATGGGCCCGGCCATCTTCGATCGCTGCCTGCAGCTGTTCCGCAGCAGCCTCGTCCTCGACCGCGACGCCGGCTTCAGCGAGGCCAGGATGGCGGCCGGGCTGCAGACCTACTCGATCGACATCATGCTGGCGATGGCCCCGCTGGCGGGGCTGGTGCTGTTCGCGACGCTCGCCGCGCCGATGCTGCTGTCGGGCTGGGTCTGGAGCACGACGGCGCTGGCACCCGACTGGAACCGGCTCAACCCGGTGCGCGGACTGTCCAACATCCTCTCGACGCAGGGCCTGGCCGAGCTGGTCAAGGCAATACTGAAGTGCGTGCTGCTGGGCGCGATCGGCGTCTGGGCCGTCGTCCACGCCTGGGGCGAGACGCAGGCGCTGGCGGGACAGGGCACCGCAGCCGCCGTCGTCAGCCTCGGCAACCTCGTCGCCACCGGCTTTTTCGCGCTCGCCGGCGGGCTGGTCGTCATCGCGCTGATCGACGTTCCCTACCAGCTCTGGCACTACTACGACGGCCTCAAGATGACCCGCGAGGAGCTGCGCGAGGAGCAGCGCGAGCAGGAAGGCGACCCGCAGCTGAAGGCGCGGATCCGCAGCCAGCAGCGCGAGATCGCGCGCAAGCGGATGATGGCGGCGGTGCCCAACGCCGACGTGATCGTCACCAACCCGACGCATTTCGCGGTCGCGCTCGAGTACAAGCCGGGCCGCATGGGCGCGCCCAGGGTCGTCGCCAAGGGCGCGGGGCTGATCGCGCAGCGCATCCGCGAGATCGGCCGCGAAAACGACGTGCCGCTGCTCGAAGCGCCGCCGCTCGCCCGCGCGCTGTACCGGCACACCGAGATCGGATCCGAGATTCCCGCGGCGCTGTACGCGGTGGTCGCGCAGGTGCTGGCGTACGTGTTCCAGTTGCAGCACGCGCGCACCACCGGCGGTCCGAAGCCGGTCGCGCCGACCGACCTCGACGTTCCCCCCGGGCTCGACCCGTCGGCTGCGGCGTAAGGACCCTCGATGAACGCCCTCGCGCTTCGCTTCGGAATCGACCGCGCCACGCTGACCGGCCTCGCCGGCCCGGTGCTGATCGTGCTGATCCTCGGCATGATGGTGATGCCGCTGCCGCCGTTCCTGCTCGACCTCCTGTTCACGTTCAACATCGCGCTGGCGATCATCGTGCTGCGGTCGGCGATGTACACGCTGAAGCCGCTCGACTTCGCCGTGTTCCCGACGGTGATCCTGATCACGACGCTGCTGCGGCTGTCGCTCAACGTCGCGTCGACGCGCGTGGTGCTGCTCAACGGCCACACCGGCGGCGACGCGGCGGGCAAGGTGATCGAGGCGTTCGGCCACTTCCTCGTCGGCGGCAACTTCGCCGTCGGCCTGGTCGTGTTCACGATCCTGGTCGTCATCAACTTCGTCGTGATCACCAAGGGCGCGGGGCGCATCGCCGAGGTCGGCGCGCGGTTCACGCTCGACGCGATGCCGGGCAAGCAGATGGCGATCGACGCCGACCTCAACGCCGGCCTCATCGCCGAGGACGAGGCGCGCCAGCGGCGGCGCGAGATCGCGGAAGAGGCCGACTTCTTCGGCGCGATGGACGGCGCGTCGAAGTTCGTCCGCGGCGACGCCATCGCCGGCATCCTGATCCTCGTCATCAACATCTTCGGCGGGCTCGCGATCGGCATGCTGCAGCACGACCTGTCGTTCCAGACCGCCGCCAACAACTACGTGCTGCTCGCCATCGGCGACGGCCTGGTCGCGCAGATCCCGGCGCTGGTCATCTCGACCGCGGCGGGCCTGGTGGTGAGCCGCGTCGGCAAGGGCGAGGACACCGGCGCGCAGCTGTTCACGCAGCTCTTCCGCCAGCCGCAGGTGCTGATCATCACCGCCGCCGTGATCGGCGTGATGGGCATCGTTCCGGGCATGCCGCACTTCGCCTTCATCGCGCTGGCGGTGGGGATGGGCGCGCTGGCGCGGTGGATGATCAAGCGGCAGCAGGCGCCGGTCGAGGCGCCGGTGGCGGCCCCCGTGCCGGTGGCGGAGGGCGCGCAGGAGGTGACCTGGGACGACCTGGTGCCGGTCGACGTGCTCGGGCTCGAGGTCGGCTACCGGCTGATCCCGCTGGTCGACAAGGGACAGGACGGCGAGCTCCTGCGCCGCATCAAGGCCATCCGCAAGAAATTCGCGCAGGACATCGGCTTCCTGCCGCCGCCGGTGCACATCCGCGACAACCTCGAGCTGTCGCCCAACGCCTACCGGATCACCGTCAAGGGCGTGGCCGCCGGCGAGGGCGAGTGCCACACCGGCATGTTCCTCGCGATCAATCCGGGCAACGTCAACGGCACCGTCAACGGCGTGGTCACGCGCGACCCGGCGTTCGGGCTGCCGGCGCAGTGGGTGGCGGCCAGCGAGCGCGACCGCGCGCAGGCGCTGGGCTTCACCGTCGTCGACGCGGGCACCGTCGTCGCGACGCACCTGTCGACGCTGATCAATACGCAGGCGGGCGCGCTCCTGGGCCGGCAGGAAGTGCAGAACCTGCTCGACCAGATCGCCAAGACCGCGCCCAAGCTGGTCGAGGACCTGACGCCCAAGCTGCTGTCGGTGTCGGCGATCCAGCGCGTGCTGCAGAACCTGCTCGACGAAGGCGTCCACATCCGCGACCTCAAGACCATGCTCGAGACGCTGTCCGACCACGCGGCGCGGACGCAGGACGCGGGCGAACTCACCGCGGCCGTGCGCATCGCGCTGGGCCGGGCGATCGTCCAGGGGCTGTTCGGCACCGGCACCGAGATCAACGTCATCGCGCTCGACGGCGAGCTGGAGCGCGTGCTGCAGCAGGTGATGGGGCTGGCCAGCGGCGAGGGCATGGGGCTGGAGCCCGACCTCGCCGAGACGCTGCTGCGCGAGATCGGCAACGCGGTCCAGCGGCAGGAAGCGCAGGGCCAGCCGGCGGTGCTGCTGGTGCCCGACCGGCTGCGGTTCCCGCTGGCGCGCCTGACGCGCCGCAGTTCGCCGACGCTCAGGGTGTTGGGACACAGTGAGATTCCGGACGCGCGGACGATCCGCGTGGGCGTCACGGTAGGAGGCAAGGGATGAAGCTGCACAAGTTCTTCGGATTGACGTCACGCTCGGTGCTGGACCAGGTGCGCGCCGAGCTCGGGCCGGATGCGATGATCGTCGCCAACCGGTCGGTCGCCGACGGCATCGAGATCACGGCGCTGCGCGGCGATGCGATGAACGGAATGCTCGACGACGGCGCCGGCAGGCCGGCCGCGGCACCCGGCCGCGCGCCGGCCCCGCGCGCCGACGCCGAGACCTGGGCGCCGCGGCGCGTCGACCCGTCCGAGGTGACGTGG
>CAIWHR010000119.1 GCA_903912485.1 uncultured beta proteobacterium | reverse complement strand
CTGAAGAGCACCGGCGGCATCGGGTTGCTCTACTGCTTCGCGAAGTAGCCCGGGTTGCGCTGTCGGGCGCGCGCGGCTCGCCATCCTGGTTCGGGGTGGCGCAACCCGGGTTGCGCTGGCGGGTGTGTGCGGCTCGCCATCCTGGTTCGGGGTGGCGCAACCCGGGCTACGGTTGTTGGTTCGCGGCGAAGTAGCCCGGGCTTCGCGTCCGCCGTCGCGGGCCGCGAGCCCGATGCGCCGACCGGCGAAACCCGGGGCTGGCGTCGGGCCGGACGACAGGTGCCCGGAATCGCCGGCGCCGCGGCGAAGTAGCCCGGGCTTCGCGTCCGCCGTCGCGGGCCGCGAGCCCGACGCGCCGACCGGCGAAACCCGGGGCTGGCGTCGGTCGGAGGACAGGTGCCCGGAATCGCCGGCGCCGCGCGCGCTTAGAAGAGGTCGAGCTGGCGGTCATCCGGGCGGCGGGCGCCGGCTGACGGAGTCGCCGCGACCGGCGGCCGGAACCGCGACGTGTCGAGCGGCCCGTGCCGGTCTTCGAGCCCCAGCCGGCGCCGCGCGAGCGCGAAGCGCCGAGCGATCAGCTCGGCGAACTCGCCGCTACCCCTCATCCGCGCCCCGAAGCGGGAATCGTTGTCGCGGCCGCCGCGGACCTGATTGACGAGGCTCATCACGTGTGCGGCGCGCAGCGGGTAGTGCGCGTCGAGCCAGGCGCGGAACAGCGGCGCCACCTCGCGCGGCAGGCGCAGCATCGCCCATCCGGCCGACGTCGCGCCATGCGCTGCGGCGGCTTCGAGAACGGACTCGAGGTCGCAGTCGGTGAGCTGCGGGATCACCGGCGCGACGATCACGCCGACCGGAATCCCGGCGGCCGCGAGCGTCTCGACCTGCTGCAGCCTTCGCTGCGGCGCGGGCGCACGCGGATCGATCCGGCGCGCGAGCGTCCTGTCCAGCATCCCGATCGAGACGAAGACGCGGACGAGGTTCCTGCCTGCCATGTCCGCGAGCAGGTCGAGGTCGCGCTCGATCAGCGCGCCCTTGGTCGTGATGGTCAGCGGGTGATCGCAGGCCGCCAGCGTTTCGATGACCGAGCGGGTGATCTTCCACTCGCGCTCGATCGGCTGGTAAGGGTCGGTGTTCGCGCCCAGTGCGATCGGCTGGCAGCGATACCCGGGCGCCGCCAGTTCGGCACGCAGCAGCACGGCGGCGTCGGGCTTGGCGAAGATCCGCGTCTCGAAGTCGAGCCCCGGCGACAGGTCGAGATAGGCGTGCGAGGGCCGCGCGTAGCAGTAGATGCAGCCGTGCTCGCAACCCTGGTACGGATTGATCGACTGCGTGAACGGGATGTCGGGCGAGTCGTTGCGCGAGATGATCGTCCGCGCGCGCTGGATGCGGACGATCGTCTTCGGCGGCGGCGGCGCATCGCCTTCGACGCCCGCGTCTTCGACGTCATCGGCCGGCGATGCGCCCCAACCGTCGTCGACCGCCTCGCGCGAATCACGCCGGAAGCGGTTGGCGGGGTTGAACGTGGCGCCGCGGCCCTTGATCGGGGGCCCGCCCATCGCAGCGCCGAGCGGGAGGTCAGCCGGCGAGCGAGGCGTCGAGCGTGATCACCAGCGCCGGCGACAGCGCGCGCGACACCACGCAGTTGACCTTCGCGTCCGACGCGATCTGCGCGAAGCGCGCCGCGTCGATGTCGGGCACCCGTGCCCGCGTGGTGAAATGGACCGCGGTGATCGTCGGCCTGCCGTCGACGGTGTCCATCGTCAGCTGCGCCTCGGTGTCGACGATGTCGGCGGTGAAGCCCGCGTTGTTGAGCGTGAACGACAGCGCCATCGTGAAGCAGCCCGCGTGCGCCGCGGCGAGCAGTTCCTCGGGATTGGTGCCCTTGCCGTCGCCGAAGCGCGCCTTGAACGAATACGGCGTGTCCTTCAGCGTCGCGCTCTGCGTCGAAAGCGTGCCGGTGCCGTCCTTGGTGCTGCCTTGCCAGTGTGCCGAAGCCTTGCGGAGCATGGGTACCTCCCTGCGTGATGATCGTTCCCGAATTGTACCCGGGTCACGAACGGGCTTTGGCGCTGGCGGGATCCGCGTACAGCCAGCCGCGGCGGACCAGGAGTTTCTCGATCTCGACCGCGACGAAGACGATGCCCGCGAGCGCGAAGCACAGCGCCAGCTCCGCGGCCGCCAGCGGCGCGGTGTCGAGCACCGCGTTGAGGAACGGGACGTAGATCGCCGCCAGTTGCAGCGCGACGGTGAACGCGACGGCCGCGAGCAGCGGCAGGTTCGACGTCACGCCTTGAGTGAACAGCGACTCGCGCTCGGACCGGATCGCCATCGCGAGAGCGAGCCGACCGAGTGTGAGGACCGTGAACACCATCGTCTGCCAGTTGGGGACGCGCTGATGCAGCGCCCACGCCTGCGCGAGCAGCGACAGGCTGGCGATCAGGAGCCCCGCCCAGGCGATCCGTTGCCACATGCCGTGCGCGAAGATGCTCTCCTGCGGCGGCCGCGGCGGCCGGCGCATGATGCCGTGCTCCGCAGGCTCCGCCGCCAGCGCCAGCCCGGGCAGGCCGTCGAGCGCGAGATTGATCCACAGGATCTGGATCGGCAGCAGGGAAATCGGCAGGCCCAGGAACGGCGCGAGGACGATCGCGCACAACACCCCCGAGTTTCCGGTCATCGAGAAGCGGATGAACTTGAGAATGTTGTCGTAGATGCGGCGGCCTTCGCGCACCGCTTCGACGATGGTCGCGAAGTTGTCGTCGAGCAGCACGAGGCTGGACGCCTCGCGCGCGACGTCGGTGCCGCCCTTGCCCATCGCGACGCCGATGTCCGCGCACTTCAGCGCCGGGGCGTCGTTGACGCCGTCGCCGGTCATCGCGACGATCTCGCCGTGCCGCTGCAGCGCCAGGACGATGCGGATCTTCTGCGCCGGGTCGACGCGCGCGTAGACGCGCACGTCCGCCACGCGCAGCGCCAGCGCCTCGTCGGAAAGTTGCGCGAGCTCGGGGCCCGCCATCATCTGCGTCCGGTCGGCGGCGATGCCGAGCTCGCGGGCGATCGCCAGCGCGGTGGCCGGGTGATCACCGGTGATCATCCGCGCCGTGATGCCGGCGCTGGCGCACAGCGCGACCGCGGCCTTTGCCTCCGCTCGTGGCGGATCGATGAGCCCGACGAGGCCGACGAAGACGAGGCCCGACTCGACCGCCGCGGCCTCGGTCTCGGACGGCGGCGCCGGCAGCATCCGCCGGGCGACCGCGAGCACGCGCAGGCCCTCGGCGGCCATCCGCTCGGCGGCGTCGTGCACCGCCGCGAGCGGCAGCGGCAGCTCGCCTTCGGCCGCGAGCAGCGCCGTGCACAGCGGCAGCACGTTCTCGGGGGCGCCCTTGACGTACGCGATCGCGCGGTCGCCGTCCTGGTGGATCGTCGTCATCCGCTTGCGCTCGGAGTCGAAGGGCAGGTCCAGCAGGCGCGGCGCCGCGGCCTCCAGGACCGCCTTGTCGAAGCCGGCGTCCTGCGCCGCGCGGTAGAGGGCGACCTCGGTCGGGTCGCCGGTCATGTGCCCCTGGCGGTTGCGCGCGGCGTCGTTGGACAGCGCCAACGCGGCGAACAGCGTGCGCCAGGGTTCGACGGCGGCCGCGGCCTTCCAGTCGCGCGAGGCGCCCGGCGCGGCGTAGACCTCGACGACGCGCATCCGGTTCGTCGTCAGCGTGCCGGTCTTGTCGGAGCAGATCGACGTCACCGATCCCAGCGTCTCGACCGCGGGCAGGCGGCGGATCAGCGCGTGCTGCCGGGCCATCTTGCCGGCGCCGAGCGCGAGAGAGATCGTCACCACGGCCGGCAGCGCCTCGGGGATCGCCGCGACGACAAGGCTGATCGCGGTGAGGAACAGCAGCAGCGGCGCCTCGCCGCGCAGCAGTCCCACGGCGAACACGAGGACACAGATGGCGATCACCGCGATTCCAAGCCTCCGCCCGAACACGGCGAGGCGCTGCTGCAGCGGCGTGCGCGGCGCGACGCCCTCGTCGAGCAGCGTCGCGATCCTGCCCAGCTCGGTCGCCATGCCGGTGGCGACCGCGATACCGCGCGCGCGGCCGTGCGCGACGATGGTTCCCTTGTAGGCGATGTTGCGGCGGTCGCCCAGCGGCAGGTCGGCGTGCGCGAGCGGCGCGCAGCCCTTCTCTGCCGCGACCGACTCGCCGGTGAGCAGCGCCTCGTCGATCAGCAGCCGCGCCGCGTCGATCAGGCGCAGGTCGGCCGGCACGATGTTGCCCGCCTCGAGCAGCACGACGTCGCCGGGGACGACGTCGGTGCCGGCGATCGTGCCGACCTCGCCGTCGCGGACGACGTGTGCGGTGCTCGCCGTCATCTTCCGCAGCGCGGCCATCGCGCGCTCGGCGCGGAACTCCTGGACGAAGCCGATGACCGCGTTGAGCAGCACGATGACGACGATGGCCAGCGTGTCCTTGACGTCGCCGATGACGCCCGAGACGATCGCCGCCACGATCAGCACGACGATCATGAAGTCGGCGAACTGGTCGAGCAGCATGCGCCAGGGCGAGCGCGCCGCGGCTTCGCGCAGCGCGTTGGGACCGTAGCGCCGCGCGCGCTCGGCGGCGGTCCCGGCCGAGAGGCCGCCCATGGCATCGACGTCGAAGTGAGCGCTCACAGCGTTCACGGTGAGCGTGTGCCAAGGCAAGTTCGCGGCGGTCCCGGTGCATTGGGGCAGGGCGGCGCCGGGGTCGTGGGTCATCTGGGCGGGGTGGCAGGGGTGGCAGCGAGGCCGACGGCGGCAAAGGACCGGCTCGACGCCATCGGTCGCACCGTCCAATTTCCATTCTGCGCCCGCTGCGACGGGCCAACAAGGCTGCCCGCCCGTCCATTGGCGTTGTCTCGCCGCGGCCATTGCGCATAGAATCGGCGGAGCGAAGCGCTTGCGCGGCTGCCCGCCGCGGTCGCTACGCATCCTCCCCGTCCCCGATGACCCAGCCCAAGACGACGCATTTCGACACGCTGTCGCTGCACGCCGGTGCGCGCCCCGACCCGGCGACCGGCGCCCGCGCGACGCCGATCTACCAGACGGCATCGTTCGTCTTTCCCGACAGCGACCACGCGGCGGCGCTGTTCAACATGGAGCGCGCGGGCCACGTCTACTCGCGGATCTCGAATCCGACCTGCGCCGTGCTCGAGGAGCGGATTGCCGCGCTCGAAGGCGGCGTGGGCGCGCTCGCGGTGGCCAGCGGACAGGCGGCGCTGCATCTGGCGATCGTGACGCTGATGGGCGCCGGCGCGCACATCGTCGCGTCGCGCGCGCTCTACGGCGGCTCGCACAACCTGCTCGACTACACGCTGCCGCGCTTCGGCATCGCCACCACCTTCGTCGACCCGCGCGACCTCGACGCCTGGCGCGCGGCGATCCGGCCCGAGACGCGCCTCCTGATGGGCGAGACGCTGGGCAATCCCGGGCTCGACGTGCTCGACGTCCCGCGGGTGGCGGCGCTCGCGCACGAGCACGGCCTGCCGCTGCTGGTCGACTCGACGTTCACCACGCCCTACCTGATGCAGCCCTTCGCGCACGGCGCCGACCTCGTCGTTCACTCGGCGACCAAGTTCCTCTCCGGTCACGGCGTCGTCATCGGCGGCCTCGTCGTCGACTCGGGAAAGTTCGACTGGGACGGCGGCGGGTACGCGGCGGCGCGCGGCAAGTTTCCGACGCTGACCGAGCCCTACGCGGGCTTCCACGACATGGTGTTCGCCGAGGAGTCGACGACCGGCGCGTTCCTGCTGCGCGCGCGGCGCGAGGGGCTGCGCGATTTCGGCGCGTGCATGGCGCCCTTCGTCGCCTTCCAGATCCTGCAGGGCGTCGAGACGCTGCCGCTGCGGATGGCGCGCCACGTCGACAACACGCGCAGCATCGTCGCGTTCCTGCGCGGGCAGCCGCTGGTCGGCGCGATCGGCTACCCCGATCTTCCGGACCATCCCGACCACGAACTCGCGCGGCGGCTGCTGCCCCGGGGATGCGGCGCGGTGTTCAGCTTCAACCTGAACGGCAGCCGCGCGCAGGGGCGCAGGTTCATCGAGACGCTGAAGATCTTTTCGCACCTCGCCAACGTCGGCGACGCCAAGTCGCTGGTGATCCACCCGGCGTCGACGACGCACTTCCGGATGTCGGCGGAGGACCTCGCGCGCGCCGGCATCGCCGAGGGCACCATCCGCCTGTCGGTGGGGCTCGAGCACCCCGACGACCTGATCGAGGACCTGTCGCGGGCGCTGTACGCGGCGGGGAAGGCATGAGGCCGGGCCGCGCGACCGCCGCCCTCGTCGTTGCCCCGATGAACCTGGCCGCCGACGAGCCGAGCCATGCTGCTGCGCGTTGACGGCAGCGACGTCTACGCCTACACCGGCGCGCGCCCGCCGGACAGGACGCGGCCGTCGGTGGTGTTCGTCCACGGTGCGGCCAACGACCACAGCGTGTGGGCGCTGCAGTCGCGCTACTTCGCGCATCACGGCCGCAACGTGCTGGCGGTCGACCTGCCGGGCCACGGTCGCTCGGGCGGCGCGGCGCTGCCCAGCGTCGAGGCGATCGCCGACTGGATACCCGCGCTGCTCGACGCCGCCGGCATCGGGGCGGCGGCGCTGGTCGGGCATTCGCTGGGATCGCTCGCGGTGCTGGCGGCGGCGGCGCATCATCCCGATCGCGTGACCCGGACGGCGCTGGTCGGCCCGGCGGTGCCGATGCCGGTCAGCGATGCGCTGCTCGACGCGGCGCAGGCGAACGACCACGTCGCGCTGGAGATGATCAACGCGTGGTCGTTCAGCCCCGGCAAGCAGCTGGGCGGCAGTCCGGTGCCCGGCATGTGGCTCACCGGCAGCGGGCTGCGGCTGATGGAACGCACGCGGCCGGGCGTGCTCCACACCGACCTCGCCGCCTGCCACGAATATGCCGGCGGGCTCGAAGCGGCGGCCGCGCTGTGCTGTCCTGCGCTCCTGATCCTCGGCGCGCGCGACCTGATGGCGCCGCCGCGGGGCGCGCAGGCGCTGATCGCCGCGCTCGCCGACCCGCGCGTCGTCACGCTCGCCGACTGCGGTCACGCGCTGATGGCCGAACAACCCGACGCCGTGCTCGACGCGCTGTCGGCGTTCCTGCCGGCGCCATGACGCACGTCGTTCAGCACGCCGACGCCGAATCGTTCCTTGCCGCCGCGCAGCCGGTGCTCGCGCGCAGCGCGGCGTCGGCGGCCGCCTTCGCCGCGTGGACGCGCGGCCTCGGCGCGCAGCCCGCCGCCGACGGATCGTCGGTGTACCTCGCGACGTTCGCGCACGAGGGCAGTTTCGGCGCCGCGCTGCGGCGGCCCGACGGGCCGCTGGTGTTCGAGGACTCCGACCCCGCTGCCGCCGCCGCGTTTGCCGAGGATCTCGCGCCGCGCGCGCCGCGGCTGCCGGGCGTCGTCGGCGCGCTGCGCGGTTGCGAGGCGTTCGCCCGCGCGTGGCGCGAGCGCACCGGCCGCGTCCACGCGCTGCGCTTTCGGCTGCGCCACCACATGCTGACCGAGGTGGCGCCGGTGCCGATGGTTCCCGGTTTGCCACGGGTTGCGCGCAGCGACGACTGCGACTGGCTCACCGAGTCGCAATTCGCTTTCGTCCTCGAGGCGGGGATGCCGGACAACCGCGAGCGCATCGTGGCCGCGATCCCGAAGCGCGTCGCGCGCGGCGACTTCCGGATCTGGGACGATCGCGCGCCGGTGGCGTTCGCCGGCTGGATGGAAGCGGGTGACGACGCGGCGCGCATCGCGCCGGTCTACACGCCGCCGGCGGCGCGGCGCTGCGGCTACGCGACGGCGCTGGTCGCGGCGCTCGCGCAGGAGCTCCTGGACGCCGGCAGGCGGCGCGTGTTCCTGGTGACCGACGTCGCCAACCCGACGTCGAACGCGATCTACGCGCGCGTCGGATTCCGACCCGGCGCCGACGTCTACCACTTCGATCTCGTCGACCCGGGCTGAAGACCATGGCCACGCCACGCTTCTTCGTCGCGCTCGAACTCACGCCGGCCATGGTCGGACAGACGCTCGCGTTGCCGGACGCGGTCGCGCACCACGCGCTGCGCGTCGTCCGGCTCGGTAGCGGCGACGCGCTGACGCTGTTCACCGGGCACGGCGGCGAGTACGCGGCGACGCTCTGCGACGTCGGCAAGCGCGGCGCCGCGGTGCGCGTCGACGCTTTCGACCCGGTCGAGCGCGAGTCGGGGCTGGCGGTGACGCTGGCGCAGGCGGTCGCCGCCAACGATGCGATGGACCACGCGATCCGCAAAGCGACCGAGCTCGGCGTCACCGCCGTCCAGCCGCTGCTGACCGGGCGCAGCGCGCCGCTGCCGGCCGGCGAGCGCCGCGACAGGCGGCTCGCGCACTGGCGGCAGGTCGCCGTCGCCGCGTGCGAACAGTGCGGGCGCAATCGCGTGCCCGAGGTGTTCGCGGCGCTGCCGCTGCCGGAATGGCTCGATGCGTGGCGCGCCGGCGGCGCGATGCTGGCGCCCGGCGGCGGGGAATCGATGGCGTCGCTGCCGGCGGCGCCGGCCGCGCTGCTGATCGGTCCCGAGGGCGGTCTCGCGCCGGGCGAGATCGCGGCGGCGTGCGCGGCCGGATTCGCGTCGGTGCGCCTCGGCCCGCGCGTGCTGCGCACCGAGACCGCGGGCATGGCCGCGCTGACCGCGGTCGGCCTGCTGTGGGGGGATCTGCGATGAACTTGCCGGCCGTCGTGCCGGCGCCGCGCCGCCGGGCAGCGCTCGCCGCGATGGCGCTGCTGCTCGCCGGCTGCGCGCCGCCGGCCGCGATTCTCCCCGGGCCCGCCGACGGCGTCCGCTACGTCTACGTCGTGCTGGGCGAGGAGGGGCAGGCGGTGGCGCGCGCGATCACCTCGGCCGCGGCCTGCCCGCCGATCGCGTTCGACGGCGCCGTGCAGCCGATGGACGTCCGCGCGCCGCCGTCGACCGTGCCGCAGCGGCCGACGCGCTTCTCCGCCGCCGAATCCAAGCCGTCGGCGTTCCCCGTGCTGACCTGCGAGAAGCCGATCCCGGCGGGCGTTGCGCATGCGGCGATCGGCGCGCGCCGCCTGCCGCTGCCGCCGGCGAACGCGCAGCGGATCGCCGTGCTCGGCGACACCGGCTGCCGGCTGGCGCGGCAGGACCACCTCTTCCAGGACTGCAACGATCCTGCGGCCTGGCCGTTCCGGAGCGTCGCCGACGCCGCGGCCGATTTCCGGCCCGACCTCGTCCTCCACGTCGGCGACTACCACTACCGCGAAAGCGCCTGCCCGCCGGGCAACGCCGGCTGCGCGGGCAGCGCCTGGGGCTACGGCTGGGATGCGTGGGAAGCCGACCTGTTCGCGCCGGCGCAGCGGCTGCTCGCGGCGGCGCCCTGGGTCGTGGCGCGCGGCAACCACGAGTCCTGCGCGCGCGCGGGCCAGGGCTGGTGGCGCTTTCTCGATCCGCGGCCGATGGCAGCGCGCCGGACCTGCGACGATGCGGCCGACGATGCGGTCGGCGACACCAGCGAGCCGTACGCGGTCCCTTTTCGCGCCGGCCCCGACCTGTCGACGCAGTTCGTCGTGTTCGACTCGGCGCTGGTCGGCATCGCGCCGCTCGCAGCCTCCGACCCGATGCACGTCACGTACCGCGCGCAGTTCGAGCGCGCGTTCGCGCTGGCTGCGCGCCGCCCGGGCAGTTTTTTCGTCAACCACCATCCGGTGCTCGGTTTTGCGCCGCATCCGGGCAAGCCGAACGCGCCGTACCCGGGCAACGCGGGACTGCAGTCGGTGCTGGCGCCGTTGCAGCCGATCGCCTATTTCCCGCCGCAGGTCGAGGCGCTGCTCGCCGGCCACGTGCACCTGTTCGAAGTCGTCAGCTTCGTGACGCCGCAGCCGGCGCAGTTCGTTTCGGGCAACGCCGGCGACTGGCTCGACGGCCCGCTGCCGGAGCCGCTGCCCGCGGGTGCGACGCCGGCGCCGGGCGCGGTCGTCGGGCAACTGACGTGGGCGGATACCTTCGGTTTCATGACGATGGAGTCCGACGGCGCGCGCTGGACGATGGTCGCCCGCGACGCCCGCGGCGCGCCGACGACGACCTGCACGTTGCGCGAGACCAAGGCCGCGTGCGAGCCGGCGCGGGGGCGCTGACCGGCTTCTGCGGTGCGCGCCTCCTGCGCGGCGCTACCCGGGTTGCGCTTCGAGGGGCTTGCGGCTCGCAGTCCTGGATGGGGGTGGCGCAGCCCGGGCTGCGCTTCGAGCGGCTTGCGGCTCGCAGTCGCGGATGGGGGTGGCGCAGCCCGGGCTACGTTCGAGCGGCTTGCGGCTCGCAGTCGCGGATGGGGGTGGCGCAGCCCGGGCT
>CAIWHR010000118.1 GCA_903912485.1 uncultured beta proteobacterium | reverse complement strand
CTTGCCGGCGATCGCGGCCATGATGCGGCCGTTGACGTCCTTGCCGTCCTTGTCCGCGCCGCGCTCGCCCGACTTGAACGCCTTCAGCTGCGCGTACGTGTAGTCGGCGTACTGGCCGGCGAGCCGCGGATAGTTCTTCGGCACGCCGGAGCCGTCCGGACCGTGGCAGGCGGCACAGGCCGGAATGCCGGCCGCAGCGTCGCCGCCGCGGAAGAGAGCCTGGCCCGCCTTCAGCAGCGTCGCGTCCTTCGCGGCCAGCGGCTTGGGCTTCTGGCCGGAAAACAGGATGCCCAGCGACTTCATGTCTTCGGGCGAGAGCGTCGACGCCATTCCCCGCATCACCGGATTGACGCGGATGCCGGCTTTGAAATGCGTCAGTTGCAGGGTGATATACTCGGCCGGCATTCCCGCGAGCTTCGGGTTCACCGGCGTGATGCTGTTGCCGTCCAGGCCGTGACAGGCAGAGCAGACGCCCTTGACGATTTCCTGGGCCTTGGCGAGATCGGGCTTGGCCGGCGGGTTCTGCGCCAGGGCGGCGGCAGCAGGCCACGCAGTCAGGACGACGGCGGCCAGCAGCAACGTGCGTTTCATCAGGGAACTCCTCAAAGGCGGCGGCGCGGGATTTCAGGCATTCCGGCGCGGCGTTGCCGCGCGATGCCGACAGACATGCAAAACCTCTCCATTGTAACGGAATCCCCCGGTCCGGCGAAGCGGGCGCCTGCGCGATGAAGCATCCGCTGCAGCTGGCCGAGTTCGTTCTCACCGCCGCCAACGACGCGCAACTGCCGCCGCCGGGCCCGCCGGAAATCGCGTTCGCCGGCCGTTCCAACGCCGGCAAGTCGAGCGCGATCAACGCGCTCGCCAATCGCACCCGCCTTGCCTTCACCAGCAAGACTCCCGGGCGCACGCAGCAGATCAACTTCTTTCAGCTGCGCTCCGGCGCGCTGCTGGCCGACCTGCCCGGCTACGGTTACGCCGCGGTGCCGCGCGACCTCAAGCGCCACTGGCAGGAGTTCCTCGCCCGCTACCTCGCGACGCGGCAGTCGCTGGTCGGGCTGGTCCTGGTCGTCGACGCCCGGCACGGGCTCGCCGAGCTCGACCTGCGGCTGCTCGGGGGCTATCTGCCCAGCGGGCGGCCCGTCGTCGTGCTGGCGACCAAGATGGACAAGCTCGCGAGTTCGGCGCAACGCAAGGCGCAGGCGGACATCGTGCGGGCGATCGCGACCGACTTTCCGGCGCACGCCGTCAACGTCGCGGTGCTCCCGTTCTCGGCGACGCGGCGGATCGGCGTCGACGCGGCCGAGGCGGCGATCGCCCACTGGCTGGGGCTCGGCGCCGGGACCGACGACGGCGTGCAGCCCGCGGCGGCGCCCGCACAAAAGAAAGGGCCCCGCGATCAAGGGGAGTGATCCGGGGCCCAAAATGCCCGACGCGAGAAGGACTCGCCGCGCGGACGCCCGCTCAGGGAGGAAAGCGGGGGATGCCGAAGCATCCGTAAGTCAGACTGCAACTTCGGCGCCGAGTTCCGCGATTTTTGCCGGCGCCGCTCAATTTGCCGATCGCGCCCGCGAAAGGCTACGATGAACGCCCCCCGTGCCGCTGGGCGGCGCGGGAGCCTTCCCCCACTCGACGCGGAGATCGCTGATGCCCTTTCGATTCGCAGGACGTTTTCCCGACAGGCGGATGCGCCGCATGCGCCGCGACGATTTTTCGCGGCGCCTGATCCGTGAGCACCGCCTGTCCGCCGACGACCTGATCTATCCGGTCTTCGTGCTCGACGGCCGGCAGCGCGAGGAACCGGTGCCGTCGCTGCCCGGGATCTCCCGCAAGAGCATCGATCTGCTGCTGGGCGACGCGGAGCGCTGCGTCGAACTCGGCATCCCGGCCATCGCGCTGTTCCCGGTGATTCCGCGGGAACTGAAGACGCTGGACGCGGCCGCCGCGTGGCATGCCGAGGGGCTGGTGCCGCGGACGGTGCGCGCGATCAAGGAGCGGTTTCCCGAACTCGGCGTGATCACCGACGTGGCGCTCGATCCGTACACCAGCCACGGCCAGGACGGCCTGCTCGACGAGACCGGCTACGTCGTCAACGACGCGACCGTCACCGCGCTGGTGAAGCAGGCGCTGTGCCACGCCGAGGCCGGCGCCGACATGGTGGCGCCGTCGGACATGATGGACGGCCGCATCGGCGCGCTGCGCGCGGCGCTCGACGGCGCGGGCCTGCAGCGGACCCGGATCATGGCCTATTCCGCCAAGTACGCGTCGGCGTTCTACGGGCCGTTCCGCGACGCGGTCGGATCGGGCGCGAACCTGGGCGGCGGCAACAAGTACACGTACCAGATGGACCCGGCGAACACCGACGAGGCGCTGTGGGAGGTCTACCTCGACATCGAGGAAGGCGCCGACATCGTCATGGTGAAGCCCGGCCTGCCCTACCTCGACATCGTGCGGCGGGTCAAGGACAGCTTCGGCGTGCCGACGGCGGTCTACCAGGTGTCCGGCGAGTACGCGATGCTGAAGGCCGCGGCGCAGAACGGCTGGCTCGAGGAAGAGGCCTGCGTGCTCGAGGTGCTGACCTCGTTCAAGCGCGCCGGCGCCGACGCGATCCTCACCTATTTCGCGCTCTCCGCCGCCGCCTGGCTCCGGAATCGCCGCTGATCAGCCGCCGGCCAGCAGCGCAGCCACCGCCGCCGCCGCCAGGCGCGGCTCGTCGTCGTTGCGCGGCCGGTTGCGCCGCTGCACCGGAGCGACGATCGACAGGCGGATGGCGGCGTCCGGCGTGGCGACGAGCAGCTGCGTGACGATCTTCGACCGGTCGGAGTCGTCGCCGGGCGGCGAGGCGGCGTAGGCGACGCCCGACCCCGCCAGCGCGATTTCGACCGCTTTCGGGTCGTCGGCGACGAGTTCGAGCCTCACGTCGCTGTGCTCGGTCGCCCAGCCGGCGGCAACCCCGCCGACCAGCAGCGGCTCCCAGGCCGCGAGCCTCTGCATCCAGGCCAGTGCCGCGCGGCGCTGCCGCCGCAGGCTCTCGGCGTGCGCGGGTCCGCCGAACAGCGCGTGGTGGTCGGACAGCGCCTGCTCGACTTCCTCGTTCGACGGCAGCGGCGTCGCGTCGGGCAGCATCAGCTGGCGCGCCGCCTTGCGCTTCGCCAGCGACCAGTCGACGATGCCGTGCTCGGCGATCAGGCGGGCGGCGGATTGCGCGATGCGGCTGCGGTCGCGCTGCGTCCGCAGCCCCTCGGAGCGGCCCCCGCCGTCGGCCGCGGCAGCGCTCCCGCGGCGGCCTCGATCGCCGCGGCTCGAGTCGGACCGGTCGCGCGCCATCAGAACAGCTGGTCGCGGATGTCGCGCGGCGGCTGCCCGGCCGGAACCAGGCTGTCGTCGCGGCCGCGGGGCGGAAATTCGGCGTAGAAATAGTCGGTCAGGCTGCTGTTCTCGTCGCGCAGGCCCGACTCGGCATTGACCTTCACGGCGACGATTCCCTCCGGCATCGGCAGGCTCGCTTCCGGCGTGCCCTTCAAGGCACGGCTCATGTACGAAATCCACATCGGCAGCGCGGCGACCGCGCCGGTCTCGTTGTTGCCGAGCGACTTCGGCTGGTCGAAACCGATCCAGCTGACGCCGACCATCGCGGCGTTGAAGCCGCAGAACCAGGCGTCGACGGTTTCGTTGGTCGTGCCGGTCTTGCCGGCCAGGTCCTTGCGGCCCAGCGACTGCGCCCGCGTCGCCGTCCCGTACGCGACCACGTCCTTCAGCAGCGACGTCATGATCCAGGCGTTGCGCGGATCGATCACGCGTTCGGCGTTCTCGTCGGCGACCAGCGGCTTTCCCTCGGAGACCACGTTGCCGTGAGCGTCGATGACCCTGCCGATCAGGTACGGAGCGATCCGGTAGCCGCCGTTGGCGAACACGCTGTACGCCGCCACCATCTGCAGCGGCGTCACCGACCCCGCGCCCAGCGCCGTCGACAGGTAAGGCGGATGGAGCTTGGGGTCGAAGCCGAAGCGGACGACGTAGTCCTGGGCGTAGCGCGCGCCGATCGCCTGCATCACGCGCACGGTGACGAGGTTCTTCGACTTGGCCAGCGCGGCCCGGATGCGCAGCGGCCCTTCGAACTTGCCGTCGAAGTTCTTGGGCTCCCAGGCGTCGCCGCCGGTGACCTCGGCGGGAACGTAGAACGGCGCGTCGTTGACGATCGTCGCCGGGGTGAAGCCCTTTTCCAGCGCCGCGGAGTAGATGAACGGCTTGAAGCTCGAGCCCGGCTGCCGCTGCGCCTGCGTGACGTGGTTGAACTTGTTGCGGTCGAAGTCGAACCCGCCGACCAGCGACAGGATCGCGCCGTCGGCCGGCCGCATCGAGATGAACGCCGACTCGACCTGCGGCACCTGCGTGATCCCCCAGTGCCCCTTGTCCTCCCGCGAGACGCGGATCACGGCGCCGCGGCGGAGGCGCGACCCGGCGGAAGCCTTGTCGCCGAGCGACCGGGCGGCGAACTTGAGGCCGTCGCCGGTGATGTGCGCGGTCTCCCCGTCAGCCATCACCGCATTGACCTCGGCCGCCGACGCTTCGAGCACGACCGCCGTGACCAGGTTGTCGTAATCGGAGGCCTCCTGGAACACGCGGTCGAGGACGCCGTCCTGCTCGGCGGCGTCGGCGGGGAGCGTGACGTACGCTTCCGGGCCGCGGTAGCCGTGCCGCCGGTCGTAATCGAGCACTCCCTTGCGGACCGCGGCGTATGCTGCTTCCTGATCGGTCTTGCGGATCGTCGTGTAGACCGTCAGTCCCTTGGTGTAGGCGTCGTCGCCGTAGGTGTCGAACATGACCTGGCGGGCCATCTCGGCGACGTAATCCGCCCGGATCGACGCGGCTTCGCGCAGCCCCTGGCGCACCGCCAGAGGCGCCACCTGCGCGTCGCGGAACGTGGCGTCGTCGATGTACCTGAGGTCGTGCATCCGCCGCAGCACGTAGAGCTGGCGCGTCTTGGCACGCTTGGGGTTGCTGACCGGGTTGAACGCCGACGGCGCCTTGGGCAGTCCGGCCAGCATCGCCGCCTCGGCGACCGAGAGGTCCTTCAACGGCTTGCCGAAATAGATCTGCGATGCCGCCGCAAAGCCGTAGGCGCGCTGGCCGAGAAAGATCTGGTTGACGTAAAGTTGAAGAATCTCGTCCTTTCCGAGATTGGCCTCGATCTTCCAGGCAAGCAGCACCTCGCGCAGCTTGCGCGTGACCGTCTTTTCGCGGGTCAGGAAGAAGTTCCTGGCGACCTGCATCGTGATCGTTCCCGCCCCCTGCTGGGTGCCGCTGGCGAGGTTGCTGGCGGCGGCGCGCAGGACGCTCAGATAATCGACGCCCCCGTGCTGGTAGAAGCGCTCGTCCTCGGCGGCCAGAATGGCCTTCTTCATGACATCCGGGACCTCGTCAATGCGGACGACTGCGCGGCGCTCCTCGCCGAATTCGCCCAGCAGGTCGCCCTCCACCGTCACGATCCGCAGCGGGATCTTGGGCTGGTAGTCGGTGAGCGTTTCGAGCGAGGGCAGCGTCGGGTACAGCAGCGCCAGCACGAACGCGCCCAGAAGCGCGCCGACCACGCCGAGACCGAGCGCGACGGAGCCGACGTAGAGAAGCCACCGCTTCAGCATGGGAGGATGGGAGTTGGTGCCGTGGAGGAATTTGCCCGAGAATTATAGGCGGGCTTACAACAAACCAAACGCCGCCCGGGAAACAATTTGACAAGATTCATACTTGCTGCCAACCTTTAATGTAAATTGTCAGCATTGCCCGTAAGGTAGCCATGCTCGCTGAAAAATTCAGTTCCGCCCTGGATATCTTCCAGACGAGGGCCCCGGCGCTGATCGGCGTCGACATCAGCTCGACCTCGATCAAACTGGTCGAGATATCGGATACCGGGAAGGGCGTCCGCCGCCTCGAACGGTACGCGATCGAGCCTTTGCCCCGGGATGCCGTCACCGACGGCAACATCGTCAGCCTCGACCAGGTCAGCGACGGGCTGAGGCGGGCCTGGAGGCGGCTCGGCAGCCGCAACCGCAACGTCGCGCTCGCCCTCCCGGCGGCGATGGTCATCACCAAGAAGATCGTCGTTCCCGCCGCGCAGAAAGAGGAGGATCTCGAACTCACCGTCGAAGCCGAGGCCAATCAGTACATTCCGTTCGCCCTCGACGAAGTCAACCTCGATTTCCAGATCATCGGCCCCGCGCCGAACAGCACCGACGAGGTCGAGGTGCTCATCGCCGCCTCGCGCAAGGAAAAAGTCGAGGACCGGGTGGCGGTCGCCGAGGCGGCCGGCCTGAAGCCGATGGTGATGGACGTCGAGTCGTACGCGACACAGGCGGCGTTCGAGCTCATCGCGCCCACGCTGCTCGCCAACGGACGCGACCAGAACATCGCGCTCGTCGACATCGGAGCGCACGCGACCCATCTCTACGTGCTGCGCAACAACCAGTTCCTGTTCTCGCGTGACCAGGCCTCCGGAGGCAACCAGCTGACGCACGACATCCAGCGGGCGTTCAACCTCTCGCCGGAAGAAGCCGAGGCGGCCAAGCGCAACCAGGGTCTCCCGGAGAACTATGACGGCGACGTCCTGCAGCCGTTCATGGAGACGCTGGCGCTCGAGGTGACCCGCGCGCTGCAGTTCTTCTTCACGTCGACGTCGTACAACCAGGTCGACCAGATCATCCTGGCCGGCGGCTGCGCGCTGCTGCCGGGGCTCGACGAGCTCATCGCCAAGCGCGCGGGCGTGGCCACCGCCCTTGCGAATCCGTTCGTCAACATGGCGACCTCCGACCAGGTCCGGCCCCGCCAGCTGACCCAGGACGCCCCGCTGCTGCTCATCGCCTGCGGACTCGCGCTGCGGAGCGTCGAATGATCCGCCTCAATCTTCTCCCGCATCGCGAGCAGAAGCGCCAGGCGCGCAAGAGGCAGTTCGTTTCGCTCGCCATCAGCCTCGCGGTCCTCGCCGTCGCCGTGGTCGCGCTGGTCCACGTGGTGATGGCGGGCCAGATCGACAACCAGAACAGCCGCAATGCGCTGCTCAAGGCCGAGATCGCGAAGCTCG
>CAIWHR010000117.1 GCA_903912485.1 uncultured beta proteobacterium | reverse complement strand
TCCGATTTCGACAGATTAGAGGCAGGTAACCGCTATGGCCCGCATTGCAGGCGTAAATATCCCGAACCACCAGCACACCGTCATCGCATTGACCGCGATCTACGGGATCGGCCGGCCGCGTGCCAAGGCGATCTGCGTCGCGGCGGGCGTGCTGCCCAGCGCCAAGATCAAGGACCTCTCCGACGGCGACATGGACCGGCTGCGCGAGCAGGTCCAGAAGTTCACCGTCGAGGGCGACCTGCGGCGCGAAGTGACGATGAGCATCAAGCGGCTGATGGATCTCGGCTGCTACCGCGGCGTCCGGCATCGCCGCGGGCTGCCGGTGCGCGGACAGCGCACGCGCACCAACGCGCGCACCCGGAAGGGCCCGCGCAAGGCGCGTTCGGCCTCGACGCGCTCGCCCACCAAGTAACGGCAAGGACCGCACAGCATGGCAACGCAATCGCAGAACAAGGGCGGCGTCCGCGCCCGCAAGAAGGTCAAGAAGAACGTCGCGGAAGGCATCGCGCACATCCACGCGTCGTTCAACAACACGATCATCACGATCACCGACCGGCAGGGCAATGCGCTGTCGTGGGCGACGTCGGGCGGCGCGGGCTTCAAGGGTTCGCGCAAGTCGACGCCGTTCGCCGCGCAGGTCGCAGCGGAAAAGGCCGGCAAGGTCGCGGTCGAGTGCGGCGTCAAGAACCTCGAGGTGAGGATCAAGGGCCCCGGCCCCGGCCGCGAATCGGCGGTGCGCGCGCTCAATGCGCTCGGCATCAAGATCTCGAGCATTTCCGACGTGACGCCGGTGCCGCACAACGGCTGCCGCCCGCCCAAGCGCCGCCGCATCTGACGCTCAATCATTTCATTCATACACTCGGACAAGCAACGTGGCTCGATACCTCGGACCCAAATGCAAGCTGGCGCGAAGGGAAGGCACTGACCTTTTCCTGAAAAGCGCGCGTCGTTCACTCGACTCCAAGTGCAAGCTGGACACCAAACCCGGCCAGCACGGCGTCAAGTCCGGCATGCGCACGTCGGATTACGGCAATCAGCTCCGCGAAAAGCAGAAGCTGCGCCGCACCTACGGCATCCTCGAACGCCAGTTCCGCCTCTATTTCGCGCGCGCCGCGCGCGGCAAGGGGTCGACCGGCGAGAACCTGCTGCACCTGCTCGAGTCGCGGCTCGACAACGTCGTCTACCGGATGGGGCTGGGCTCGACCCGCGCCGAGGCGCGGCAGCTGGTCGGCCACTGTGCGATCACGGTGAACGGCAAGGTGCTCAACATCCCGTCGGCGCTGGTCAAGGCGGGCGATGTCGTCGGCACGACCGACAAGGCCAAGACGCAGCTCCGGATTCAGGATTCGCTGCAGCTGGCGGAGAAAGTCGGATTCCCCTCGTGGGTCGAGGTCGACGTCAAGAAGATGGCCGGTACCTTCAAGGGCGCGCCGGACCGCTCGGAGTTTGGGCAAGACATCAACGAAAGCCTGGTGGTCGAGCTCTACTCGAAGTAACCCCCGGCTAGCCGGCTTGAATTTCGCTTAGGAATTCCGCATGCAGAGCAATGTCTTGTTGAAACCGCGCATCATCGATGTGCAAAGCAGCTCGCCGTTCCACGCGAAGGTCGTGATGGAGCCGTTCGAACGCGGCTACGGGCATACGCTTGGCAACGCGCTGCGGCGCGTGCTGCTGTCGTCGATGCCGGGCTACGCGCCGACCGAAGTCAGGATCACCGGCGTGCTGCACGAATACTCGGCGCTCGACGGCGTGCAGGAAGACGTCGTCGACATCCTGCTGAACCTCAAGGGCGTGGTGCTCAAGCTCCACAACCGCGACCACGTGCTGCTGAAGCTCGCGAAAGCGGGCGAAGGCCCGGTCACGGCCGCCGACATCGAGCCCAATCACGACGTCGAGATCATCAATCCCGAGCACGTCATCGCGCATCTGACCGCCGGCGGCAAGCTCGAGATGGAAATCAAGGTCGAGAAGGGACGCGGCTACCAGCCGGCGACCGCCCGCATCAAGCCTGAAGGCGGGCGCACCATCGGCAGCATCCTGCTCGACGCGTCCTTTTCGCCGGTGCGGCGCGTCAGCTATGCGGTCGAGAGCGCGCGGGTCGAGCAGCGCACCGACCTCGACAAGCTCGTTCTCGACATCGAGACCAACGGCGTCGTCGAGCCCGAACAGGCCGTTCGCTACGCGGCGTCGGTGCTGGTCGAGCAGCTGTCGGTGTTCGCCGATCTGCAGGGCACCGGCACGCCGGCCGCCGAGCGGATGTCGCCGCAGGTCGATCCGATCCTGCTGCGGCCGGTCGACGACCTCGAGCTCACCGTCCGTTCGGCCAATTGCCTCAAGGCCGAGAACATCTATTACATCGGCGACCTCATCCAGCGCACCGAGACCGAACTCCTCAAGACGCCCAACCTCGGCCGCAAGTCGCTGAACGAGATCAAGGAAGTGCTGGCCTCGCGCGGACTGTCGCTGGGAATGAAGCTCGAGAACTGGCCGCCCGCCGGCCTCGATCGCCCCTAGCCTCCGCGCCCGAGCATAAGAAGGGAACACCACCATGCGCCACCGTCACGGCTTGCGAAAGCTGAACCGGACCAGCAGCCATCGCCTCGCGATGCTGCGCAACATGACCAACTCGCTGTTCACGCACGAGGCCATCAAGACCACGCTGCCGAAAGCGAAGGAACTCCGCCGCGTCGCGGAGCCGCTGATCACGCTGGGCAAGACGCCGACGCTGGCGAATCGCCGGCTGGCGTTCGACCGGCTGCGCGACCGCGACGTCGTCACCAAGCTCTTCAACGACCTCGGTCCGCGCTTCAAGGCGCGCCCTGGCGGCTACCTGCGGATCCTCAAGTTCGGCTTCCGCCAGGGCGACAATGCGCCGATGGCGCTGGTCGAACTCGTCGACCGGCCGGTTGCGGCCGACGCCGCGGCGCCCAAGGCGGACTGACCCGCGTTTCGGGTCGGGACGCGAGCAGAGCCGGGCCGGGTGCCCGGCTTTTTCTCGCCATGAACAGGCCCACGCTGCCCTCGGACGTGCGCGGCGCGAGCCGCCTGGCGATCGACCTGACGCTGCTCGTGACCGAGCTGGTCGAGACGATGCACCACAACATCGTGCGCCTGCCCGGCCCGCTCGGCGCTGCGACCTTCGAGCCCGTCGGCGGCCTGACCGGTTTCGTCTATCGCCGCGTCCGCGGCGTCACGCGCCTGGTCGGCGGCGCCATCGACGCCGCGCTGGCCCCGCTCGTCCCGCTGTTCGGCGGCGCGCCCGACTGGCCGGGGCGCGACGCCGTCGTCGCGGCGCTGAACGGCGTGTTCGGCGACTACCTCGACGAGACCGGCAACCCGCTGGCAATCCCGATGCACTTTCGCCTCGGCGGCACCCCGCTGGAACTCGAGCCCGCCAAGGTCGCCGCCGCGGCGCCGGCGGCGCGGTCCCGGGTCGTGGTGATGGTGCACGGCCTGTGCATGAGCGACGGGCAGTGGAACCGCGGTGGACAGGACCACGGGCAGTGCCTCGCGCGCGACCTCGACGCCGACGTCGTCTACCTGCGCTACAACAGCGGCCGCCACATCTCGACCAACGGCGCCGAGCTCGCCGCGCTGCTCGGGCGGCTGCAGTCGGCGTGGCCCGTGCCCTTGTCCGGGATCGTGCTGGTCGGACACAGCATGGGGGGGCTCGTCGCGCGCAGCGCCTGCGC
>CAIWHR010000116.1 GCA_903912485.1 uncultured beta proteobacterium | reverse complement strand
CCGCGCTGCGCGATGCCGGCCTCGCGATCGCGGACATCGACGGCATCTGTGTCGCCGCCAACGACCAGCTCGACGGTCGGGCGATCGCCATCATGATGGCGTCCGGCTCGGTCGGCGGCGTCGAGCGCGAGATCCTGTCGACGCCTTCCGCCGCCGAGCACGCGTTCGTGCTGGCGTCACTCTGCGTGCGCAGCGGTCAATGCCGCACTCAACTCGTCGTCGCGTGGAGCCCGCTCGAGGTGACGTCCACGCGCGAGGCAATGCACCTCGCAACCGATCCGTACTTCCACCGGCAGCTGCCGCTCGACGACGTTTCCGCGAGCGGCCTGCAGGCAGCGGCGCTCGAGGCAAGCGCCCCCGACGTGCGCGCGGCGGCGCTCGAGGTCGTGCACAAGAATCGCCTCCAGGGCGCGATCGCCTACCCCGATCGCGCACGGTCGCCGGTGGAGCGCGCGTGGCTCGGCGCGGGCAAGCCGCTGGCATGGCCGCTGACCGATGCGATGGTGGCGGCACCCGACTACGGCCTCGTCGCGCTCGTGCTGGCAAACGCCGACTTCGTCGACGAGCGCGCGCTGGACGGCGTCGCCTGGGTGCACGGCACCGGTTGGGCCACCGAGCCGGGCTTTCTCGGCGACCGCGACCTCTCCGCGCTGCCGTCGCTGGCCGAGGCAGCGCGCCAGGCTTACGCCGAAGCCGGCGTCGCCGATCCGGAAAGCGCCTTCGCGCTGGCCGAAGTCAGCGATGCGACGCCCTACGAGGAACTGCTGGCGTGGGAGGGTCTGGGCTTGTGCCGCCGCGAGCAATGGCACGAAGCCGCCTGCAGCGACCGCTTCGCCCGGGGCGGACCGTTGCCCGTCAACCTGTCGGGCGGCGCCCTCTCGTTCAATCCGGTGTTCTGCCGCGGACTCGTCCGGATTGCCGAGGCGGCGAACCAGGTGCGGGGCCGGGCCGGACCGCATCAGCTGCCCGGTGCCCGCCGCGCCGTCGCGCACGCGGCAAGCGGGTTCGCGATGCAATACAACACGGTGGTCGTCATGGGCTCGGATCGGCGGGGTACGCGGGGATGAAATCGAAGCGTGTGGGAATCATCGGCGTCGGCCAGTCGCAGTTCAAGGCGCGGCGCGACGACGCGAACTATCCGGAACTGGTGCGCGAAGGCGTCGCGCTGGCGCTGCAGGACGCCGGGCGCGATCTCGACGAGATCGAAGCCGTCGTCTTCTCGCTCGCGCCCGACGCCCTCCTCGGGATCGGGAACGCCGAGCATCTCGGTGTCGACGCGGTAGGCGCGCGCAACAAGCGCTTCATGCGCATCAACACCGGCGGCTCGACGGGCCTGTCGTCGGTTGCGGCGGGCTACACGCACATCGCCTCCGGCGCGTGCGACCTCGTGCTGGTCGCCGGCGCCGACAAGGTTGGCGAGAGCGGCGACTCGCAGGCGATCCTGAACAAGATATGGGACCCGACCTACGAGCGCTCGCTGCCGCTGGGCACGATCACGATGCTCGCAATGTCGGCGGTGCGCGCGATGCACAAGCACGGCCTGACCGAAGAGGACATGGCGCGCGTCACGATGAAGCGCCGCGCCTGCGCCGCGCTCAACCCGAACGCGCACCTCAACAAGCCGGTGACGATCGACGAAGTCCTCGCGTCGCGCTACATCGCGTGGCCGATGAAGCTGCTCGACTGCTGCCCGCAATCATCGGGCGGCGGTGCGATCGTGCTGGCGTCGGAGCGCTACATCCGCGAGCGCGGCCTCGACGCGGTCTGGATCACCGGCGTCGCGCACTCGTCGGAGAGCTACTACCTCGGCGACCGGATGGGCGAGAGGCAGGTCGCAGATCACGCAGACGCGCACGCGCTGGGGCAGGCGTTCCGACGCGCGTACGCGATGGCCGGCATCACCGACCCTGCGCACGACGTGCACGTGGCGGAACTGTACGCGCCGTTCAGCAAT
Organism: uncultured beta proteobacterium; assembly: GCA_903912485.1. GTDB lineage: Bacteria > Pseudomonadota > Gammaproteobacteria > Burkholderiales > Casimicrobiaceae > CAIWHR01. Next base: position 11,989 of record CAIWHR010000116.1, on the reverse strand, counting down.
ACCGAGTTCCACGCCATCGAGGCGGCGGGGCTGGCGCCGATGGGCGGATCGATGAAGATGCTGCGCGACGGCGAGTTCGACATCGGCGGCCGAGTGGCGGTGAATCCGTCGGGCGGCACGCTGTGCACCAACGCCATCGCGGTGACCGCGATGATCCGCGTGGCCGAAGCGGCCCTGCAGATCCGCGGTCGTGCAGGCAAGCACCAGCAACCGGGGGCGCGCGTGGCAATCGCGAGCGGAAACGGCGGCGACCATCAGTTCTTCGGAACGATGGTCCTCGAGGCATGAGGTCAAGGACAACGACATGGAACTTCTGACGCGCAAGGAATCCTGGAACATCGGTTACGAGCACGCGCTCGGCGAAACGGCAAGCTGGTTCTTCGTTCAGGTCCGCGATCACGCGAAGATCTTCGGCCGCCGCGATCCGAAGTCCGGCCGCGTGATCGTTCCGCCGCGGTCGTTTTCCGACCAGACGCTCGAGCCGGCGGCCGAGTGGGTCGAGGCGGGTCCGGGTGGACGCATCGAGACCTTCACCATCGTCTACGAAGAGTTCAAGACGCTGCCCAAGCCACCCTACGCGTTCGGTTACGTGAAGCTGGACGGGGCCGATACCGGCCTCGGCGGCTATTTCCGGGGCGTGGACCTCAGCGATCCGGCGAAGGCCGCGGCGCGGCTGGCGATCGGCAATCGGGTGATCACCCGTTTCGCCGAGCAGCGCAAGGGCGACGTTCTCGACTTCTGGTACGAACTCGCCTGACGGCTTCCTCACCCTCCACCACCACGGGCCCCCAATGCTCAAGAGACTGTTTGTCCTGCTGCTGGCAGCCGTCGGCGCGTCCACCGCGCTCGCCGCCCCCTTCCCCGAGAAACAGGTGCGCCTGATCGTCGGCTTCGCCCCGGGCGGTTCGGACATCGGCGGGCGCATCGTCGCCCAGAAGCTCTCGGAACTCTGGGGCCAGGCGGTCGTCGTCGACAACCGGCCGGGGGCGGCGGGCAACATCGGCGCCGACCTCGTTGCGAAGGCGGCGCCCGACGGGTACACGATGCTGCTGTGCGTGAACTCGTACACGATCAACACGACCGCGTACAAGAACATCACGTGGGACATCGTGCGCGACTTCGCGCCGGTCGGCCGCTACGTCTCCTCGCCGATGGTCGTCGTCGTCAACGACAAGCTGCCGGTAAGGAATCTGCGCGAGCTGATCGATTACGCCAAGGCCAATCCCGGAACGCTCAACTTCGGCTCGGCCGGCAGCGGCACTGCGCCGCACCTCGTGGGCGAGCTCTTCGCCATGCAGACCGGCATCAAGCTCGTGCACGTCCCGTACAAGGGGTCCGCTCCGTCGGTCACCGGCCTGCTCGGCGGCGAGGTGCAGGTCTCGTTCGCGGCGTCGAGTTCGGTCGACGCGTTCATCAAGGCCGGTCGCATCAGGGCGCTCGCCGTGACCACGGCAAAGCGCGATCCGCAATATCCGGATCTGCCGACGATCGCCGAATCCGGCGTTCCGGGCTTCGATGCCGACATCTGGTACGGATTCCTCGTCCCGGCGAAGACGCCGCCGGCGACCGTGAAGAAGATGTCGGACGACCTCGCGAAGGTGATGGCGGACCCGGACACGCAGGCCCGGCTGCGCGCGAGCGGCCTCGATCCGGCGTACCTCAACGCCGAGGCGATGGGCGAGCTGATGCGCCGCGACGTCGCCCGCTGGAAGGATGTCGCGACCCGGATCAACCTCACGCTCGACTGACGTCCGCCATGCTCGCAACCGTCCCGGAATCCCGGTTCCACCGCGTCGGGCATGACCTGTCGCGGCCGGAGTGCGTGCTGGCCTGCGCTTCCGGCCGCCTGTTCGCATCCGATCGCCGTGGCGGCGGCGTCATGGCGATCGAGCCGGATGGAACGCAGCGGCTCATCGGCCGCTCGACGCTGGTGCCCAACGGCATTGCGCTGCGCCGCGACGGGTCGTTTCTGGTGGGGAACATGAGCGACGAAGGCGGCCTGTGGCAGATCGGGCGCGACGGCGCGGTGACCCCGTTCCTCACCGCGGTCGACGGCTGGCAGCTGCCGAAGGTCAACTTCGTGATTCTCGACGCGCGCGAGCGCATCTGGATCTCCATCAGCGCCACCGACACCGGTGAAGTCTATCCGGTGCATTCGAAGACCGGCCGCATCGTGCTCGTCGACGAGCGCGGACCGCGCATCGTCGCCGATGGCCTGCAATACACGAACGAGTGCCGAATCGATGCGACCGGACGATACCTGTTCGTCAACGAGACCTTCGGTCAGTGCCTCACGCGATTCACGGTCGCCGACGACGGTTCGCTGTCCGAGCGGACGCGCGTCGCCACGTTCGACGGCGCCGACTTCCCCGACGGCATGGCGCTGGATGCCGAGGGCGGCGTCTGGGTCGTCTGCGTGGGCAGCAATCGCCTGTATCGCGTCGCCGCGGACGGCGCGGCAGAGCCGATCATCGACGACAGCGTGCCCGAGGTTGCCGCGAACCTGCGGCGGGCGTTCGATTCCTCGACGCTCACGCGCACGGTCCTGTGCTCGGCCCACGGCCACGTGCTGCAGAACGTCAGCAGCATCGCGTTCGGCGGGCCGGATCTTCGCACCGCGTACCTCGGCAGCCTGAACGGCGACGCGCTCGTCTCGTTCCGCTCGCCGGCCGCCGGCCTTCCTCCCGTGCACTGGAACTGGGACTGACGCGCATGCGCGCCCCGTACAGCCGAACTTTGCCCGACCTGCTTTTCGAGCAGGCGGAGCGCTACCCCGAAGCAGTGGCGGTGATCGCCGACGCGGAGGCCGTCGGCTATCGCCAGTTGCGCGACGCCGCCATGCGCGTGGCGTCCGCGCTGCAGGCCGCCGGCATCCGCAAGTCGGACCGCGTCGGGATGCTGATCAACAACCGCGTCGAGTGGATCGCGATCTGCATCGGAGCCGCCGCGATCGGCGCGACTCCGGTCCCGTTCAGCACATGGTCGAAGCGGCGCGAGCTCGAGTACCTGCTCGGCGATTCCCGCATCCGCGCGCTGTTCGCGCTCGATCGCTATGGCGAGCAGGACTACGCCGCGGACATCGCCGCGCTCGTTCCCGAAGCCGCCGCGCGCCCCCCGGGCGCCTGGCGATCCGCGCGCTATCCGGCGCTGGAGTCGATCGTGCTGCTCGGCGAGGCACGGCTCGCCGGCGCGACCGAGTACGCCGACTTCATCGCCCCGCACGCGCCGCTCGACGCTCTGCCGGCGCCCGGTTGCGGCGCGCAGCCGCGCGACGTCGCGTTCATTCTCTACACGTCGGGATCGAGCGCCAACCCGAAGGCGGTCCCGCTGTGCCACGGCGCGACGATCGAGAACGGCTTCAACATCGGCGAGCGGCAAGGGCTTCGACCCGGCGATGGCGTGTTCCTGACGTCGCCGCTGTTCTGGTCGTTCGGCTCGGCGAACGCGATGTGCGCGACGTTCACGCACGGCGCGCACCTGGTACTGCAGGCGCGCTTCGACCCGGCCGAAGCGCTGGACCTGATCGAGCGGCACCGCTGCCGCTCGATCTACACGCTGCCGGGCATCACCAGCGCATTGGTGCTGGCACCGTCGTTCCGGCCGGAACGCACGGCAAGCCTGCGAACGGGCGTGACGATCGGCAGCCCGAAGGATGTCGCCGACGCCGCGCAGCGCCTCGGCGCCCGCGGTATCTGCAACATCTACGGTCAGACCGAGACGTACGGCAACTGCTGCGTCACCTGGCACGACTGGCCGCTCGAGCGGCGCAAGCTCGTGCAGGGACCGCCGCTCCCCGGCGTGACGATCCGCATCGTCGATCCGGAAACGGGGCAGCCGCTCCCGGCGGGCGACGTCGGCCAGATCGAGGTGAAAGGCAACCTCACGCCCGGGTACGACGGCGCGAGCGCCGAATACAACGCCGGCGCCTTCACGACGGACGGATATTTCCGCACCGGCGACCTCGGCCTCCTCACGCCGGAGGGCGACCTCCAGTTCGCCGCGCGCGACAACGAGATGATCAAGAAGGGCGGGATCAACATCGCGCCGGCGGACATCGAGGAGATGCTGATGCAGCACCCGGCAGTGGCGCGCGCTGGCGTCGCCGGCGCGCCGCATCCGGAAAAGGGCGAGATCGTTGTGGCCTTCGTCGTGGCGAAACCCGGCGTGGCGGTCACGGCCGAGGCGCTGCGCCAGCACTGCCGGGCGCTCGCGGCGAGCTACAAGGCTCCGGACCGCATCGAGCTTTGCGACGACCTGCCCGCGACCCCGACCGGCAAGCTGATGCGCCGCGAGTTGAAGGAGTGGGCTGCCAACGCCACCCGCTCCGAACCAAGCCAGGGATGAGCCGATGACCGAGGAAGCCTGGGGGCGCTGGGGCGCCGACGACGAGCGCGGCGCGCTCAACCTGATCGACGCCGACATCGTTCGTGCGGCCGCGGCGCTGGTGCACTGCGGCAAGGTGATCTCGCTCGCCCAGCCCCTGTCGCCGCGCACGCCCGTGCCGCCTCACCGTGCGCCGATGTCGCACTTCATGGGCCGCGACGGCGGCGACTATGCGGCGGGAGCGAAGCGCCCCGGCGGCTTCCAGTTTGCCGAGGACACGGTGGTCCTTCCGCTGCAATTCGGCACGCATATCGACGCCCTCTGCCATGCGTGGCACGACGACCGGCTGTACAACGGTTTCCCGTCCAGCGACATCCGCAGCACCACGGGTGCGAAGCGGTGCGGCGTGGACAAGATCGGGCCGATCGTCGGGCGGGCGGTCCTGCTCGACGCAGTCGCCGTCGCGGGGGCACCGCTTCGCAAGGGCGAGCCGGTGACGCGCGCAATGCTCGAGGCCGCCGCGGCGCTTGCCGGCGTCCGGGTGCAGGCCGGTGACATCGTGCTGATCCGCACCGGCTGGAACGAGACGATGCTGCACTCGCCGCAGTACTACGACGGCGAGCCGGGACTCGACCTGCCGGCGGCGTTGTGGCTCGCGGAGCGCGACGTGGCGATCGTCGGCGCCGACAACTACGCGGTCGAGGCGATTCCGTTCGCGCGCGACACGGTGTTTCCGGTCCATCAGTGCCTGATCCGCGAGCGCGGCATCGCGTTGCTCGAAGGTCTGATGCTCGGGGCATTGGCAGCCGCGCATCGCGGGCCCTTCTTCTTCGTGGCGATGCCGCTGCCGATCGTCGGCGGGACCGGCAGCCCGTTGGTTCCGGTCGCGATCCTCTGACCGCTGCGACCCCATGCCTCGACCGCCCCCGACGCTGCCATCCCTGGTCAAACCGTGCCGGATGCCGACGTGTACCGCCTGAACGAATCGCTGCGCGGCGTTCGCGTGCTCGACCTGTCGCGCTACCTGCCGGGCCCGCTGGCGACGCTTCTGCTCGCGGATCTCGGCGCTGAAGTGCTGAAGGTCGAGCCGCCCGCCGGCGACGAAATGCGCAGACTCGGGCCACGCGATGCAGCGGGGCAGCCGGTATTCTTCGATGCCATCAACGCCGGAAAGTCCTCGTGCCGGATGGACCTCAAGCAGCCGCAGGTCCGCGAACGGTTCCTTGCGCTGGCGAAGGATGCCGATGTCCTCGTCGAATCGTTCCGGCCGGGTGTCGCGAAGCGGCTCGGCGTAGGATATGACGAGCTGTCCCGGATCAATCCGGGCATCGTCTACTGCGCGATGAGCGGTTACGGCATGAACGGCCCGCTGGCGCAGGCGGCGGGTCACGACGCGAACTATCTTGCCCTCGCCGGCGTCCTCGATCGCAACGGGGACGAGCACCCTGCCTATTACGATCCGCCGATGGCCGATACGGCCGGCGCGTTGTTCGCGGTGATCGCGATCCAGGCTGCGCTGGCGGCACGCGCGCGGGACGGGCGCGGCTGCGAGATCGACCTCGGACTGTGCGATGCGCTCGCGCCACTGCAGACCTTCCAGATCGCCGATTATGGCGCGCGCGGCGCTTCGCCGCATCGGGCCGAAACCTACCTCAACGGCGGGGCTGCGTGCTACCGCGTCTACCGGACGTCCGATGCGCGGCACGTCGTCGTCGGCGCCATCGACGAAACGTTCTGGGTCCGCTTCTGCAACGCCGCCGGGCGGCCGCAATGGATCGCACGCGCGTGGGAACCGATGCCGCAGCGCGCGCTGATCGGGGAAGTCCAGGCGCTGTTCGCAACGATGACGCTAGCGCAATGCATCGAGCGCTTCGAGCCGGTCGATTGCTGCGTCACGCCGGCATTGACCCTTGCGGAAGCGGCGCAATCGCCCCAATGGCAAGCTCGCGAACTGGTGCGACGCTCGCCTGCTGGTCAGCTCCAGGCGCTGTTCCCCGCGCGCGTGAACGGCCATCCGCCGCCCTCGCGGCCGCCCGCCCGCGAACGCGCCGAATGGCGGCCGCGGCCGGGGCGAGTCGGCTCCTAGACCGGGAGCGGCCGTCGGCCTTGGAGAGATCTGCGCAACCCGAATCAGCCCGACGAGGCGCCAGATTGCCGTGCGGCCTGAAGCCCTGAAGAATGCAATGAACATCGCCATCTTCCACACAAATTCGCCAGGCCTGAAGCTGGATGCCGAAATCGTCGCATCGACGCTGTCGGGGCTTCTGGGAAATGGGGCGGGCAAACTGGTGCTCATAGGGCTGCCGCCTCCGGCCCTCCATCTGCCGCCCGAAGCCCTGCGCCGCCAGATCAGCATCGACGCCCGGATCGACGTAGCCATCTTTCTGGAGCAGATCATCAACCACCCGGCGCTCCAGGAGGCTCGGCACAGGATATTCATCCCCAATCCGGAATGGTTGTCCGGGCAATCCGCCGACCTGGCGGGGCGATGTACCGAGTTCTGGCACAAGTCGCAGTTCAGCAAGGACATGCTGGCGGGCCTGTTCAAGGATGCCAGGCACCGCTATGTTGGCTTCACGTCGCGCGACCCTGGCATCAGGGTCCGCGATTACCGGACCTTCCTGCACCTGCGCGGCAATCTGGCCACGCGGCGCCAATCCGGGCTGCTCATCGAGGCCTGGCTGGAGCATCCCGAATGGCCCGACCTCTACACCCAGTTCCACGGCGCAGATCTCGATGTGGCGTTGCCGAACTGGCTGCCCCACGGAAACGTGCACCTTCGTCTGGGCTGGATGTCGCGGCAGGATTACCTGGAAACCGCTGCCGCGCACGGCATCCACATCTGCACCAGCGAGAGCGAGGGCTTCGGTCACTACATCAACGAAGCCCGGGCGATGGGTGCGCTGGTGGTGACGACCGATGCTCCGCCGATGAACGAGCTCGTCGACCCGGCCAGCGGCATCCTCGTCCAGGCGAGCAGTCAATATCCGCGCGCTTTCGGCACCGGATTCAAGATCGGCAAGGACGCCATGGAGGCAGCCATCGAGAGGATCTTGAGCCTCAGCCCGGAGACACGGCGAGCGCTGGGAATGGCCGGCCGCGAACGTTTCATCAAGGAACAAGGCGATTTCAAGAGCAACGTCAGGGAGGCACTGCAAGGCATCACTCCAGGTTGAGCCCTCTCGCCACCCGACCAGGCTCGCCGCCTTCGCAGCGCCCGCTCGCCACGGCGTCACCCGCCGCGACTTGGCAATCCGGCGCGTCGGCGGCGAATGGGCGCCAAACGATTCATCGGTGCTTTGGCCGACACCGCGGATTCGGCGACCAACCCGCCCTCGACGACCGGCCAGGTGTCGACAAACGGATCTCGCACCTCGTCGGACAAGGCTCGCACCCTGCGTAGGTGCGCCGTAGGAGCGACCCAGCAGGGGCGAAGCCATCGCCCCTGCATCAGCAGCACGCCCGTGTCGTGTTCGACGGTGGCATCGTCGGTGGAATCGCCGTACGCGAGCGGCGCCTCACCGCACGCGTAGCCGATCGCGCGGTAGCCTCGAAGGCGTTTCTCGAACATCCGCAGCAGCATCGGAACCTCGCCGTGGCCTCCGCAGCAATCCCGCAGGCCGACTCAATGCGCGGACAGCAGGCATGGCGCGCGCTGCGCCGGCTTCGTCGACGGCGGTCGTCGCGCAGGGCCTTGCCTCAGGTCTTCTTGTCATTCGGGCGTTGTGCAAACTGGGCCTTCCCCTGCGCCGACCGGCGCCGCAGGAAGCTCGGCTCCGCCGCCTCCGCTGCGAGGCTGCCCAGCGCCTCGGCCTTGGACGACAGGCGACTGGTCATCTTCCGGCTGGAGTACATCGCCTCCTTGCGAAAGCGGCTGCTGTCCATCGATACGGCGAGTTCGGACATGCTCTCCAGCACCTCGATCACCCAGGGATGGTCGGCGAAGCGCAGGCGCGCCTCGGCGATCATCTTCCGGATGACGTCCCAGTCGCCGTGCACGGCGGCCTGGCGCGCGGCCTCCAGCAGCTTGCCCGCCTCGATCTCCGCCTGCCGCGCGAGCACCAGCGGATCGGGCAGCAGCACCTCCCACGCCGGCGGCATCATCGCGGGCAGCGCCAGCGTCGCGTCGGCGAACGCGATCGGCAGCCCCTCGGGCGTGGTGGCGGTGACGCCGGCCTGCAGCAGCTGGTTGCCGGACTCGAGCGCGAGCCCAACGGCGACTTCGAGGTCCAGCAGCACCCAGGCTTCCGCACCGAACGGGATGTCGGGCAGGCGGATGGCCGGGAACCCCTCGCGCTCCTCGACCGGGTAATCGTTGCGCAGCGTGATGGTGACGCCGGGCGGCGCGGTCAGCGACAGCCGGACGTGGCGCGCGTACAGGCTGGAGATGAGGTCGAACTCCTCGGCGAAGGGCTCGAACAGATCCGCCGCGGTGGCGCCGTAATACGCGTTGCCGCTGCCCTTCCTCGCCATCTCGACCATCAGCTCCTCGTTGAAGCCGCGGCCGAGACCGTAGGTCGACGTGGTCACGCCCTTGGCGGCGGCCTCGGCGCACAGCGCGGCGATGGCGCCGGTGTCGGTGGTCGCGCCGACGTTGGCGTTGCCGTCGGAGAGCAGGATGACGGGGGCCAGCGCCGACGTGGCGGCGCCAGCCAGCAGCGTCGCCGCGCCGGCCTGCCAGCCGCCATGCAGGTCGGTCGAGCCGCCGGCGTTGATGCGCGCGAGGGCAACGTACAGCGCGCTGCGATCGCCGACCGGCGCGGCCGGCGCCAGCGTCGCGACCTCGTTGTCGAAGGCGACCAGCGACGCGATGTCGGTGGCGTCGAGGCGGTCGATGATGTGCCGGGCGCAGCGCACCGCCTCGTACAGCGGCACGCCGGACATCGACCCGGAACGGTCGATCACCAGCGCCAGGTGGTACGGCCGGCGGACCTTCTGCTGCGCCGGATCGGGATCGGGCGCCTGGATGCGCACCAGGACGGAGAGCTTCTGCGCGACGCCGCGAATCAGCGCGGGCTTCAGCGGAGTGATCAGGACCATCGGATTCTGGGTGCTCGGCATCTCGTCTCCCGGCGGGTCCGGCGGCATTGCCGAACGCTGGAGATCAAGATACCGGGTTGTGGGCTCACCGGATGCGCCCGTCCGAAGAGCGCGCGCAGCCCGCGGCCCGCACCGCCAGCACCGCCGCGACGAAACGCGCTCTCATTGTCGAACGTCCACAAGCTCAAATTGCCACGCCTCGTGGCGTCCATTCTTCGGGTACGGGATCACCTTTTCGGATCACTTTTCGGTTGATTCGACCGCGTCTTCCGAATAGACTCCAAAGCGGTCTCGCAAACATAGGACTTGGTCAGCATTTCGCGCCGACTCCGACGCCGGCTGTGGAGCGGGGCGACGATCGAGAGGGGAGTGTCGGGTGAAGCTGACGACCGTCGTTCCGGGCGTGGCGCCGGGCTTCACGGCGGTTGCGGCGCCCGGTCGGCAGGAATTGACGCGGGCGGATCGCGGGCGAACGGCAAACGACAAGTGAAGGGGAAACAGTGATGGGAAGCGAACGGCAACGCCGGATTCCATCGTTGGTGCTGGCACTGGTCGCCACGGCGACGGCGGGCGGAGCGGCGGCCGCGGACGTCCAGGTGACGCCGAACGGCGGCGGATCCTTCGTGGTGAAGGATGCCGGCGGCACGAACGACCGCTTCCAAGTGAAGGAGACGGGTGAAGTCTACGTCCCGGGCCTGCCGGGCACTGCGACCAACGGCAGCTTCATCTGCTACGGCCCGGCCGGGCAACTGACGAACTGCACGACGGTGCCGGCAGGCGCCACCGGACCCATCGGCGCCACCGGACCCATCGGCGCCACCGGACCCATCGGGGCCACCGGACCCATCGGGGCCACCGGACCGACCGGAACCACCGGACCGACCGGGACCACCGGACCGACCGGGACCACCGGACCGACCGGGACCACCGGACCGACCGGAACCACCGGACCGACCGGAACCACCGGACCGACCGGGACCACCGGACCGACCGGAACCACCGGACCGACCGGAACCACCGGACCGACCGGAGCGACCGGAACGGTGCTGACCGGGGTGACTGCGGGTCCGACTGCCGGTAACGCATGCAGCCCGAGCGGTGCGCTTGCCGCAACGGGGACCGGTCTGACGACGGCCAACGCGTTCGTCTGCATCGCCGGCACCTGGCGCCAGATCTAGATTGCGCCCGGTCGCCCGCAGCGGGCGGGGGGCGTGGCGTCAGGCGATCGACGCGCGCATGGCGCAGGCTGACGCGGCACTTCGTCGTGCGATCATTGCGGCGGCCTTCGGGCCGCGAGCCCGCTGAGCATTCAGACCAACCAATGATTCGCGCGGGATGAGCACGATCTGCCTCAACATGATCGTGAAGAACGAGGCGGCGGTCATTCGCCGCTGCCTCGATTCGGTCCGCCCGTTCGTCGACTGCTGGGTGATTGTCGACACCGGTTCGACCGACGGCACGCAGGATGTCATCCGGCAGTACTTCTCCGACGCCGGCGTGCCCGGCCGGCTGTACGAGCGTCCCTGGCGGAACTTCGGCGACAACCGCAGCGAGGCGCTGCGTCTTGCCCGCAGCGCGGCCGACTACTCGCTGGTGATGGATGCCGACAACATCTTCTGTGCACCGGTGGGCTGGTCATGGCCGGAACTCGCGGCCGACGGTTACTACCTCGTCCATCGATCCGGTGGCGTCGAATACGCGCAGTGCCTCCTCGTCGGGAACCGGCTCGCCTGGCGCTACGAGGGCGTGGTGCACGAATACGTCACGTCCAGCGAGCCGCACCGCCTGGAAACATTGCCGGAGGTCTGGGTCGACCGTCGCCACGAGGGCGCGCGCAGCCGCGACCCGGACACGTTCCGGAACGATGCCGCGGTGCTGGAAGCCGCACTGCGCGACGATCCCGGCAACGCCCGCCATGCCTTTTACCTTGGTCAGAGCTGGCGCGACGCCGGCGAGCCGGCGAAGGCGCTCGAGGCGTATCGACGTCGTGCCACGATGCCGGGCTGGGACGAGGAAACCTGGTATTCGCTCTTCCAGATCGCGACGCTGACCGAGGCGCTGCGTGCCGCGCCGGCCGACGTGCAGGCCGCGTATCTCTCGGCCTACCAGTTTCGGCCGCAGCGCGCGGAGCCGCTGGTGCAGCTCGCTCGCTGGCACAGGCTGCGCTCGGAGTGGGCGCTGGCAAAGCTTTACGCCGACGCCGCGCTCGCCACGCCACGCCCGAACGACATCCTCTTCGTCGACGAGGCGGCGTACGGCTACGCGGCGGCGGATGAAGCGGCGATCGCTGCCTACTGGGCCGGCCAGCAGGAGCGCAGCTACGCGCTCTTCCAGGAACTGCTCGACGGCGATCGACTCCCCGAGCACGAACGCGACCGCATCGAGCTGAATCGCGACTTCGCCGTGCCGGCGATCGCCGCGAAAACTCGCGCGTACCCGGCGTCGATCGTGCAGCGCCTGGCGCGGCAGGAGCGTCCACGCGAGGCGGCGCCCGGCGTGACGCTCACGATCACGAGCTGCAAGCGGCTCGACCTCTTCGAGACCACCGTCAATTCGCTGCTCAACTGCTGGCGCGACATCGAGCGCATCGCGCGCTTCGTCTGCATCGACGACAACTCGAGCGCGT
>CAIWHR010000115.1 GCA_903912485.1 uncultured beta proteobacterium | reverse complement strand
GGTTCGTCCATCAGCAGCAGCCGCGGCGCGCCGGCCAGCGCCAGCGCGAGCTCGACGCGCTTGGCGTCGCCGTAGGCCAGCGTCGCGCAGCCCGCGTCGGCGAACCGGGTCATGCGCACGCGCTCCAGCAGCGCGTCGGCGTCGGCGCGCAGCTGCGCCGGCATCGGAGTCACCAGGCTGCGGTGCGCGCCGGCGTGCGCGAGCAGCGCGACCTCGACGTTTTCGCGCACGGTCATCGACGCGAAAGTGGCGGCGACCTGGAAGGTGCGGCCGACGCCCCTGCCGGCGATCGCCCGCGGCGGCAGACCGTCGATGCGCTCGCCGCCCAGCAGCACGCGCCCCGAATCGGGCGCGAGCTGACCGTTGACGAGATTGAAGCAGGTCGTCTTGCCGGCGCCGTTCGGCCCGATCAGCGCGACCATCTCGCCGGCGGACACGCCGAACGAAACGCCGGACACGGCGTCGACCCCGCCGAAGCTCTTGGTGAGATTTTCGACCTGCAACATCGCAGCGGCAGCGCTCACCGGGCGGCCCGCCGCCACAGCCGCTCCAGCGCGCCGCCGATGCCCAGCGGAAACGCCAGCACGATGACGAGGATGGCGCCGCCCAGCACCGCGCGCCAGTACTCGGTGGCGCGGGCGAGCGTGTCGGCAAGCCAGGTGAAGGCGGCGGCGCCCAGCAGCGGCCCCGCGAGCGCGTTGATGCCGCCCAGGAGCACCATCACCAGCGCGTCGACCGAGCGTGGAATCGCCAGCGTCTCGGGCGAAATGCTGCCCTTGGAAAACGCGAACAGCCCGCCCGCCACGCCGGCAAAGGTTCCGGCGATCGCGAATGCCGTCCACTGGATCGCCCGCACGTCGATGCCCAGCGCTTCGGCGCGCAGCGGCGAATCGCGCCCGGCGCGCAGCGCGTAGCCGAACGGCGACCGGGCGATCCAGGCCAGCGCCGCGAGCGCCGCGCCGCAGACGGCGAGCGCGAACCAGAAGTAGGCGCGCCGCGGGGCCAGCCACGCCGCGGGCCAGATGCCCACCAGCCCGTTGGAGCCGCCGGTGACCGCGTCCCACTGGAACGCGACCGACCACACGATCTGCGCGAACGCGAGCGTCAGCATCGCGAGGTAGACGCCCGACAGCCGCACGCAGAACCAGCCGAACACCAGCGCCCCGGCCAGCGCCGCCAGCGGCGCGAGGCACAGTGCCAGCTCCATCGGCGCGCCGTGCTTGACGGCGATCGCCGCACCGTAAGCGCCGAGGCCGAAGTACGCCGCGTGACCGAACGACGCCATGCCTCCGGTGCCCATCATGAACTGCAGGCTGGCGGCGAACAGCGCGAACACCAGCACGTCGGTGGCGAGCACCAGCGCGTAGTCGTCGCCGGCGAAGGGCAGCAGCGCGGTCAGCGCCAGCGCCGCCAGGCCCGCCAGCGCGGCATTGCGGCCCGGGGGCACGACCAGCGCGCGCTGCTCGGCGACCTGCGTCGTCGGCGGCATCGCCGCGACGCTGCCGAGCAGCCCCTGCGGCTTGACGGCAAGCACCAGGGCCATCACGACGAACTCGGCGACCAGCGTGAGTTTCGGAAAGTCGACGCTGAAGCCGTCGAACGCGACAGTGCCCGCCGACACGCACAGCGCCTTGACCACGCCGATCAGCAGTGCGGCGAGGAAGGCGCCGGGAATCGACCCGAGACCGCCGACCACCGTCACCACGAAGGCCTCGGCGATGATCGCGAGGTCCATCCCGAGGTTCGCCGGCTCGCGCGGCAGTTGCAGCGCCCCGGCGAGCCCGGCCAGGAAGGCGCCGATCGCGAACACCGTGGTGAACAGCCGGCGCTCGTCGACGCCCAGCGCGCCCGCCAGCAAGCGGTTCTCGGTCGCCGCGCGCACCAGCATGCCGAAGCGCGTGCCGGTGAGCAGCCGCCACAGGAGCAGCAGCACCGCGGGGCCGATCGCCAGCAGCAGCAGCTCGTAGGACGGAACGGCGGATCCGAACACGTCGACCGCGCCGCTGAACCCGGGTGCGCGCGGACCGAGCAGGTCGTCGGCGCCCCAGACGGCGAGCGTGGCGTCGCGCACGATGAGCACGACGCCGAAGGTCGCGGTGAGCTGCAAGAGGTGCGGCGCGGCGTAGATGCGCTTGAGCAGCAGCACCTCGATCACCGCACCGACGACGGCGACGGCCGCCGCGGCCAGCAGCACGCTGCCCCAGAAGCCCAGCGGCCCGTGGCCCAGGACCTGCACCAGCGCCCAGGCGGCATAGGCGCCCAGCATGTACAGCGAGCCGTGCGCGAAATTGACGACGCGCGTCACGCCGAAGATCAGCGTCAGCCCCGCGGCGACCAGGAACAGCGCCGACGCGCCGGCCAGGCCGTTGAGCAGCTGGGCGACGAAGGAGGCGAGGGTCACGCGGGGCAGGGCGCTACGGCCGCATCCGCCTGACGGTGTCGTCGGACGGCAGGTAGTCCCTTCCGTCGGCGTAGCGCCAGTCGACCATGACGCCCTTGCCGTCCTTCACCGCGGTGCGGCCGACGTAGGCCCCCATCGTCGACTGGTGATCGAGCGCGCGGAACGTGATGCGGCCGAACGGCGAATCGAAGGCGAGGCCGCTCATCGCGGCAACCAGCTTCTCGGCGTCGGTCGAGCCGGCCTTGCGGATCGCCGCGGCTGCCGCCTTGACCGCGCTGTAGCCGACGACCGAACCGAGGCGCGGATAATCGCTGAACTTCGCCTGGTAGGCGTCGCGGAAGCGCCGGTGCTCGGCGGTGTCGATCGCGTACCAGGGGTAGCCGGTCACCCACCAGCCGACCGGCGCCTCCTCTTTCAGCGCATCGAGGTATTCCGGCTCGCCGCCCAGCAGGTTGAACACCGGCCGATCCTTGAACAGCCCGCGCAGCTGGCCCTCGCGTACGAAGCGGGCGAGGTCGGTGCCGAACAGCGACGAGAAAATCGCGTCGGGCTTGGCGTCGATCAGCGCCTGCACGACCGGTCCGGTGTCGATCTTGCCCAGGGGCACCGCCTGCTCGACGAACTCGATGCCGCCAGGCTGCAGCGCGATCATCTGCTTCTTGAACGCGGTGGTCGCCGCCTGCCCGTATTCGTAGTTCGGATAGACGATCGCCCAGCGCTTCCTGCCCAGCTTCGCCGCCTCGGGCACCAGCATCGCCGTCTGCATGTAGGTCGAGGCGCGCAGCCGGAACGTGTACTTGTTGCCGTTTTCCCAGACCAGCTTGTCGGTCAGCGGCTCGGCGGCCAGGAACGGCAGCTTGCGCTGCCGCGCGAGATCGGACACCGCGAGTCCCACGTTCGAGGCGAAGGTTCCCATCAGCAGCGCGACTTTTTCGCGCGAGATCAGCTCCTCGGCGACGCGGACGGCGTCGCCCGGGTTGCCGGTGTCGTCGCGCGACACGATCTCGAGTGGCCGGCCGAGGACGCCGCCGGCGGCGTTCACCTCGTCGAGCGCGAGGTCCATGCCCTTCCTGTAAGGCTCGAGGAAGGCGGGAAACACCTTGTAGCTGTTGAGTTCGCCCAGCTTGATCGGCTGCGCGCCGGCCGCCGGCGGCAGCGCGAAGGCGGCGGCGCCGATGGCGGCGGCTACGAGGCGGCGAATGTTCATGGGGACTCCGGAATGGCGCAAGGACCGCCGGCTTCGGCGGCGGCCCGACGGCAGCGCGTTGCGATCGTTTTCAAGATACGGACGGAGCGCGGATGGCGCAAGCGACTCCGCCGAAAAAAATGCGCCGCATGGCGCACGGTTTTCGAAGCCTAGCACGCGCCGCGTTGCCGCCGCGAAGGCGTCGAGAGAAGGCAGCGCGCGGCGGCACTGATCCCGGTCAATTTCCGCTGCCGCGCGCCGCGGCGCGGCGCGGTACGATGGAGTCGTGACGCCCGAGGGTCGCCGCGGGCATCGCGACGGTAAGCCACCTTGCCATGATCTTCCGCCTGTTCCGCCTGCCGTCCCCGCTGCGCGCCGGGACGCCCAACCGCACTCCCTCCATTCCGGTGCCGCTCGCCGACGCGGCGCAACTGTCCGAAGACGCGCTGCTCGCGCGGCTGGGTTCGCATCGCGAGGGGCTGACCAACCACGAAGCGGCGCTGCTCTATCGCCGTGTCGGCGCCAACAGCATCGCCGACGAGCGCCCGCCGCCGGCGTGGCGGGAGTTCGCCGGCTTCATCGCCAACCCGCTGTCGCTGCTGCTGCTGACGCTGGCGGCAGTCAGCTTCTTCACCGGCGGCCGCGAGGACGCCGCGGTGATCATGGCGATGGTGCTGCTGTCGGCGGGGAATCTCGTCCCCGGCGACCTGCGCATCCTCGACGCGCGCGACCTCTTCGTCAGCCAGTCGGCGCTGACCGGCGAGTCGCTGCCGGTCGAGAAGCGCGCGGGTTTCGCGGCGGGAGGTTCCCCGCTGGAGTCGCCGAACCTCGCGCTGATGGGCAGCTACGTGATCAGCGGCACCGCCACCGCGGTGGTGCTGGCCACCGGCGCCGCGACGCATTTCGGCGCGATCGCGCGCGCCACCGGCGCCCGGCGCGAGCCCACCGGCTTCGATCTCGGCGTCAATCGCTATCTGTGGCTGCTGCTGCGCTTCATGCTGGTCATGGTGCCCGCGGTGTTCCTGATCAACGGCGTGACCAAGGGCAACTGGATGGACGCGTTCGTGTTCGCGCTGGCGGTCGCCGTCGGCCTCACGCCCGAGATGCTGCCGATGGTGATCACCGCCAACCTGGCCAAGGGCGCGCTGGCGATGGCCGGAAAGCGGGTGATCGTCAAGCGTCTGGCCGCGATCCAGAATTTCGGCGCGATGGACGTGCTCGCGACCGACAAGACCGGCACGCTGACGCAGGACAAGGTGCTGCTCGAGCGGCACGTCGACATCTTCGGCACCGAGTCGCGGCGCGTGCTCGAGTTCGCCTGCCTCAACAGCTTCTTCCAGTCGGGGCTGCGCAACCTCCTCGACGAGGCGGTGCTGGCGCACGCCGAACTGCACGAGCACATCAAGTCGGGCGCCGGGTACCGCAAGGTCGACGAGATACCGTTCGACTTCCAGCGCCGCCGGATGTCGGTGGTCGTCGAGTCGAGCGACGGCGAGCGCCACCTGCTGATCTGCAAGGGCGCGGTGGACGAGGTGTTCGCCGTCTGCGGCTGCGGCAGCTGCGCGACGCCGGCGTCGCGGTCAAGGTCCTCACCGGCGACAACGAGGCGGTCGCGCGGCACGTGTGCAGGCAGGTCGGCCTCGCGGTCGACGCGGCGCTGGTCGGCAGCGACGTCGACGCGCTGTCGGACGCCGACCTCGCCGCGCGCGTCGGGACGACGACGCTGTTCGCGCGGCTCAACCCGCAGCAGAAGGCCCGGGTGGTCCGCGCGCTGCGCGCCGCGGGCCACGTCGTCGGCTACCTCGGCGACGGCATCAACGACGGCCCGGCGCTGAAGGCCGCCGACGTCGGCGTCTCGGTCGACGGCGCGGTCGACATCGCCAAGGAGAGCGCCGACATCATCCTGCTCGAACACAGCCTCGCCGTGCTGCAGGAGGGCGTGATCGAGGGGCGGCGCGTGTTCGGCAACGTGACCAAGTACCTGCGGATGGCCGGCAGCTCCAACTTCGGCAACATGCTGAGCATGGTCGGCGCGAGCGCCCTGCTGCCGTTCCTGCCGATGGCGCCGGTGCAGATCCTGTTCAACAACCTGCTCTACGACATTTCGCAGACGGCGGTCGCGACCGACAACGTCGACGCCGAATTCCTGGCGCGGCCGCGGCGCTGGGACATCCGGGGCGTCGGCCGGTACATGCTGTGCGTCGGCCCGCTGTCGTCGATCTTCGACTACGCGACGTTCGCGCTGATGGCGTTCGCGTTCGGCGCGCTCGAACATCCTGCGCTGTTCCAGACCGGCTGGTTCGTCGAGTCGCTGCTGTCGCAGACGCTGATCGTGCACGTGATCCGCACCGGAAGGATCCCCTTTGTCGAGAGCAGGCCGAGCCGGCCGCTCCTGATCATGACCGTCGCCATCGCGCTCTTCGGCGCGTGGCTGCCGTACTCGCCGGCCGCCGCGGCGCTCGGGCTGGTGCCTCTGCCGGCGGCCTACTGGGGCGCACTGGCGGCGATGCTGGCCGCGTACCTGACGCTGACGCAGTGGGTCAAGACGTGGGTGCTGCGCCGGTTTCGGCTGGACTGACCGGCGCCTTACCTGGCCTTGACCTCGGCCTTCGCTTTCCACGCCTTCTCGCGCATCCTCGCCTGAAGCAGTTGCTCCTCGGTCAGCTTGTCGGCGACCTGCTTCAGCATGGTCGCGGCGTCGGAGCGGGCGCCGCCCGGCGGCAGCGCGAAAATCGCCAGTTCCAGCCACTTGACCGCCTCGACGTCGTCCGCCGTGCCGCCGCGCCTGGTCGCATAGAGCAGCCCGAGATTGAGTTGCGCGTAGGGCATCCCCTGCTCGGCCGCCCGGCGGAACCACTTGACCGCTGCCGCATCGTCCTTGGCGACGCCGAGGCCTTCGGCGAAGCTCGCGGCAAGGTTGTACTGGGCCTCGGCATTCCCCTGCTCGGCGGCCCGGGCAAACCACGCCGCGGCGGTGACGTCGCTCTGCGCGACGCCCTTGCCTTCGGCGTACAGCGTACCGAGTCGGTACTGCGCGGCGGCATCGCCCTTGTCGGCGAGTGCGCGCCACGATTCCAGTGCGGCGGCGTAGTCGCGGTCGCGATACGCGGTCAGACCGTCCTCGAGGGGGCCGGCCGCGACCGGGGCGAACGCGGCGATCGCCACGAGCGCCGCCGCGGCAAGAATCGATGCGCCTTGCTTCATCAGATGGGTTCCTTCGCTGCCGAACGGCGGGAACATGACCCGCGGCTGGACCCGAATTATGCCAGACCGTCGCGCGCGGCCCCGCGGGTCGCTGCCGACGGAGCCGATGGCGCTCAGAGCGGGCTATCCTGGCCGGGAATCGGGGACGGGCCGACATCGAGCCCGCGCACCGCGTCGCCGATCATGGTCAGGCTCCCCTTGCGGCGATCCACGCCCGTGTCGCTGTACTCGAAGCTGAACACGCGCCGCAGACGCAACTGGCCGTCGGCGGCGCGCACGGGCCGCAGCGAATCGAGCGCAACGGTGTCGTCGAGGAACAGGAAGCCGCCGCGGCCGCAGGCGTCGCGCATCGCGGCGTTCGCGGCTTCGCGCGCCTTGAGGCTGTCCCACACCAGCCATCCGACGGCGACGAAAACGGCGAGGGCGAGTATTTCGGCGAGCGTCATGAATGCAGGGCCGTGGGGGGCGCGGTGGCGCTACTCCGGCTGAATGCCGGCGGCCCTGACGATGGCGGGCCAGCCGACGAGCTCGCTCCGGATCTCCGCGGCGAACGTCTCGGACGCGCCGCCGATGGGCTCGGTCCCCATGGCCGTCAGCCGCTCGCGCACGTCGGGCTGCCTCACGATCGCGGCAATCTCGCGCTGCAGACGGGCGGTGACCGCCGAAGGCGTGCCGGCGGGGACGAAGATGCCGATCCACGCGCTCATTTCGTAACCGGGAAACCCGGATTCTTCGACCGTCGGCACCCCGGGCACGAGCGGGGATCGCTTCGCGCTGCCGACGGCCAGCAGCTTGGCACGGGGGTCGTTCACGTACGGCAGCCACGCACCGAGCACGCTCGCCGACACCGACGCCTCGCCGGTCAGCACGTCCGTCACGCCCCGAACCGCGTTGCTGTAGGGGACGTGCGTCAGTTCGACCCCGGCGCGCGACCACAGCAGCGCTGCGGCCAGATGCGGCGAACTGCCGCTGCCGCCGGTGGTGTAGGCAATCCGCCCGGGCTCGCTCCTGGCCCTCGCAATGAGTTCGCCGAGGGTATTGATGCCCAGCGCAGCGTTGACGGCAAAGACCATCGGCATCGTGCAGACCTTGGTCACCGCGGTGAACGCCTTCGCCGGGTCGACTGCCCGCGACCCCATGACGCTGGGGAGCATCGTCAGCGTCTGCCCGGCGATGAGCAGCGTGTGGCCGTCCGGAGCGGCTTTGGCAACCGCCTCGAAAGCGATGTTGCCGGATGCACCGGGACGGTTGTCGACCACGACCGGCTGGCCGAGCGCATCCGCCAGCCGCGTGCTCACCAGCCGGGCGATGGTGTCCACCTGCGCGCCCGCCGCGTAGGGGACGACCAGCCGGACCGGCTGGCGCGGATACGCCTCCGCCGGCGCGCCAGGCGCTTCGCCGGCCAGCGCCGCCAGTGCCAGGACGCCGCACGCCGCCTGCCCGCATCGCCGCATCAACTCGATCATACGATCCCCGGTCAGTGGTGTCTCATCGCCAGCATCGCCTCGAGCAGTTCGGGCTCGTCCCACGGCACGTCGACCGGATAGTCGCGCAGGTAGCTGCTGCCGGGATCGCGCAGCCATTCCTGCGGGAAGTGCGCGGCAATGCGCCCCTCGCCGGCCTCGACGTCCATCCCGGAGGGCCAGGGCATCCCGGTGGCCGCCGCGTGCAGCGCCGCGCAGACGTCGACGCCGACCCAGCGACCGCGGTGGATGCCCGGATTGACGCGCCGGCTCAGCTCCAGCAGGTACGCGCGCCCGGTCCCCTGTTCGATCATGCACTCGAGGTTGAGCAGGCCCGACATGCCGAATCCGCGGACGATTCGCTCGGCGAAGGCGCGCACTTCGGCCGAGCGCAGGTGGCGAACCACGGTCGCAGGACCCTTGGCCGCCGGATGCCCGACCACGCGTTCGACCGCCCAGCCGGCGACCAGCTCACCCCGCCACGCGGCGAGCGGGAAGTACTGCGCGCTGCCCTCGATGTAACGCTGAAGCAGCAGCCGCGGCTTCGGTTCGATCGGGGCGAAAACCGTGGGCCGCGACAGCTGTGCGAACGACTTGGCGAACTCGTCGCGATCGCTGCAGAACGCCACGCCCTCGCCGGCAAAGCCGTGCGCATTCTTCAGCACCAGCGGAAAGCCGTGCTCCGCGATGAACGACTCCGCCTCCTCCGGCGCCGACACGATCGCAAACGGCAATACGCGCAGGCCCAGCGCCTGCGCGGCCGGCGGCAACAGCGTCTTGTCGACGCTCGTCAGGTAGTGCGCCGGATCACCCAGCGACTCGCGGACGAGGTCGGCGAGCCGGCGCTGGGCGACGGAGACGCCCGGCGGCGAGTTCAACACCAGTCTGGCCAGCAGCCGGAACGCCATGTCGTCGCAGGGCACGACGAGGCGCGGCGCCGTCGCCGCGACCGTCGCCCCCAACGCCGCGACGAAATCCCGTTCCGTCGCGTCGTCGCGCAGGTAGGCGATGCGGCGGAGGTAACCGCTCTTTTCGGCGAGCGAATTGCGCGGCGTGAGAAGCGTGACCTCGAAGCCGGCCTCGACCAGCGCGCGCGGCACGCGCGCGGTGCCGAACCAGGTCGTCGTCGTCGCGGCCAGCAGCAGGGGAGTGGGCATGGTGGCAGGCAGGGTTCGAGCGGGGTTTTCGACGCCGCCGGAGTCGCAGGGGCGACCGCGCGGGGAGGAACGCGACCGGGCCGCGACGGCCTCTCCCGGCAAAGCGAAGCGATTCTAGCAGGCAAACCGTCCGACGGGAGCCGGCGCGCGCGCCGCAGGCGCGGGTCGCAAGCCTGCGCATGCGGCCCCGGAAATGAGCAAGGGCGGCCCAGAGGACCGCCCTTGCCTTGCTGCTGGTGCCGATGCACGGAGTCGAACCGCGGACCTTCGCATTACGAATCAAAGACTTACATCCCTGCGGCGTGTGCGTCAGAGTGTAGCATATTGTCCGAAATTGCCGGAAATATCCCCTGAGTGCAGCAAAAGTGCAGCAAGGCGACCGGGTGGGGCGTTACGGCGTAACGCCGTCGAAATATGCCGACTGGTCCCCCGGCTTGATCCGGCGCAATGCTTGGCGTTCGGTGGCGGCGATCATCTTTTCCAGCATGGCGCGCTGCGTTACGCCGTAACGAATGGCGAGCCTTGCAAGTTGGGCTTTGGTCTGCACGCTCACGACAACATTGATTCGGCTGCCAGCCCCGTCAACGTCGACCAGGTGCCGCTCGCGGTAGGTTGCCTGTCGCTCTGCGTTGCTCTTTGCCATGGTGGTGCCCCCGTTGTACGTTACTGCGTAACGTTACGGTATCTTCATTTCGTCGCCAACGCAAGGCGTGCGGCGCTGTCGTTCCTGTTGGCGCAGCCGGCGCGCAAGCCAGATCAGCGCGGCGGGGCCGAGGCCGTCGGTAATAACGTGCGGGGGCACACGGTAAAGCGCCGCAGTCGGCGCCCCATACCGGGCCTCCTGCCAAAGGCCGTGAACGATGCTCGCATCAGGGGGCTTGATAGACCGAACCACTATCCAGCGCGTATACGTCACTGTAGATCCATGGCCAGGGTGAGGCCGAGCCCAAGAGCTTGGACGGCGGGCGACAGCTCAAGGTTTTCCGCCGTCGTTGCTCTTGGATCGGCCGCCGGCTGCGGCGCCAGGAATGGCGCCCGCCGGCTGTCGTGGTTTACCCACTCACGACTAACGGTGCGCTTTTGCGTGTGCTCAATGGACCCTCTCTGGCAGCGCCCGCCAACACGTTGGCCTACGGCCGGCCGTGCAACCCTTCCGCGCAGCCGCCATGTCGTCGGCCCGCAAAATTTCCTCATCTATCTCCGCGCGGTTCATCTCCCCCCGCTCGGACAGCTTCGCGGCGACGGCGGTGACGGCGTGCCACCGCTCGCGCAGAATCAACCGGGCGAGCTTCTGGCATCCGCAGCGCGGTGCCGTCGACCGGGTGACGTTCTCCCAGCCGGCGGCGAGCAGCGCTTCCGCGTTTTGGTGGTCGTCACTGTCTTCGCGATAGAACACGTCGACGACAATTCCGGCCGCGATCCGTTCGCCTTCGGTGCCGGCGTAGTACACGGCCGCCATCATGAACAATCGGTCATTGTGTGCTGCCAACACCGGAGCGGAGGGGGGTGTCAGTGGTCCTTGATGCGCCGTCGGGCGCGGGCCGTGTGCCCACATCTGCCCGAATACGCCGGGGATGGAGCTCCCGAGCGCCACGCCGGCGCACGGTTCATCGAGCTCGATGGAGACGACTGCATGGGCCGCCTCGTGCGTTGCGAAATCGCGCTGGATTACCGGAACGCCAGCCCATAGCGCGACCTGGCGCTGGAGCCGTGCAGCGGCCGGTGCCCAGGCGTCCGTGCTCACACTGCCGAACCGGGGTTCATCAGAATGCCGCGCCAGTCGAGCGGGTATGCCGCAAAGTCCAGGGTGATGCGGAGGATGCCGCCATCCTGGGTGAACTTCGTAGCCCGTTCGATGCGGGGGGCGCTGTTGCCGTTGAGGTAGTCCACGGCGAGCACGTCGAATGCCTTGAGCGCGATCACTTTGTTTGATGTTGTGATTTGCACGTTCGGTGAGGGTCGACGGGCGATAGATGGGTGGTTCGCCCGCGGTGGCTTTGGGACACT
>CAIWHR010000114.1 GCA_903912485.1 uncultured beta proteobacterium | reverse complement strand
GGCTCCATCCACGACGCCAACGACGAAGCGCAGATGGGTGAACTGGCCACGTTGGGCGAACTGACGCAGGTGGCGTGGAAGCACGACGTGCAGGTGATGATCGAAGGCCCCGGCCACGTGCCGATGCACATGATCAAGCACAACATGGACGAGCAGCTGCGGCTGTGCGGCGAGGCGCCGTTCTACACGCTGGGGCCGCTGACCACCGACATCGCGCCGGGCTACGACCACATCACTTCGGCGATCGGCGCGGCGATGATCGGCTGGTACGGCACCGCGATGCTGTGCTACGTCACGCCGAAGGAGCACCTCGGTCTGCCCAACAAGGTCGACGTCAAGGACGGCATCATGGCGTACAAGGTCGCCGCGCACGCCGCCGACCTCGCCAAGGGGCACCCCGGCGCGCAGATCCGCGACATCGCGATCTCCAAGGCGCGCTTCGAGTTCCGCTGGGAGGATCAGTTCAACCTCGGCCTCGACCCCGACAAGGCGCGCGAATTCCACGACGAGACGCTGCCGCAGCACGGCGCCAAGCTGGCGCACTTCTGCTCGATGTGCGGCCCGCACTTCTGCTCGATGAAGATCACGCAGGACGTCCGCGAGTACGCCGCCGGTCTCGGCGTTTCGGACGCCGAGGCGCTCGCGAAGGGTATGGAAGTGAAGGCCGTGGAATTCGTGCAGAAAGGTGCGGAGATCTACTCCAAGGCGTGACCCGGGCGGGGGTATCATTTTTGCCATGAACGACCTGCCCGACCCGATCGGCCGCGACGACGCCCCCGGCGCGCCTCGGGCCGGCGAGATGACGGCGATCCCGCCGCCGGCGCGACACCCGGGGCGCGATGTCCCCAAACGCAAGCAGCTCGAATACTGGCTGGGTCACTTCTCGCAGTTCGATCTGTTGACCGACCTGCCCAACCGCAGCCAGTTCATCGATCGGCTGCAGTGCGCGATGGCGCGCGCGGACCGGAGCGGGCAGCTGCTCGGCGTGATGCTGCTCAACCTCGACCGCTTCAAGGCCGTGAACGCGACGCACGGCTACCGGATCGCCGACCTCGCGCTGCAGGAGATCGCCGGGCGCCTGAAGGGCTGCAGCCGCGCCGGCGATTCGACGGCGCGCCTGGGCGGCGACGAGTTCTCGGTGCTGCTCGAAGGGCTCGAGGTCAAGGACGGCGCGACCATCGCCGCGCAGCGCGTGCAGAAGGCGCTTTCGCGTCCGCTGTCGATCGCCGGCCGGGAAGTCGTGATCACGCTGACCGCCGGCCTGGCGTTCTACCCGCCGGACGGCAGCAGCGTCGACGCGCTGCTGCACCACGCCGATGTCGCGATGTCGCACGCCAAGGAGCATCGCCGCGGCGGCTGCGAGTTCTATTCGCCCGACCTCGAGCTCGCGCCCGGCGGCGACGCGCAGCGCCGCGCCGTGCTCGACCGGCGGCTGGCGCGGCTGACGCCGCGCGAGCGCGAAGTGCTCGACATCCTGGTCGCCGGCAACGCGAACAAGATGATCGCCTACATGCTCGGCACCAGCACGCGGACGGTCGAGAACCACCGCGCCCGGATCATGGCCAAGATGGAGGCTCGCTCGCTGCCGGAACTCGTGCGCATGGTGCTCGACGTGCACGACGGCGTGTCGAAGTCGGCGCGGTCCTGACGCGCGCGGCCGGCCGGCTCGCACGGCGCGGGCCCCCGCCGTGGCAAGTCGCACCGCGCCGGACGTCGCCGCGGCGCCAGGCAGCCGCGTCCGCGTTTGTGCAAGTTCGCGCCACGGTCTACCATCGCTGCTGAACTCCGCGCATCCGCTGCGCGCACGCCGGCTCGCGCCGCCACGGCGCCGAACGCACCGCTCACACCCCATCATGGCCCGATCCACGATCAAGCTGCCGCCTCGCGCGGCCCCCACCGGCCCGGCGAAGCCTGCGACGTCGCGCGCGCTGCGCGTCCAGCGGGGCAAGTCGCCGGCCGCCGGGGCGCGCAGCCCGGCGGCGGACGCAGCGAAG
>CAIWHR010000113.1 GCA_903912485.1 uncultured beta proteobacterium | reverse complement strand
GGCGGCGCGGGGGACGAGTGCCGCGCGGCTGGCGGGGGAGTTGAAGGGCGACCTCGACACCATCGTGCTCAAGGCGTTGAAGAAGAAGCCGGAGGAGCGCTACGCGACGGCCGACGCGCTGGCGGCGGACCTGCGGCGCTACCTCGCCGGCGAGGCGGTGCAGGCGCGGCCGGACTCGGCCTGGTACCGCGCGCGCAAGTTCCTGCGCCGCAACCGGTGGGAGGCGGGCATTGCCGCCGGCGTGCTGCTCGCCTTCGCGCTCGATTTCGGGCTGGGGGCGACGGCGGTGGCGATGTTCGCGCTGGCGATCGGCATGGTGGCGGCGATGTGGCAGGCGAGCGAGGCGCGGCGGCAGGCGCAGAAGGCACGGGAGGCGGCGGCGAGGGCGCAGGGGGAAGCGACCACCGCGCGCGCGGTGCAGGACTTCCTCAAGCAGATCTTCCAGGCCAATTCGAGCAACCAGCCCGATCCGCAGCTGGCGCGGTTGACCACGGCCCGCGAACTGCTCGACATCGGCGCCGGCAAGGTCGACGCCGCGCTGAACGACGCACCCGAGGCCAAGGCCGAGATCCTCGTGCTGTTGAGCCAGCTGTACATGGAACTGGGCCTGAGCGATCAGGTCGCCGAGCTGGCGCGCAAGCGGGTCGAGCTGGCGCGGGCGAGATTCGGCGACGACGGCGTGCCGTTGGCGGAGGCGCTGCTCGATCTCGCGCTGGCGGTGAACGCGCGCCTCGACGACCCCGAGTGGGAGCGATCGCTGCAGGAGGCGCAGGCGATACTCGACCGCCAGGGCGACGCGGCATCGCTGCCGAGGGCGCGCATGTTCAATCGTCTGGCCGACTATTACCTGGAAAAGGACCTGCCCAGGTCGATCGAGCACGTCGAGCGTGCGCTCGCCATCTACCGCCAGCATCCGCCCGGTCGGGACTACGTCTCGGCGCTGTTCTCGGCGGCGACGATCTACATCAGCCAGTCCGACAACCTCCGTGCGCGCACGACGATCCAGGAGGCGATCGCGGCGGCGCAGGGTCCGGTGCGCAGGGACGGCGCCGATTTCCTGCCCAATCTCTTCAACTACCTCGGGCAGGTGGATCAGAACCTCGCGGATCTGGAGGCCGCCGACAACGACCTGCGGCAGGGCTGGGAACTGTCGCGCAAGCTCAACGGTCCGGACCATCCCGACACCATCATCAACCTCGCCGAGTACGCCCACTTCCTCGTCGACACGGGCCGCGCGCCGGCCGAGGGCATCGCCAAGCTGGAAGAAGCGGCGCTGCGGGTAAGGGGTGTCGAGGGCGGCGACGACATCGCCCGATGGATCGTGCTGCGCCGTTACGCGGCGGATGCTGCCCGCTGCGGCCGGCTGGAATCGGCGTTGGACGTGATCGCTTCGCTGCGCAAGGGCCTGGCGAAACTGGACCGCACGCCGCGCGGGGCCGGCCTGATGGTCGTCGAAGCCGAAATCCGCGTCGACCTCGGTGACTGCGCGCAAGCCGACCGGCTGCTCGACGAAGCCGGTGCCCTGTACGCCGCGTGGGGCGGACAGAGGGACGAGGGCGGCTTCCGCCGCATCCGGCTGCGCTCGATGCTGGCACAGGGCAGGACCGACGAGGCCGCGGCATGGCTGGCCGCCTCGCCGGGCGACGAGTCGGGCGCCTCGACGCCGACGCCGGCCTGGTTGAGTCGGCGCACGCTGTGCGTCGATCTGGCGCTCGCCACCGGCGATGCCCGCCAGGCGCTGGAGTTCGCGCAGCCGATGCTCGACCGCATCGAACGCAGCGCCCTGCGCTCGTATCTGGTCGTCCACGAGCAGCGCTCGCTGGTTGCGACCGGCCGCGCGCTGCGATTGTCGGGTCGAGCCGCCGACGCCGAGCCGCTGCTGCGGCAGGCGCTGGCCGTCGCCGGCAGGCTGTTCGACCGCGAGTGCAGCCCGGAAGTCGCCAGAGCCGGGATCGAGCTGGCCAATGCCGTGCTCGACCTGGGCCGGCCGGACGAAGCGCAGGCGCTGGCGGACCAGGCCAGGGCCATTCACGCGACCCACCCGGTGCTGGGCGAGCACTACCGCCAGCCGTTGCGGGAACTGGACAGCCGTCTTGGCCGCCGGCGCTGATCCCCGCCGCAGCGGATCGCGCCCGCGGGAAATCGAACGGCGCCTGCTGTTCCGGAACGAACGCAGGCCGCGGGGAACGGTGCTGCTTCGCTAGCTCGCCCCGGGCGCCCGCCCCGGGGCCGACCGCAGGCGCGTGCAGAGGCCGATCGACTCCAGCGCCTGTGCCAGCTGCCGTTGCGCTCCGGCGTAGTCCTTCGTCCGGTTCTTCCAGAACGCCGTCAGCGCCGCCGCGTCCTGCGCCGAGCACAATCCCGACGCGTAATGCGGCCAGCTTCCCGGCGCGTCGCGCGACACCGTCTGCGCCAGCGCGTCGAAGTTCGCCATGATGTAGTCGCTGGTCGCGCGCCGCGCCGGATTCCACGCGAAGCCGTAGCGCAGCGCGGTCCACGATTCGCGGACGTCGAAGCCCGGATCGAGCAGCAGCGCCATGCCCTTCTGCGCGAGCGCCGGGTCGGTGAACGCGAACAGCGCCATCGTCAGGTTGCGACGATCGAGGCGGTCGGATGTCGCCTTCGCCTCGGCGGCGAGCGCGTCGAACATCGCCGCGTCGCCGGTCCGGCCCGCGGTCATGAGGACGACGTCGACGACGCCCGGGTCGACGGCCTTCCGGTCGGCGAGCCACGCCCGCGCGAGCCGGCGCGCCTCTCCTGCGAGTTGCGGATCCTCGGGTGCCACCAGGCGCAGCAGCGAGCGGCGCAGCAGCTGCGCGTCGTCGCTGTCGCCGGCCCGCGGCGCGAAGCCGAGCGCCC
Organism: uncultured beta proteobacterium; assembly: GCA_903912485.1. GTDB lineage: Bacteria > Pseudomonadota > Gammaproteobacteria > Burkholderiales > Casimicrobiaceae > CAIWHR01. Next base: position 7,148 of record CAIWHR010000113.1, on the reverse strand, counting down.
GCGCCTGCGGGCCGAACACCCGGCGCACGAAGCGCGAGAACTCGGGCCGGTCGGCGTCCGCCACCAGCGTGTTGCCGGCGAATTCGGTCAGATCGATCGCCGCCAGCACGACGTGCCGGTCGCGCGACGCGGCGCCGCGCCGCGCCCACTGCATCACCTGCGCCGGGCTGGCCGCCCCTGCGCGGGCGAGCGCCTCGAGGTCGTGGAGCAGGCTCGCGTATTCCGGCGCCGTCAGCGCGTCGCGGTGGTTCGCCAGCCGCGACAGCAGGTCGCCGCGGTAATCCGGCACGTAGTAGCCGCGCCCGCCGGCATTGGCGAACGCGAACGCCGGACAGCCGCCCGGCAGCGGCAGCGTCGCCGTCGCTTCCGTCATCAGCGTGCATGCCTGCTGCGACGACGCGCCGCTGCCGTAACGGACGCACACCGGAATCTGCCACCGCTGCGCCGCCGCGGCCGGAGCCCCGAACAGCGCGAGGCGACGCTGCGTCAGCGCGAGCCGGTTGCCCCCGGCAGCGCACTGCAGCCGGACCTCGACCTGCGGCACGCCGTTCTGGTTGAGGAACGTCTCGAACGCACCGGCCACCGGCAGGCGGCTCGCCTGCGTCAGCGCGGCGAGGAAGTCGTCGGCGGTGGCCGAGCCGTCGCGCCGCGCGTCGAGATAGCCGCGCACGCCGCGGCGGAAGGGCTCCTCGCCCATCCACCCCTCGAACATGCCGATGACCGTCGCGCCCTTCTGGTACGTGATCCGGTCGAACGCGTTGAAGATGTCGCTGCGCGAGTTGACGGGTTCGCGGATCTGCCGCGCCGACGTCAGCGCATCGGCGTCGATCGCCGTCGCGCGCTCGTCGATGCGCGCCGCGCCGCGATCGTAATCGGGCTGCCACTGATTCACGATCTTCTCGGCGATCCAGGTGGCGAACGCTTCGTTGAGCCAGATGTCGTCCCACCACGCGGTGGTGACGAGGTTGCCGAACCACTGGTGCGCGATCTCGTGCGCGCCGACGTTGGCGGCGCCGCGCCGGTAGCGCGGCGTCAGCGCGTCGGGCCGGGCGAGGAATCCCGCCGCGCCGTAGGTGATGAGCCCGGCGTTCTCCATCGCGAAGCTCACGCTGAGCGGGATTGCGATGTGGTCGAGCTTGTCGTAGGGGTAGGGCGTGCCGAACCACGACTCCAGCCGCGCGAAGAGCTCCGGATACGCGCGCGCGACGAACCCGGTGTCGGCGATGCGGCCGCGCGGCACGACGATCCGCGTCGGCGTGCCGCCCACGCTGCCGAGATCGACCGACTCCCAGGGCCCGACCGCGAACGCCACCAGGTACGACGACAGCGGCCGCGTCGGCGCGAAGCGCACGGTCGTGAGGCCGTCGTCGCCGGGCGTCTCCGACAGCACGCGCGTGTTCGACAGCGCGCGACTGCCCTGCGGGACGCGCAGCGTGAGCTGCCACGGCGCCTTGTAGCCCGGCTCGTCGAAGCACGGGAACGCGCGGCGCGCGTAGGTCGTCTCGAACTGCGTCATCACGTACCACGCGTCGCCGTCCTGCAGCGCAAAGATGCCGCGCGTCGAGTTCGTGCTCTGCCCGGCTTCGAACGCCAGCGTCACCTGGTGGCTGCCGGCGGGAAGCGGCGGCTCGAAAGCGATGCCGACGAACTGCTCGTGGCCGCCAAGCACGGTGACCCGCGTGCCGGGCAGTTCGGCCGCGGCGTGCTTGACGTCCAGCGCGTCGGCGTTGAGCCACAGCACGGCGTGCGGCCGGTCGAGTTCGACGTCGATCGCGATCTCGCCCGCGACGCTGGCTTCGCCCGGGATCACCGTCAGCGTCACCGCGTAGTGCGTGGGCCGCGCGCCGGCCGGCAGCCTGAACGCAGGCGGCGCAACCGCCGGCGACGTCGCCGCATCCGCCGCGAGCGCGGCGGGCGTTGCGAGCAGCAGCGCGAGCGTGGACAGGCGGCGAAGGAGGTTCTTCATCGCGGGCTCGCCTAGCGCACGCGCAGCGGCTGGTGCGCGGTTTCCTTCATGCCGAGCGTCGCCGCGCCGGCGGCCAGCGTCATCACGGCGATCAGGCAGCCCACCGCAACGAGACCTCCGCTCGACGCCAGCGAGGTCGCGACCATCGGCGAGAAGCCGCCGACGAAGGCGGCGGCCAGGCCGTAGGGCGCTGCGATGCCGGCGGCGCGCACCGCCAGCGGCAGCATCTCGGGGAAGGCGGCGAACGCGCCGGCGGCCCAGGTGCACATCAGCAGCACCGAGTAGAGTTGCGCGACCAGCTGCGGGCCGGCGGTGCCGTCGAGCGCGGCCATGACCGGGATGGCGAAGACTCCCGCGACGGCGAACAGGCGTATCGTCCACAGCCGGCCGATGCGATCGGACAACAGGCCGAGGAAAGGCGACGCCACGAGCATGACGGCCGACCCGATGGTGTTGGCGTGCGCCGCCTGCTCCCTGCTGATGCTCGTGAACGTCGGGCCGAGCGAGGGGAGCAGCGAGGCGAGCCCGTACATGACCAGCAGCCCGGCGCTGCCGATGGTCAGGATGCGTACGATCGCCGCGCGATGGTCGCGCCACAGTTCGGAGAAAGGCTGCCTCCGGCGCCGCTCGTCCTCGGGCGCATGATCGGTCTCGGGCAGCGTGCGCCGCAGCGCGAGGCCGCCCAGAGCCACCAGCCCGCCGATCGCGAACACGATGCGCCAGCCGAACGACTCCATCTGCGCGGTGTCGAGGTAGACGTGCAGGATGCTGATGAGTCCCGCCACGGCGAGCGTGCCCAGCGCGACGCTGCTCTGGTAGGTGGCGGCGAACAGCCCGCGCCTGCCTTCGGGGGCGCTCTCGGCCAGATAGGTCGCGCTGCCGCCCAGTTCGGGGCCGAGCGCGAATCCCTGCATCAGGCGCAGCAGCACCAGCAGCAGCGGCGCGAACAGTCCGATGCTGGCGTAGACCGGCAGCACGGCGATGCCGAAGGATGCCGCGACCATCAGCGTGACCGAGACGAGCAGCCCGGAACGGCGGCCGTGGCGGTCGATGAACCGGCCGAGCACGATCGCGCCGACCGGCCTCGCCAGCGATCCGACGGCAAAGACCGCGAACGACGACAGCAGCACCGCCGCCGGGTTTTCGTGCGGGAAGAACTGCCGCCCGAAGTAGGGGACGAGCAGCGAATACGCCATCCAGTCGTAGAACTCGATGGCGTTTCCCGCGTTGACGCCCAGCAGCACGCGGGTGAATCCGAAGGCGCGGTCAGAGGCAGGTGGCACGGGCGAGTTCCTCGGTCGAAAGGCGCGTGAATTGTGGCATGCTTTCACGATCGACGATCGGCCGTACGGCGGCGCGAACGCTCAAGTCCGGCCCGAAGGTGTCGATAGAGCGGGATCGACCGGGGTAGTTCCGCATGAACCTGAATCGCTTTCGGAGATGGTCGCTCAAGTCAAAGGTGACCGTCTTCACGCTGGCCGTATTCGTGATCAGCTTCTGGTCGCTGGCGCTGTACGTCAATGCGATGCTGCGCGCGAGCATGCAGCACACGCTGGGCGAACAGCAGCTCGCGACGGTTTCCCTCGTGGGCGCGCAGGTCGACCAGGAGCTGAAAGCCCGGAAGGCTGCGCTGGTACTGATCGCCGGCGGCATCGACGCTTCCCTGCTCGACCAGCCGGCGGCGCTGCAGAGATACGTCGAAGCGCGCCCGATCCTTCAGCAGCTGTTCAACGCCGGTGTCTTCGTCACCCGCCTCGACGGCACCGCGCTCGCCGAGTTTCCGCGCATCGGCAGGGTCGGTCTCAACTACATGGATCGGGATCACGTCGCCGCCGCGCTCGGCGAGGGGAAGGCGTCGATCGGCAAACCCGTCATCGGCAAGAGGGTCGTCGCTCCCAGCTTTGCCGTCACCGTGCCCATTCGCGATTCCCACGGCGGCGTGATCGGCGCCCTGTCGGGGGCGACCGACATGACCAAGCCCGGCTTTCTGGACAGCGTCGCCCAGGGCCGCTACGGCAACAGCGGCGGCTATCTGATCGTCGACCCCAGGAACAGACTGTTCGTCACCGCGTCCAACAACAAGCACCTGGTCATGCGGCCGCTTCCGGCGCCGGGAGTCAATCGCGTGCTCGACCGGCGGCTGCAGGGCTTCGACGGGTCGGCGGTCAACGTCAGCTCGCTCGGCGTGGAAGTCCTGACTTCGTCGGCACGCATCCCGGAGGCGGGCTGGTTCGTGATCGCCACGCTGCCGACGGCCGAGGCCTTCGCCCCCATCGACGACTTGCGGCAGCACGTGCTGTTCGCCGCGTTCCTGTTTACCGCGCTCGCGGGCGGCCTCACCTGGTGGATGCTGAGGCGCCAGCTGGCGCCGATCGCCGCCACCGCGAAGGCGCTGTTCGCCCGGTCGGACGCCGGTCAGCCTCCGCAGCCCCTGCCGATCACCCGGGACGACGAGATCGGCGACCTGATCGGCGGCTTCAATCGCCTGCTGGAAATGCTGGCGGGCCGGGAAGAAGCGCTGCGCGCGATGACGCACCGACACGAGGCCGCCGTGGTCCGGTCGGGGGCGCGGGTCGATGCGCTGCTCGAACTGCCCCGGATCGCGGATGCCGCCGACGAGGCGGGTTTCATGCGCGGGGGACTGGAATTGATCGAGCAGCTGACCGGCAGCGAGGTGGCGTTCATCCACCTCGTGCACGGCGACCAGCAGAGCATCGAGCTGGTCACCTGGTCGCGCGGGACGATCGAACACTACTGTCGCGCCGCGTTCGACACGCATTATCCGGTCGACAAGGCGGGAGTCTGGGCCGACGCCTTGCGGACCCGGGCGCCGGTGGTGGTCAACGACTACGCCACCGCGGCCGGCTGTCACGGACTGCCCGAGGGCCACGCGGCGCTGAACCGGTTCATCAGCGTGCCGGTGATCGCCGACGGCCTGGTGCAGATGATCGCCGGCGTGGGAAACAAGGCCGAACCCTACACCGAAGCCGACGTCGAGTCCGCGCAGCTCGTCGCCAACGCCATCTGGCGCGTCGTGAGCGAGCGCCGCGCCGTCGTCGCATTGCGCAAGGAACAGCAGCTCTTCCGATCGACGTTCGAGCAGGCGGCGGTCGGCTTTGCCGTCGTCGCGACCAACGGGCAATGGCTGGAAGTCAACCAACGCCTCTGCGACATCGTCGGCTACACGGCGGAGGAGCTCAAGAAGCTGAACTTCGGCGACATCACGTATCCCGACGATCTGGACGCGGACCTCTGCCTGGTGCGCAGCCTGCTGGATGGCGAGAAGGGGAGTTATCAGCTGGAGAAGCGCTACCTGCGCAAGGACGGCTCGATGGTCTGGGCCAACCTCACCGTCGCGCTCGTTCGCGAGGATGACGGCAAGCCCGAGTATTTCATCTCGGTCGTCGAGGACATCACCTCGCGCAAGTCCGCCGAGGCGCAGTTGCACAAGCTCTCGGCCGCCGTCGAGCAGAGCTCGGAGAGCATCGTCATCACCGACCTCGACGGAAACATCGAATATGCCAACGCCGCCGCGCTCAGTTCATCCGGCTATCGCCACGACGAGATCGTCGGCAGGAATCCGAGGATCTTCCAGTCGGGCAAGACTCCGCCCGAGACCTACCGCGCGCTGTGGGGAGACCTCGAGGCGGGGCGCGCATGGAAGGGGCACCTGACCAACCAGCGCAAGGACGGCAGCGAGTACGTCGAGTTCGCGTCCATCCAGCCGATCCGCGACCGGGACGGCGGTGCCACGCACTACCTGGCGGTCAAGGACGACGTCACCGAAAAGATGCGCATGAGCGACGAGCTCGACCGGCATCGCCACCGGCTGGAAGAACTGGTCGAGTCCCGCACGACCGAGCTCGCGTCGGCGAAGGTGGCCGCCGAGGCCGCCAACCGCGCCAAGAGCGCGTTCCTCGCCAACATGAGCCACGAGATCCGCACGCCGATGAACGGCGTGGTCGGGCTGATCGATGTGCTCAGCCGGACGAACCTGACGTCCCACCAGGCCGACCTGGCGGAGACCATCCGCGATTCGGCGTTCGCTCTGCTGCGGATCATCGGCGACATCCTCGATTTTTCCAAGATCGAGGCCGGCCGCCTCGATCTCGATTTCGAGCCGACGTCGCTGCTGCGCACGGTCGAAGGCGTCTGCGATTCGCTGCAGCCGGTCGCCGAGAGCCTCGAGGTGCGCCTCGACGTGTTCGTCGACCCGGCGCTTCCCGATTCGATCCAGACCGACCCGGTGCGGTTGCGGCAGATCCTGAACAACCTGATCGCCAATGCGGTCAAGTTCTCCTCCGGCCTCGATCGCCCCGGGAGGGTCGGCGTGCGCGTCGAACCGGTCGGGGCGGGATCGCTGCGGCTCGCCGTGTCCGACAATGGAATCGGGATGTCCGCCGAGATGCTTGGCCGCATCTTCCAGCCGTTCACGCAGGCCGAGAACGCGACCACGCGCCGCTACGGCGGCACGGGGCTGGGCCTGACGATCTGCCGCCGGCTGGTGGATCTGTTCGAGGGAACGATCCAGGTGCAGAGCGAGCCGGGCCGGGGGTCGAGCTTCGTCGTCACGCTGCCGATCGCCGGGGACGGCGCGCAGACGCCGCCGGTTCCCGCGCACGATCTGAGCGGAATCGACTGCCACGTCGTCGCCGGCGATCCCGTCCAGGCCGGCGACTGGTGCGCGTATCTCGCCTGCGCCGGCGCCCGCGCGAGACCGTGGCCGGACCTGGCGTCGCTGCGGGCGCACCTCGCCCTGCCCCCGACCGGTCCGCAGGCGGCGATCGTCAGTGCGGCGGTCGGCTCGCCCATGCTGATCCTGGAGAGCACCGGCGGCGGCGACGGGAACCTGGGTGTCGTGCTCGTCGGCGACGGGCGACGGCGAAGCCCGCGGGTGCGGGACCCGGGCGTGGTGGAAGTGGACGGCGACGCGATGCACCGCGACTCGCTGCTGGAAGCCGTGGCCTTGAGCGTCGGTCGCACGCTGCCGGCGTGGGGCGGCAGCGCATCGGGCCCGGGGGCGGGAGTGTTCGCGTCGGCGCCCGGGGCGGGTGCGGCGTCGGGACGGCGGCCCATTCTGGTGGCCGAAGACAACGTCATCAACCAGAAGGTGATCTGCCATCAGCTGGCCCTGCTGAATTTCGACGTCGAAGTGGTCGGCGACGGCGTCGCCGCGCTGGAG
>CAIWHR010000112.1 GCA_903912485.1 uncultured beta proteobacterium | reverse complement strand
TCCTCGACCAGGAGGACGCAGGCTCCGCAGTGGTCGCGCCGCAGCACCGTCTCGGCGCGCTCCGCCGGCTCGGCGCCGGCGGCGTCCGACGCCGCGCTGCCCCTGCCGAAGCGCACGGTGAGCCAGAAGCGGCTGCCCTGCCCCGGCACGCTGTCGACGCCGACGTCGCCGCCCATCAGCTGCGCCAGCCGGCGCGTGATCGCCAGCCCCAGGCCGGTGCCGCCGTGCGTGCGCGTGGTCGAATCGTCCGCCTGCTGGAACGGCGAGAACAGCCGGCCGAGCACGTCGACCGGGATCCCGATGCCGGTATCGGCGACCTCGAAACGCAGCAGGCAGCCGTCGGCCGCCTCCTCGACCAGGCGACCCTTGAGCGTGACGCTGCCGCGCTCGGTGAACTTGACGGCGTTGCCGAGGTAGTTGAGCAGCGCCTGCCGAAGCCGGGTGGCGTCCCCGTGCAGCGACGGCGGCAGGCCGGCCACATCGATGCGCAGCGAGAGTCCCCTGGACCGGATGCTGTCGCCGATGACGGCGGTGATGCCGTCGAGCAGTTCGGCCAGGCTGAAATCGCCTTGCTCGAGCCTGACCTTGCCGGCCTCGATCTTGGCCAGATCGAGGATGTCGTTGATGATGCCGAGCAGGTGCCGGCCGGACGCTTCGATCTTGTCGAGCCGCTCGGCCTGCCGCGGCGTGACGCCGTCGCGCCGCGCCAGGTACGCCATGCCGAGGATGCCGTTCATCGGCGTCCTGATCTCGTGACTCATGTTGGCCAGGAAAGCGCTCTTGGCGCGGTTGGCGGCTTCGGCGGCATCCCTGGCTTCCGCCAGGTCGGCGGTGCGCGAGAGCACGAGCTCTTCGAGGTGCCCGCGGTGCCGTTCGAGTTCGGCCTCGGCCCGCTTGCGCGCGGTGAGATCGATGTCGACGCAGAACAGTTCGGCCTGCTGCCCGGGAACGTGGACGTGGGCATGGCTCGAGAAAACGTCGACCCGCGAGCCGTCCTTGCGCAGCAGCGACAGCTCCCCCGGCGGAATCGGCTGCCCCGTCTCGAACATCTCGCGCATGGCTTCGCGCACGCCCGCGTGCATTTCCCCGGGGATGATGAGATCGAGCAGGCTGCGGCCGACCGCTTCGTCGGCGCGATAGCCGTAAAGCTTTTCGGATGCGAGGTTCCAGAAGCGGGTCGTGCCGTCCTGCGCGTAGCCTTGAACCGCCACCGAAGGAATGTCCTGCAGCACGTTGCGAAAGCGCATCTCGCTCGCCTTCAGCTGCGCCTCGGCCCGGCTGCGCTCGGCGTCGCGGTCGGCCACGAGGCAGGCGTAGCGCCGCTGCCGCCTCTGGACCACGAACAGTCCCAGCGCCGAACCCGTAACCAGCAGCAGGAACATTCCCCCGCGCTCCTGGGAGCCCCGGCGCCACGCGGCAAAGATGCTCGGCGTGTCGCGCGCGACGGCGACGACGAACGGCTTGTCCATGCGCAGATCGGCCGGCGCGACGAGGCGCTGCGCGATCACGGCTTCGTCGCCCGCGGCGTCGGCGGCAGTGGTCATCACGGTGGCCGTCAGGCCGCTGTCGCGATGGCGGGAATGGAAGCTGCCCGGTCGCGCGAGATCGGCGCCCTCGACGCCGGGCCGCGTCGGGACGCTCAGGAACAGCACGCCGTCGCCGTGGGCCAGCGTCGTCCACACCTCCGGCGCGTAGCGAACCGATTCCAGCAGCATGGCGAAATACTCGGGGTCGAGCGTGGCCGTGATGACGCCGGAGAACCTTCCCCGCGGGTCGAGGATCACCTTGCCGACGTCGATGGCGAAGACGCCGGGGTCGTTCCTGAACGGCGGCGCAACGTGGAGCACCGCCGGGTCGCGGGTCCGGCTGGCGGCCTGGAAGTGCTGCCGCCCGCGGTCGTCGCGCCCGAGGAGATCCTCCCTGTTGCTGGCGATCACGCTGCCATCGGCGTCGAGGATGGAGAGCGTGCGCACCCCCGTCATCGCCTCGCCCATCGCCTGCAGGCGGTGATTGACCAGGTGCCTGCCGTCCGCCTGCGCGTTCAGCAGCGCGAGATCGTCGCGGATCGAGTCCAGCGCCCTGCTGGTCGCCGCCAGCTGGCGCGCAAGCTTGTCGTCGACGAGCTTGGCCTGGTTGGCCAGCCGTTCGCGCTCCCGCGCGTCGATGTCGCGGTGCTCCGAGTAGCGGTTCCAGCCGAAAACGACGCCGAGCAGCAGCACGACCGCCCCCAGCGACAGCCATTGGATCAGCGCAGAGCGTTCCACCGGCCGCAGCGGGACTCGCACGGTCAGCCCGGCGGGACGCGCAGCGGCGCGTGATCGAGGTCCGGCCGGTGCCAGGGATCGACGTGCGTCATCAGGTTCAGCACCCGGTGGCGCTGCAGCACGCGCTGCCTCGCCACGACGGCGATGTCGTGGCCGGCCTCGACGCTGATCGCGGCGTCGACCTCGATGTGCGCGTCGACGACGATCATGTCGCCCATCTTGCGCGTGCGCACGTCGTGGACGCCGCTCACTCCCGGGGTCTCGACCAGCGTGCGCCGGATCGCCTCGACCTCCTGCTCGTCCACCGAACGGTCCATCAGGTCGTGCAGCGCATCCCAGCCGAACTCCCAGCCCATCTTCGCCACCATCAGGCCGACGATCAGCGCGGCGATGGGATCGAAGATCGGGTAGCCGACCAGGTTGCCGACGATCCCGAGCGCCACCACCAGCGACGACGCGGCGTCGGAGCGCGCGTGCCAGGCGTTGGCCACCAGCATGCTCGACTTGACGCGCTTGGCCACGCGCAGCATGTAGCGGAACAGCAGCTCCTTGGCGACGAGCGCGCCGCACGCCACCCACAGCGCGGCGACGTGGACCGTCGGCACCGCGCCCGGCGTCTCGAGCTTGCGCACCGCCGACCACAGCATGCCCACGCCGACGATCAGCAGCAGCACGCCCAGCACCAGCGAGGCGGCGGTCTCGAAGCGCTGGTGCCCGTAGGGGTGATCGTCGTCGGCGTCCTTCTTGCCGTGGTGATTGGCGAACAGCACGACGAAATCGGCGACCAGGTCGGACAGCGAGTGGAAGCCGTCGGCGATCAGGCCCTGCGACCGGGCCAGCACGCCCGCCGCGATCTGGACGGTCGTCAGGACCAGGTTGACGCCGACGCTGACCCAGGTGCTGCGCGACGCGGCGGCCGCGCGCTCGGCCGGCGTATGCTGGGCGTCTTCGGGGTCGTCGGCGAATTCGGTGAATTTCATCGGGCGGTGGGCACGGATCGCGTGGTACCAGGGGACGGAAATTCGGGGCGACAAGCGTCAGTCTACCCTGCGCCTGCGGTCAAGGCGCGTTCGTGTCGGCCGCACCGTTGCGGTGCAGCGCCGTTCGCGACCTGCGCGACCTGCGCGACCTGCGCGACCTGCGCGACCTGCGCGACCTGCGCGACCTTAGCGACCCCGCTCGTGAGAAAATACCCGGTCCGGTCCTGAGAAAACCCCGAGCCGGATCCCCGACATCTTCCCGCCGGTCCCCCGCGCGGGCGCCCCACCCGACAACGCCCATGAAACTCGACGACCTCAAGACCCTGCGTGCGGCCACCCCGGCCGCGCTGCCCCCGCAATCCATCTCCGAGGAGGTCCTGCTCGAGAAGTACGCCAAGGGCGGCGAACAGACGATCGAGGCGGTGCGCCGGCGCGTCGCGCGCGCGCTGGCGGCGATCGAGGCGCCGGCGTCGCGCGCGCAGTGGGAGGAGGCGTTCATGCTGGCGCAGCAGAACGGCTTCATCCTCGGCGGGCGCATCAATTCCGCCGCCGGCACCGACCTCAAGGCCACGCTGCTCAACTGCTTCGTCCAGCCGGTCGGCGACAGCATCTCGGGCGACGAGAACGGCATCGGCATCTACGTGGCGCTGAACGAGGCGGCCGAGACGATGCGCCGCGGCGGCGGCGTCGGCTACGACTTCTCGCACATCCGGCCGCAGGGCGCGCACGTGCGCGGCACGAACAGCCGGGCGAGCGGCCCGCTGTCGTACATGCGCGTGTTCGACCAGAGCTGCGCGACCGTCGAGTCGGCGGGCTCGCGCCGCGGCGCGCAGATGGGCATCCTGCGCTGCGACCATCCCGACATCGAAGCCTTCATCCACGCCAAGGACGACGGCAGGCTCACCAACTTCAACCTTTCGGTCGCGGTGACCGACGCCTTCGTCGCGGCGGTGGGCGACAACGCGATGTGGGACCTGGTGCACAAGGCGCCGCCGGCGCCGGACCTGCTCGCTGCGGGCGCGCACCAGCGCGACGACGACCTGTGGGTGTACCGCAGCGTGCGCGCCGGCGCGCTGTGGGACCAGATCATGCTGTCGACCTACGATCACGCCGAGCCGGGCGTCGTGTTCATCGACGCGATGAACCGCGACAACAACCTCTCGTACTGCGAGGCGATCGAAGCCTGCAACCCCTGCGGCGAGCAGCCGCTGCCTTCGTACGGCTGCTGCGACCTGGGCAGCGTCGACCTGACGCGCTTCGTGCAGGACCCGTTCACGTCGCGCGCGCGCTTCGACTTCGGCGGCTTCGCCGCGACGGTGGCCGTCGGCGTGCGGATGCTCGACAACGTCCTCGACGTCACCGCGTGGCCGCTGCCGCAGCAGCGGCAGGAGGCGATGAACAAGCGCCGCGTCGGGCTGGGCTTCACCGGGCTGGGCGACGCGCTGATCGAGCTCAACCTGCGCTACGACAGCGCCGCCGGGCGCGAGACCGCCGCCCGCATCGCCGAGGAGATGCGCGACGCCGCGTACCTGGCCTCGGTCGAGATCGCCCGGGAGAAGGGGTCGTTCCCGCTGCTCGACTGCGACCAGTACCTCGCCGCGCCGCGCTTCGCGTCGCGCCTGCCCGAAGCGCTCAAGGCCGCGATCCGCAGCCACGGCATCCGCAACAGCCACACGCTGTCGATCGCGCCGACGGGGACCATTTCGCTCGCCTTCGCCGACAACGCGTCGAACGGCATCGAGCCCGCGTTCAGCTGGTTCTACCGGCGCAAGAAACGCATGCCCGACGACTCGATGAAGGAGTACCTGGTCGAGGACCACGCGTACCGCGTCTACAAGCACCAGCACGGCATCGGCGACGACGTCGAAGTCATCGCGTTCGATCCGGCGCAGCAGCGCCCGCCGGGAACCGTGTGGAGCGACGGCGGCGCCAGGCAGCGCGCGATGCTCACTCCCGCGTTCGTCAGCGCGCTGGAGATGAGCGCGCAGGACCACATGCTGATGAACGCGGCGGTGCAGCCGTTCATCGACACCGCGATCAGCAAGACCGTCAACGTGCCGGCCGACTACCCGTTCGAGGCGTTCAAGGACCTCTACTTCGAGGCATGGCGCGCCGGGCTCAAGGGCATCGCCACGTATCGGCCCAACAGCGTGCTGGGATCGGTGCTCGAGGTCGCGTCGGCCAACGCGCCGGAGGCCGAGCCGCAGGACTTCGACACCGCCGACCCCGACCGGCGCATCCGGCTCGACCGCGCGCACCAGCCGCCGCTGTCCAGCCTGCGCTGGCCGGGCCGCCCCGAGCTCACCAACGGCAATCCGTGCTGGACCTACGTCGTGCGCCACCCGCTGGGCGACTTCGCCGTGTTCATCGGCCACATCGACGACGGCAAGTCGTACCCGTTCGAGGTGTGGATCAACGGCGCCGAGCAGCCGCGCGGCCTCGGCGCCATCGCCAAGACGCTGTCGATGGACATGCGCACCGACGACCGCGCCTGGCTGGACCTCAAGCTGTCCGCGCTGCAGAAGGCCAGCGGCGACGACGGCTTCGAGATGGCGATGCCTCCCGACGGCCGCCGCGTGCGCGTGCCGAGCCTGGTGTCGGGATTCGCGCGGCTGATCCGCTTCCGCTGCAACGAGCTCGGCGCCTTCGCCGACGACGGCAGCGGCGCGACGCCGGTGATCGACGCGCTGATGGGGCCGAAGGAGCCGAAGGCGGGCCCCGACGGCACGCTGTCGTGGACCGTCGACGTGATCAACCACGCCACCGGCGACGACTTCGTGCTGTTCCTGAAGGAGCTGGTGATGCCCGACGGGCAGCGCCGGCCGTACTCGATGTGGCTGTCGGGCGAGTACCCGCGGGTGATGGACGGGCTGTGCAAGGCGCTGTCGCTCGACATGCGCGTCTACGACCCGGCGTGGATCGGCATGAAGCTGCGCAAGCTTCTCAACTACGGCGAGCCCAACGGGTCGTTCATGGCGCGCACGCCGGGGTCGGACAAGGCGCAGACCTATCCGTCGACGATCGCCTACCTCGCGCAGCTGATGATCCACCGCTACGCGATGCTGGGCATCCTGACCGAGCAGGGCTACCCGGTGGAGCACGCCGGCATCCTCGCGGTGCCGCCCGCCGAGCGGGCGCAGAGCGCGGAGCTGAAGACGCTCCCCGGGAAGAAGTGCCCCGAGTGCGGCAACAAGGCGCTGATCCGCAAGGACGGCTGCGACTTCTGCACCGGCTGCGGCTACACCGGCGCCTGCGGCTGACGCTTCAGGACAGCGTCAGCAGGCGCCGGCCGTACGCGGCGACCTCGTTCCAGTCGGTGTAGTCGACGACCGTGGACGGGTCGGTGGGGCCGTGGGTCATCTTCATGATGAGCTGGATCATCTTGCGCTCGTGCCACGGCCAGTTCGGATAGTCGACCTTGCCGGCGAAGACCTTGAGGTCCTTCGGCTTCCACGCCGACAGCTGCAGGAATTTCTGCATGTAGCGGTTGCCCTCGACCGTGGCCTTGGCCGGGGTGCGCGCCACGACCGACACGTTGAAAAAGCTGTTCGGCCGGGCGTCGAGCAGCGTCCTGTTGGCGGCGACGAAGTCGAACACGCGCCGGTCGTAGCTGCCGTAGAGCACCGGCGCGCCGACGGCGACGACGTCGTAGGCGTTCCAGTCCAGTCCCTCCCTGGCGGCTTCGACGACGTCCATCCTTTCGGCCTTGCCGCCGGCAGCGTCGACGCTGGCGGCGATCGCCCTTGCCACGCGGGCGGTGTGACCATTGCGGCTGAGGTACAGAACCAGTACTGACTTCACCTTGCGCTCCCGTTGCGGTTTCCGACGGACGGGAAACCGCGTCAAGCCGGCCCCGCCGCCGCCATCGTAGCAGCCAGGCTGCCGCCCTGCGGTCCGATCGCCGCTGCCGGGCTTGCCGTCGCGCCGCGGAGCGGACGGCGGCAGCGGCGATAGTGCAGGCCGCGGCTAGACGCTGAAGCTGCCGACCAGCGTCCTCAGCTCCTCGGCGAGACGCTTCATTTCGGCCGCGCTGGCCTGCACCTGCTCGCCGGCGGCCCGGATTTCGCCCGTCGCGCCGCTGATGCCGGCGATCTCCGCGGCGACCGACTGCGTCGCCTGCGCGCTCTGCGCCACGCCTTCGTTGGCGTCGCCCACGCTGACCGAGGCCTGCGCGACGTTGCCGGCGACGTCGCGCGTCACCGCCGCCTGCTCCTCGACCGCGGTCGCGATGCTCGCCACCAGGTGCCCCACCTCGGCGATGACCGCGGTGATCTTCGCGATGTCGGCGATCGCGCTGCCCGCCGAGCTCTGCACGCTGGCGATCTTGCTCTTGATGTCCTCGGTCGCCGCCGCCGCCTGCTTGGCCAGCTCCTTGATCTCGGTCGCCACCACGGCGAAGCCCTTGCCCGCCGCACCGGCGCGCGCCGCCTCGATGGTCGCGTTGAGCGCCAAGAGGTTGGTCTGCGACGAGATGTCGGTGATCGTCTCGGTGACCTTGCCGATGTCCTGCGCCGCGCGGCCGAGTTCCTGCATCATCATCGACACCGACGCCGCCTGCGCACCCGCCTCGGCGCTGATCGAGCGCGCCTTCTCCGAGTTGGCGGCGATCTCGCCGATGGTCGCGCTCATCTCCTCGGTCGCGCCGGCCACCGAGATCAGGTTCGAAGACGACTGCTCCATGCTCGCCGCGACCGAGCCCGCGGTCGCGCTCGATTCCTCGGCCGCGACCGCCACCATCGAGGTCTTGGCGGCGAGCGTCTGCGTGCTGTGCGCCGTCTGCACGCTGACCGCGAAGAGCGCCGCCGCCGCGGTGCCGACCGAATCCGTCGCCTCGCCGATCTTTCCGACGACGCCGCGCAGCTTTTGCTGCATGTCCTTCATCCCGGCCAGCAGGCTCCCGGTGTCGCCCTCCGCGGTCACCACCGGCTGCGCGAGGTCGCCCGCCGCCACCCGCCGCGCGACCTCGGCCGCGTATTCCGGCTCGCCGCCCAGGAGGCGCAGGATGTTGCGGCCCTGCCAGATTCCCAGCCATACCGCCAGCCCCGCCGCGACCAGCGAGACGAGCACCGCCAGCCAGGCGGCGCGCACCGCGCGCGTCGATTCGGCGGCGATGCGGCGCGCGCTCTCGGCGGCCAGCGCGTTTTCCACCTCGTGCATCCGGTCGATCTTGCCGGTGATCACGCGGAACCAGCGGGCGGGTTCGACGTCCAGCGGCGCCCCGACCGTCGCCGCCAGCGCCTGCGCCCGGATCGCGGCCGCTTCGCCGACGTCGTCGCCCTGGACCAGCGTCGCCTGCGCCTGGCGCGCCTCGGGCGACGCGTACAGGTCGAACTGCGCCAGGTAGACGTCCTGCGCCGAGACGATGGACAGGAAGCGCCGGAACAGCGCGCCGTCGAAGGCGCCGGCGACGAACACGTTGTTGAGCGTCGCCCGCTCGCGCCCGGCGTACTCCTTGGCGTACGCGAACGCGTAGCTCGCCGCGGCGCCGCGCGCGATCGCGCGCAGTTCCGCCTGCTCCGCCGCCTTCCCGACGATCGCCAGCAGGCGGTCGATGGCCGACGTGTACCCGGCGAACGACTCGGCGCCGGGCAGCGTCAGGTCGTCGATCTGCGCGCGCCTGCCGACGGTTGCCGTCAGCGCCTTGGCCGCTTCCTCGATCGGCGCGCGCAGCGGCGCCAGCGCGGCGGCCCTTCCCTGGTCGGCGCTTTCCGCCTGGTACTGCGCCAGCAGCTTGTCCGACTTCGCGCGCTGGCTGCCGAGCTCGTCGCGGAACCTCTGGCCCTTGCCGGCGAGAAACCCGGCGGAAAGCCCGCGCTCGGTCTGCAGCTCGTGGACCAGCGCGCCGACCGTGCCGAGGAAGACGCTCTGCCTCTCGACCTGGCGCAGCGCCGCCGCCTCCTGCCAGTGCTGCACCGAGGTGAGAACGGCAAACGCCAGCATCCCGACCAGCGCCGGAAGGAGGATCGTCAGCAAGCGCGTGCGCAGATTCATTGCGGTATCCCCGAATTCATGGTTGAGCAGGGTCGTGCCTTCGGTCGGCCCAAAGCCCGCGTCTACGGTATATCGGTCGGGAAGCGCCGTTGGCGCAGCGCTAGCCTTCGGCGGCGGGAGGAGTTCGGGGACCCGGCGGCGGCAGCAACCGCCCGCGCGCGAGCAGCGCGAGGGTCCGCACGGCGAGGACCGCGATCACGGTCGAGGCGACGGCCAGCGCGGCCCCGCCCACGACCGGCGGCCATCCGCCGCGCCGCACGACCTCGACCACCGCGCCGGCCAGCGCCGCCAGCGGGAACGAGAACGACCAGAAACCGATCGAGAACGGCACCTTGTGCCACCACTTGTAGCGCGCCATCACCGCGACGATCGGCCCGGCGGCGACGCCCAGCCCGACGATCAGCACCTCGCCGGGGAGTCCCGGCCAGATGGTGCCGGCCGCGAGCGTGGCCACCGCGGGCGGCGCGAGCTCGACGCCGATCGTCGGCCGCAACGCCTCCGGCATCGGCCCCTCGAACAGGCGGTTCAACACGCGCACCTCGAGCAGTGCCCAGCTCGCCAGCCCCATGCCGAAGAGCAGCGCCGCCCAGCCCGGATACGCGAGCGAACCGAGCGCCATCGCGCCGACGAATCCGCCGGCCGCCGGCGGCAGGTACAGCGCCGGCGTCACTGCCGCGGCGGGCAGTTCTCCGGTGGCGAGGATCGAGACCACGCGCATCGCGACGACGCCCTGCAGCGCCAGCGCCACCAGCGTCAGCGCCAGCCACGCACCGTCCCCGGGCACGCCGAAAGAGACCGTCGCGAGCATCAGCGCCAGCGGGATCAGCGCCATCAGCGAGCCCGTCACCGGGTTGGCGAATTCGGTGACGATGACCCTCGGGTGACGCAGGCACTTGGCCGCGTAGAGCAGCAGCAGCAGCACGAGCAGCGCGGCACCGGTCCACGCCAGCGCCGAACCGACGGGCTCGGCGAACGCCCAGCCGAATCCCCGCGCCCGCCGCCACGCCGCGCCCAGCGCGAACAGCCCGACCGGAACGGCGAACAGCGTGGCCGGCACGCGGGCGAGCCACGGCGAACCGCTCACGCCGCCCTCGCCCCGGCCGCCCGCTCGGGCATCGGCTCGCGGCCGAACCCGCGCCAATCTGTCGTGGCTGTCGTCACACCTCCCCTCCCCGGTTCGTCTGCGCTGCACAGCGGTCCCCGCCCCATTCGAACCCCGCGGACGGAAAGTTGCCTTGACTCGCATCAAGCCGATCGCCGTCGGCGGCGCGTCGACGAATGTATCGCGCGCGGACCCGGGCGATGCGAGAATGCAGCAACAGAGGCGGATCATGAGCGAATTCCAGGACCAGCTGCGGGCATTTTCGACCGCGATCGAGCACGAACTCGAGACGCGCGCGATCGCCTTTCCGACGGTCCTCGAGCTGTCGCTGCGCATCCGGACGGTCGCCAACGACCCCGACTCGTCGGTCGAACAGATCGCCGCGCTGATCCGCATCGAGCCGGTCGTGTCGGCGCGCGTGATGCAGATGGCGAACTCGGTGGTGTTCAACCCGGCCGGCAACCGCGTCGCGGGCGTGACGGCGGCGATCGCCCGGATCGGGCTGTCGAACGTGCGCACCATCGCGGTCGTCGTCGCGATGGGCCAGCTGGCGGAGGAACGCCGCTCGCGCGTGATGCGCGAGCGTGCCCGCGAAGTCTGGCAGCACGCGGTCGACACCGCAGCCTGGGCGTACGCGGTTGCGGGTCAGCGGCGGCGCGCGCTGGCCGACGGCGCTCTGCTCGCCGGGCTGCTGACGCAGATCGGCCCGCTCTACCTCGTCGCCCGCGTCGCCCGCTACCCGGCGGTGGCGGCCGACCTCGCGGGCTTCGCCGAGATCGCCGAATTCTGGAGCGCCGAGGTCACGCATTCCATCCTGGAGAAGCTGGAGCTGCCGGCGGAGATCGTCGACGCGGTCGACGCGGCGGCCGGCGATCCGACCGACGCGCCGTGGCCGCCCGAGTCGCTCGTCGACGCCGTCGCCCTCGCCCGGCTGGTGGCGCAGCCGGAGATCGCGTTCGACGCCCGCGACCGGCAGGCGCGCTCGGCGCGGCTCGAGCGGCTGCGCGCGCACGCCGCGGACCCCTCGCTGGACGAGTTGCTGGCGACCGCCGCGCCCAGGCGCGACGAGATCCTCGCCGTGCTGCACTCGTGAGTCGAGCGCCGGTCTGATCGCGCCGCCTTGGGCAACCAGCGCAGGCTCCGCGGGCGGGACCGGCCCCATGCAGTCTCGCTACGCCGACCGGTCCCAGGGCGAAGCGTCGTTGACGCCGGCGACGATCTCGTGCAGCGCCATCCTGCGCTTCCAGACCTCGAGCAGCGCGAACCCGAGTGCCAGGATCAGCGGCCCCAGCACGACCCCGGTCGCGCCGAACGCGAACAGCCCGCCGACCGCGGCGATGAACACCGGCACCGTGTGCATGTGCAGCCGCTCCTTCATCAGCATGGGCAGCATCAGGTTGTCGATCAGGCCGATGACGACCGCGCCCCACGCGGCGAGGATCAGCGCCTTCTCCCAGTGCCCGTCGAGCGCCAGGATCGCCGCGGCGGGCGCCCAGACGATAGCGGCGCCCAGGATCGGCAGCACGGCGAGCAGCGCCATGATCGCGCCCCACAGCAGCGGCGCGTGCAGGTCCAGCCACCAGAACATCAGCCCGCCGAGCGTGCCCTGCACCGCCGCCACGACCAGCGTTCCGTAGACGACGGCGCCGATCATGTCGCGCAGCTTGCGCACGACCTCGGCGGCTTCGACCGGCGCCAGCGGCATGAGTCCCTCGACCACCGCCAGCACGCGCCACTTGTCGCGCAGGAAGTAGAAGAGCAGGAAGAACGTGACCATCATCGTCATCGCCAGCTCGACGCCGCTGGCGAGCGCGCCGCGCACGCCGTTGGCCACGCCGCCCGACGCCTGCGCCACCTGGCCGCGGACGTCGAACTCGCGGTCGATCCAGTCCCGCGCCGGCGCCAGCCACTCGATCTGGTCCAGCGCGCGCTTCCAGCGCTCGCCGTCCATCATCCTGCGCACCGCGTCGGCGCCCGCGGCGGCTTCGCGACCGACTTCGTGCGCCAGCAGCGCGGTCGGCAGCGCGATCACCAGCGTCACCAGCACGACGGCGAGCGTCGCGGCGAGCGCAGGCCAGCGCAGCCGCGCCAGGATGCGCTCGTGCAGCGGATGCGCGAGCACCGCGAGCACCACCGCCCACGTCAGCGCCGGCACGAACGGCTGCACCATCCGCCAGCACAGCCAGCCGACGAGCAGCGTCGCGCCGACGAACACCAGCACCAGAATCCGTTCGCGCGTGAGCCAGTGTTCGGTTTGCTGCGTCGCCATCCTTCCCCCTCCCGCAATGGACGTCCGGCAACACGCTATGTCGGATTCCCGCGGCGCGCAAGTGCCGGTGCTGCCGGCCGCTGCACGCCCGCTCGCGCCGGGCGTCGCGACGGTGCCACAGCGCGCGGACTGCCCGAGGCAGGCGCTGCAGGTTCCCGGATCTGATCGGCGGCGCCATGCCCGCGACCACCAGGCGACCCGCGAAGCAATCAGCGAAACGGCCGGCAACGCGCGCAGCGGGAGGGTCGGCCCGGCCAAAGCCGCCGGCCACGCCGTTTCTGCGCTTCCATCACTCGGACGCCCTGCGCGCCGAAACGCTCAAAATCCTCGCCGCGGTCGAACAGGCGCCGGATCCGCGGCAACACCGCGAGGCGCTGGCCGACCTCGCCGCCAGGCTGATGGACAGCGGCCTGGACTATTACTTTCTCAGGGCGCTGCGTCAGGCCAAGGTCGGCTTCGTCGTCGAGCAATCCGCGCACGTCGCCATGGCCGGCGCGTCGCGGGTGCTGGCGACCGTGGCCCGGAACATCCTGGTGCGCATGAGCGGCGCCCAGCTGCTGGCGGTGTGCAGCCACCTGCGGCACCTGATGGAGTGAGACGCCGCCGCGGCGGCGTCGCGCCGCTTGCGGTTGGTCGCCGCGCAGGCGATCGATGCCGCCGCCATCAATACGCCGGCGGCGGCGCCGGCACGATCATAACGTCTGCGCCAGCCTCGCCAGCGCCTCGCACAGGTCTTCCGCCGCGTCGGCCTTGAAGATCAGTTCGCGCACCCCGGCGCTTTCCGCCTGCGCGCTCAACGCCTCGTCGATGAAGCCCGATGCCACCGCCACCGGCAGGTCGGCGCGGATCGCGCGCACCGCGCGCGCCACGTCGAGCCCCGACAGGCCGGGCATGTTGTAGTCGGTCACCACCAGGTCGAACCCGGCCGGGTCGGCGCGCAGCGCGGCGAGCGCTTCCTCCTGGTCGGTGTAGCCGCTGATGCGGTAGCCGCGCCGCTCGAGCAGGCGCCGGGCCAGGAACACCAGCGCGTCGTCGTCGTCGAGGTAGAGGATGCGCCGGCCGCCGGCCGGAGTCCGCGCCGGGCTCCCGGCCGCCGTGCGGCTCGCCGCCTGCGTCTGCGTCTCCGACGCCCCGGCCCCGGCGACGGGCAGGTACACGGTGAAGGTCGTGCCCTTGCCCGGCTGGCTGGCGACCGTGATCGCGCCCTCGTGATCCTTGACGATGCCGTGAACCACCGACAGGCCGAGCCCCGTGCCCTCGCCCACCGGCTTGGTGGTGAAGAATGGCTCGAAGATGCGGGCGCGGGTCGCCTCGTCCATGCCCGGCCCCTCGTCGCTCACCGCCAGCCGCACGGCGTTACCCGCGTGCTTCTCGATCATCGCCCGCAGTGCCGGATGCTCGTCCGCCAGCGCCGCGTCGAGCCGCACTGCGTCGAGCCGGATGCCGATGCGCCCGGGACCGTCGCGCATCGCCTGCATGGCGTTGGTCGCGAGGTTGATCACGACCTGCTGGACCTGCGTGGCGTCGGCCAGCACCGCCGGCACCGACGCGTCGCATTGCGCCTCCAGCGTCAGCCGTGCCGGCAGCGTGGCGCGCAAGAGGCGCACCGACTCGTCGACGACCGGCGCCAGCGCGATCGGCTTGCGCTCGATCGGCTGCCTGCGGCTGAAGGCGAGGATCTGCTGCACCAGGTCGCGCGCGCGCGATCCGGCCTTGCGGATCTCGTCCAGGCTCTGCAGCGCCTGAGGATTGACGCCCGCGTCCTGGCGCGCGAGTTCGACGTTGCCCAGGATGGTGGCGAGGATGTTGTTGAAATCGTGCGCGATGCCGCCGGCCAGCGTGCCGATCGCCTCCATCTTGTGCGCTTCGCGCAGCTGCGCTTCGAGCGACGCGCGGACGGTCTCGGCCTGCTTGCGCTCGGTGAGGTCGGCGACGAAAGCGAGCACGCCCGCCGCGGAACCGTCCTCGTTGAACAGGTTGGTCGCGCTGAACTCGGTCGGGACATTGTGTCCGTCGCGGTGGCGCAGCGCGACCTCGTAGGTGCGCGTGTACCGGGTCGGGACGATGCTCGCATTCCGTCGAAAGATCGCGCCGTTGGTCGCGTCGGCGAATTCGACCGGGTCGCGCCCCAGCATGTCCTCGCGCTCGACGCCCAGGAGATCGCACATTCTCTGGTTCACTTCGGTGGTTCGCCGGTCGGGGCCGATCAGCCAGACCCCCTCGGGCGCGCTGTCGAACATGGTGCGATAGATGTGCTCGCTTTCGCGCAGCGCCTGCCCGGCGGCGACGCGCTGCGAGATGTCGACGAAGACGGAGACGTAGTTGGTCACCTCGCCGCGCTCGTCGCGCACGGCGCTGATCGAGAGCCATTCCGGGAAGACGGTCCCGTCCTTGCGCCGGTTCCAGATCTCGCCTATCCAGTACCCATCGCCGCGGATCGACTCCCACATCGCCCGATAGAAATCGCCGCCCTGCCTTTCCGACTTCAGCAGGCGCGGGTTGCGGCCGACGGCTTCCTCTGCGGAGTAGCCGGTGATCTCGGTGAAGCGCCGGTTGACGGTGAGGATGTTGGCGTCGGCATCGGTGATGGTGATCGCCTCCTGCGCGTGATCGAACACGCTCGCCGCCAGCCGCAGCGACGCCTCGGACTCCCGCAGCGCCTCCTCCGCGCGCCGGCGCCGGGATTCGCGGTCGAAGTTGTCCAGCGCGAAGCTGATGTCGGCCGCCATCTCGATCAGCAGCTCGCGCACCGCCCGGTCGAAGGCGTTGATCTCGCGCGCCACCAGCGTCAGCGCGCCGACGACGGCGCCGTTGCGCAGCAGCGGCAGCGAGGCCGCGGCGCCCCAGCCGGCGCGGGCGGCGCGCTCGTGCCACGGCGCGGTCATCGGGTCGTTCAGGTAGTCCTGAACCCACACCGGACGGTTCTCGCGCACCGCGGTGCCGAAGGTGCCGCGGCCGAACGGCGATCCGGCGTCGGCGGTGATCCCGATCTCGCCCAGATATTCGACGCCCTCGCCCAGAGCCGCCACCGGCCTGGCCTGCAGCCCGCCTTCGGCCAACAGCCCGACCCACGCCATCTTCAGGCCGCCCAGCTGCACCGCGCTGCGGCAGGTCCGTTCGTACAGCTCCTCAGCGCTGGTCGAGCGCACGATCGCCTGGCTGCACTGGACCAGCGCCGCGTAGAGGTTGGACAGGCGCCCGATCCTGGCTTCGGCGGCCTTGCGCTCGGTGATGTCCTGGATGGTGCCGACCAGGACCGAAGGATTTCCCCGTTCGTCGAACTGCAGCTTGCCCTTGCCTTGAACCCAGCGCTCGCGGCCGTCATCGGGACGGACGATCCGGTACTCGCGCTCGAAGGGAAGACGCTGCGCGACGACCGTCTTCAGGTAGGCCCGCATCTCGTCGCGCTGCGCGGGGGCGATGAGTTCCAGCCAGTGCGCCGCGTCGCGCGGATAGTCGCCGCCGATCCCGAAGATGCCGTCGAGGGTGTCGGAACTCGTCCAGCGGTCGGCCGGGAGGTGAAAGGCGTAGCTGCCCAGGCGCGCGATGTCCTGCGCTTCCTGCAGCGCCTTGCGGCTGGCCAGCAGCGACGCCATGTCCTGCTGCTCGCGCAGCCAGGCGCGGCGGACGACGACGGCGAACACCAGAATCGCGAGGACGAGGCCGGCGGCGATGCCGGCGGCGGTCCACGCCTGCACGCGCCACGCCGCCAGCACGTCATCCTGCGCCAGCCCGACGCTGACGGTGAAGCCGTACTTCGGGTTGCGCCGATAGGAGTGGATGCGGCTGATGCCGTCGATGGCCGTCGCGCCGCTGACGAAAGTCCCTTCCCGCGGATCCGCCTCCAGCGCCTCGACGAAACCGGCGGGCAATCGCCTGCGGTCGCCGATCTCGACCCCGATCGAGTTCAACGGCGGGTAGCGGGCCACCAGCCCCAGGTCCTGATCGCGCAGCGTGATCGAATCGCGGGGGCCGAGCTTGACCCGGGCCAGCATCGCCTCGATCCGGTCGAGGAAAATCGCGGCGAAGATGACGCCGCCGAACGACCCGTCCGGCCGGTCGATGCGGCGGGCGAAAAGCCAGACCCACTTGCGCTCGGTCCGGCCGACCAGCGGCTTGACCACGAGCAGGCCGGCGCGCGGATCGTCGCGCAGCCGGACAAAATAGTCGCGGTCGGCATTGTTCGTGGCCTCCCCGCCGCCGGGCGGCGCGAGCCCCGGTCCGTAGATCACGTTCCCGCGCGCATCGGTGGCGCGCACGAAGGCGACCGACGGGATGCGCGCCTGCTGCGCGATCAGGAACCGGGTGATGGCCTGCGCATCGGGATTCCCGGCGGCGATCTGCCGGGCGATTTCGTCGGTCCCGGCGAGGACCGCCAGGTCGATGGTGTCGATCAGCCCTTCGATCGTCAGGTCCAGCGTCGCGGCGAGGTTCTGCGTGGTCACGACGGCCTGGCGCTGCGCCTCCCGGTGCCGATAGTTCGCCGCCCCCAGCGCCGCCACCACGACGACGACCACCGCCGCCGCCACCGCGATGTAGAGCAGCGCGCGCTTGCCGCGGACCGGCGAAGGGGAGCGCGCTGCGGCGGCAGCGGGCAGCGTCGGTTCAGTCAAGGCCCGGCCCCGTCGGTGAGCGCCCTCCCGGTCCCGCGGCGGCGGGACGCGTCGCAACGGCAATGGAGGGAGTGCCGGCCGGGGCGCGCAATGCCGCCCCCAGCAGGCGAAGGGGGTCGAGGTACTGGCCGCCGAGCTGCCGATGCGTGCGATAGATCGACAGCGCGCGCTTCATGTGCGCCGCGGCGTCGCCGCGGCTTCCGGTGGCGAGTGCCACCCGGCCGAGCGCCACCTCGACGTCGGCCGACTTCGGGCTGCGCGCCGGATCGACCATGGCGTCCAGCAGCGTCGCGGCACGCAGCAGGCTCGCCTGCGCGTCGGCGAGGCTTCCGCGCGCGAACTTCACCTTGCCCAGGAAGCGCTCCAGCGCCGCCTCGAAATCGCGGCGGTATCCGCGCTGCGGGCTGCGCTGGATCCGATCGAGCGCGTCCTCGGCGTGGCGCTCGGCGGACTGCGCGTCGCCTGCGGCGAACTCGGCGCGCGCGGCCATCCACGGCAGCTTCGGGTTGACGGCCGCGCCCTCGCGCGCCTCGGGCGGCCACAATTCCGCAAGGCGCTGCAGGCACTCGGTCGCGCGGCCCGTCGCCAGCATCAGGTCGACCCGCGCGTCCCAGTGGTCGATCAGCCAGTCGCCCTTCCAGGTTCCGGTCTCTTCCCGATCCCGCCGGGCCTGGTCGTAGAGCTCCTCGGCTTCGCCGAATCGCCCGAAGTCGGTCAACAGCGCGGCCCTGGTCTCGAGCAGCGCGGGCTGGTCGCGGCGGCGCGAATAGGTCAGTTCGATCGCGCGCGATATCTGCTCGAAGCCTTCCTCGATGCGGCCGACGCGGGACAGCGCGATGCCGTACACGTAGAGCGGCTCGGGGAGCACCACCGCGTCGTCCGCGCCGCGCGTCCTGATCGCGGCGGCGACCGCCGCCTGGAGCACGTCGATCGCCTCGCGATAGTCGGACGCCCGGACCAGCGCTTCGCCCAGCCATTTCTGCGCGTAGATGGTGTCGACGCCGTCCTCGCCGTTCGACCGGCGCGAAAGCTCGTACGCGAGCCGGACGCTCGCGATCGCCGGCGCGAATTCGCCCAGCTGTATGTTCGCGATGCCCATGCTCACGTGGATGAGCGGCAACCCGGCGCTGGCGCCGGCGCCGACCAGTTCCGCTGCCGCGATGGCATCGCCCAGCTGCGCCTTGGCGTCCGCGGCTCGCCTGAGATTGAGCAGGCACACCGCCGCCGACGTGATCGCCTCGACCTTCTCGACGCTCGGCGGAATCGCGCGATAGAGCTCGACGCCCTGCGCGGCGTAATCGTAGGCACGGTTGACGTCGGTGATCAGGTAGATCCAGCTCAGCTGGATGAACAGGCGCGCGCGCAGGATCGAGCTGCGATCGCCGTGCCGGTCGAGGATTCGCCCGGCCTCGGCGGTCAGCGCCCTGCGCTCGTCCATGTCCATGGCGGTGAACCCCCGCCCCATCACCGTGCACAGCGCCAGCATCGCGTCGGCCATGTCGAGGCTGTCGCCGCCGGCAAACCGGCGAACGGTTTCGATCCGCTTGCGGTGGATCTCGATCGCCTTTTCCCGCAGGCCCATCTCCGAATAGAGGGCGGCGAGCGTGCGCAGCACCTCGCCTTTCGCCTTCGGCGCCGCGATGAGCGACGCATCGATGCGCGAGGCGCCGATGTCGAGCAGTTCGCGCGCCGTCGTCTGCCGCGCTTTTTGCGGGTTGGGCTGGTTCGACGTGTTCGCCTGAAAGATGTCTTCCAGGAAGTCCTGCACGGCCTTCGCCGTGGCCGCCTCCTGCTGCGCGACGCGCGCCTCCCACAGCGCGACGCCGAGCCCGACCGCCAGCGACAGGACGACCACCGAAACGGCACCGGCCACCGCCCGGTTGCGGCCCGCGAACTTGCGCGCGCGGTACCAGGCCGAGTCCGGCCGCGCCTGCACCGCCTCGCCGGCCAGATAGCGCCGCAGGTCCGCCGCCAGCGCGTCGGCCGTCGCGTAGCGCTCCTCCGGCTTCTTCTTCAACGCCTTGAGCACGATGGTGTCGAGGTCGCCCTTCAACTCCCCCGCCAGCCGCGCGGCACTCGTCCCCCGCGCCGCC